>JAJDNL010000042.1 GCA_022340745.1 Deltaproteobacteria bacterium
AGAGATTGTCTGCTATGAGACCCAGCAGGACCTGGTTGAGAAAATTACATATTATCTGAAAAATGAAAAGGAGAGAAAAGCAATTGCCATGAAGGGTTATCGAGCCTGTCAGCAAAGACATACATGGAGGCATCGATTCACGGATATCTTCATGGTTTTGGATGATATGGTTGGCAAAGGTAATCTCACTGAGGACTATGAATATACTACTGACAACACCAGCAGCTCCTAAGAAAAGCCCCTTTTTCACGACAGAAAAAAGGCCGCCTTTGGGACTGGGATCACTTATCTCCGTAGCAAGAGAAGCTGGACACAAGGTACATTTTATCGACAATTACTTGAAGAGCGTAGATTTTATTGAAAAAGGCTTTTTACAGAAACACAGAATTGATCTTGTTGGTGTCTCCGTCAATACTATCTGCTATCGAGATGGCTTACGTATATTCCGGGCAATAGACAAGCTGCGGAATAAGGGGCTATGGAATGGAAGATTAGTCGCTGGCGGCCCGCACACCGCGGTGGGCTTGGACACAATACCAGAGTTCGCAGATCATGTTGTCCTGGGTGAAGGGGAAAGGGCCATTGTGGAAATTGCTGATGGTGGAGTCAAGGAGAGAATTATAAGAGAAAAGAGGTTGGATCACTTAGATTCACTGCCATTCCAGCCCTGGGATATTTTTGCAAAACTACCGTACGATTACACCTGCTCTTGGCTGGAAGCTGAACCGGTCTTTACCATGAATACCAGTAGGGGCTGTCCGTTTAAATGCACTTTTTGTTCGGTCGGCTCGATTTGGGGTAAGCGCTATACGTATTTCGGCGCCGAACGAGTCATTGCTGAGGTTGAGTATTTGGTGAAGAAGTATGGCGCTAAAGGCATATATTTCAGAGAGGACAACTTTACCCTGAATCTGCAAAGAACTCTGACCTTCTGCGATATCCTATTGAGGAAAGAACTCGATATTTCTTGGGCCTGCGAGACCAGAGTCAATAATCTATCCGAAGAAATAGTCAAATTGATGAGTAGAGCAGGATGTAAAGCTTTTTACCTAGGTGTAGAGAGTGGAAGCGAGAGAATGCTCAAATTGATGAACAAGGACATTTCAGTTACGCAAATAGAGAACACAATAAACTGGTGTAAAAAATACGGCATCAGAACCTATTGCAGTCTAGTGATCGGCATACCCGGCGAAACCTATGAAGATTATCTCCAAACAAGAAGATTGATGGAGAGATTAAGACCTTACGATTATGGTTTTAATGTTTTTGTGGCGATGCCAGGTAGTGAGCTATATGAGGCAGTAATTGTAAATAAGTTGTATGAATACATTGACGACCTGGGCTTGGCTTATCTACCCGGTTTCGATGTGAAGTCGCGATTTTTCTATGGCCTTGATGGCAAACATCTCGTGGATCACAATTTCACTGAGAAAACTGAATACGATCAGCAGTTGCTGGCTCAGCTTCATAGGTTGGATTTCAAGAGAACTGCCACAGCTATAAATAATAATTTAGACAGAATATTACCGCATTCAGCAAAAATGAGGATTAAGCGATTCAAGAAGGCATTAATGAGGCGATAGACTCCTCCGCCAAGACTTTTGTATTTTTTGGTATTGTTTTTGACTTGAGTGTAAGTTTATGAATCCAAAAATATCTGTTATTTTAAATACATATAATGGCTCTTCGAGAGGATACTTGAGCAGTGCTATTGAAAGTGTCTTGGCTCAGAGCTACCAGAATTTTGAGCTGTTAATAGTCGATGATGGCTCAACTGACAATACCAAGAAGAGGTGCAGTTTTTACCTTGAGAATGACAGGATTCGCTATATTTATCAGGAGAACAGCGGCCTAGCTGCTGCTCGGAACACTGGGATAAGAGCATCTTCTGGCGAGTTTCTCTGTTTTTTGGACGATGACGATGTCTGGAAACCGGAAAAACTTCAGAAGCAACTTGAGTTCATACAAAATCGGCTCAGTGGAGTGAACAACTGGGGGTTGATTTTTACCTGGTTAGAATTGATTGATGAGCAAGGAGAGGTCATCAGCTACAGAGGTCATCATCAAGAAGGACGGCTTTACAGGAGCTTATTGTTCGGGAATACAGTGGATGCTCCTTCTTCAGTATTGATTAGACGTGAAGTCTTTGACAATGTTGGCTTGTTTGATGAGTCTTTTGAGAACTGCCAAGATTGGGATATGTGGTTGAGAATTTCAAAAGAGTACATGATCTTTCCAGTGAAAGAATACCTTGTTCAGCATAGAGAACACCGGAATAGAATTTCTTTTGATAACGAAAAAATATTTCGTTATGAAAACGCCGTTATTGAAAAAGCGTTAGCAACAGCCCCTGCCGACATTTCTCCCAGAGCAGTTTACGCAAGTTGCCATATGAATAGAAGTATTTGCTACTTTGCGGCAGATGAATTTCAACAATTTAGGAAAATGTTTCTCAAGGGTGTGAAACTCTCATTAAAGCCTGTACGAGTTGAACATATTCTTCTCTTCGTGTTGAGCCTTTTCGGACGACCATCAGTACACCTCTCCAGACGCATAAAGAGATATCTGCAGAAGCAGATAATTCTCAGGAGCCATGTCAGTCTGAGACTTTTCTAAGAGGCTGCGAGTCGCAAAGCACAAGTGCATCCCAGTGGACTGAGAGATCATGAAGATTTGTCTCGTAACAAACATATATGAACCACACGAGCTCGGAGGGACGGAAGTCTATGTAAAGACACTTGCGAACGCTCTAAAAAAAAAGGGCCATGATGTTTTTGTCATTACCACCTGTCCACCGCAGAAACGTTTTCGGACAGTTATCAAAGAAACCATTGATGAGATTCAGGTATATAGATTCTATCCTTTAAATCTCTATTGGGGATACCGGGCTCAGGAAAAATCTTTGCTGGTGAAATCGTTGTGGCATCTGGTTGAACAGTGGAATCCCCATGTGTACTTCACAGTTAAAAGGATACTTGATAAAGAATTACCGGAAGTTGTTCATATCAATAATGTAGGGGGATTTTCTAATTCCATCTTTTGGGCCTGCCAAAAATCTGGGAGAAAAGTCGTCTACACTCTTCATGACTATATCTCTATTTGCCCGAAAAGTATTAAGTTGAGGAGTAATTTTGAGGTTTGCCAAAGCAATAGACTGCCCTGCAAAATCTATCAAACAATGAAACGCTGGAGCGTATCGAGCAGGGTGGATCTTTTTATCTGCCCTTCTTTTTTTAGCGCCCAATTACACCAGCACGACGGTTTTCCGAAAAATGGCAAGTGTTCTGTAATTCCACACGGTATAGAAATGTCCTCCTTTGACTCAAGAGAAAAAAAAGGCTTGGACGGCAATGGAGAGCAGGACAGCTTTGTCAATGTACTGTATTTGGGACAGATAGTTCCCCATAAGGGGGTCTCTTTGCTTGCCAAGGCTTTCAAAGCGATCAGCAGGAACGACGTGAGGCTCCACATAGCCGGCGATGGAGACTATATCGGGCCGCTGCAAGATGAACTGAAGGATATCAGCAATGTTACTTTCCACGGACATGTGTCTGGCGAGGCAAAAGAGAGTCTTCTGGTTGGAAGCGATGTCTGTGTTTTGCCCTCGATTTGCTACGAAACAGCTGGGCTGGTTATTTTGGAAGCGTATAGATATGGTTTGCCGGTAATTGGTTCCAGGATTGGCGCGATTCCTGAGATGATCGCAGAAAACAAGACAGGATTTCTCTTTGAACCAGGAGATGAATCCGGCTTGCTGTCAATATTGCAGAATATTTCAAAGGAACGCCTCAGGCAAATGGCCAATGACTGTCGGCAAGCGGCGATGAGCTACTCAATGGAGAATCATCTCGATAAACTGTTCGAGGTATACGCTGGCAACTACAGATGAGAAATAACCGACTGCTAAGATCTGCTGATTTGTCTGAGTTGGTATGAAAAAATGAAAATCCTTTTTATTGACTCCCCCCCAACCCTAGATTGGACATCATCCTCCAGATTCACCAAAGGAGGGAGGCGTTGGCCCTCACTAACAGTGACGGGGGAGAAAACCTACTGTTATCTGAATCTTTCGGCAGCTGCCGTTTTGAGGGAACGTGGACAAGAGGTTTATTACATTGATTGTCAGGCTGAGGGGGTAACTCTGAACGAGCTCCTTGAGAAGACCAAGGAAATAGCTCCGGATCTGGTGGTAATGTATGTTGAACAGATCAAGGTCAACGTTGATTTGGAAATAACTGAGCGCTTGAAAAACTCCTCAGATCTCAAGGTGGTCTTTGTCGGCCCCTTCGTGACCCCCCTGGACCGTGAAATCATGACCTTGTCACCTCATCTAGACTTCGTCATCCGTGGAGAATACGATTGCGCTGTAGCTGATCTCGCCGATGCCGTCGGCAATGGAGGAAGCCTTGAGGAGATTCCTGGCATTACCTGGAGGAACAATGGGGAAATTTGTCAAGGCCTTCCTCCGGGTCGGTTAACCGACCTGGATGACTTACCGATTCCGGCCTATGATCTTATAGATTTCAACAACTACACAGAATCAGTATTCATTTATCATCCCGCTGCAGCAATGGCTACGTCAAGAGGCTGTCCATATAAGTGTGTCTATTGCTGGTTTCCGCAAACTATGTATAGCCACAAGTGGGTGGCGCAGTCACCAGAGCGGATGTTCGAGGAAGTTCGTTACATGGTTGAGCGCTTCGGGGTTAGAGAAATCAAGATCGATGATGATACCTTTGAGATCGACCGCCAGAGGGTGGTGGATTTCTGTGAATTGCTGCTTGGTCACAACGTGAAAGTGGCGTGGGCACCGCAATGTAGACCAGATCTTGTTGACGAGGACCTTCTTCGACTCATGAAACGAGCCGGCTGTATACGTATCCTCTGGGGCTGCGAGAGCGCCTCCCAGGAAGTCTTGGACAGGATGAAGAAGGGCTTCAAAGTAGCTGATATTGAAAGAGCCACCAGAATGAGCCAAAAACTGGGAATCGAAGTGCTCAATTGTTTTATGCTCGGATTTCCCTGGGATACAGAGGCGACTATCCGCCAGACCATCGAATTTGCTTATAAACTAAATGCAGAGTTTACTCAATTTGCTATTCCTACCCCCTTGCCCGGTACGGAGTTCTACAAACTTGCCAAAGAAAAAGGTTACGTCCAAGCATCTGAGTGGGACTACTTCGACGGTTCCCATCGAGCTGCTGTTTCTTATCCTCAGCTTTCCTATGAAACCCTGGAGCTCTATTCGAAAAAGGCCTATCGTGATTACTACCTCAGGCCACGGTGGCTATGGTTGATGAGTAGGCGGGCTTTACGCTCTCGGGCGCATTTGAACCACACCTTCAAACTGGCCTTGGCGTTTGCAAAAAGACGGCGCATGGGCTGGATTTAAACAGCAATGAAAATCCTGATGCTCAATGCTCTCACTGAGCAAAGTGGCAGCGGTGTAAGGTTCTGGGGCATAGCAAAGGAATTAGCCCGTCAGGGCCATTCCTTGTGCTTTCTAGAGCGTTCCATCACCAAGAATGGGCGGAGGAGAAATGCGGGAATACGATATCGTTCGAGCCTGGACACCGGGGTTCAGTGGTTGGATATTCTGCGAGCGACCTGGTTGAATCTTTGCCACGGCTTGAGATTTCGTCCCCAGTGGGTGTTTGTTCTCAAACCCATGCCCAATACCTGTCTCCCTGCCCTCTTGTTGAAATGGATATTCAAAGACAAAATTGTTTTAGACATTGATGATTTGGATTTCGACTACTACCTCGATGGACCGAGACGGCAGTTGGTTCGCTTTTTCTTTCGATTTTTCCCATCCCATTTTGACCTGATCACCACCCATAATAGATATTTGCAGAATTTCATCGTTGATGAACTTGGAATCTCACCAGAAAAGATCTATTTTTTGCCGCAAGGAGTAGAGACAGAAAAATTTCTTCAAGCTCGTTTGGATCAGCGTTATCAAGAAAAATGGGGAATCAAACCAGACGATGAGGTCATCGTCTACAGTGCTTCTCTGGGAATCACCAGTGATTTCCAACACGTTTTGCCGATGCTCAAGGGTTTTGTTGGCAAGCGTGAAAACGTCAAGATTTTGGTAATCGGTGACGGTTCAAGGAAGCCGTACTTTGTCAACAGAGTTGAGGCATACGGTTTGCAGGAAAGCATAATTTTTACTGGCTATCTGGACCATGCCGACATGCCAATGGTCTTGAAGTTGGCTAAAGTGGGAATCAACTATATGGCCCCCACCAGAGCTAATCAATCGAGAGCTTCAATAAAGGTGAGGGAATATCTGGCTGCAGGTCTCAATGTGGTCTGCAATCCGGTGGGGGACGCTGAAACCTTCAAAGATTATGTCACGTTGTGTACGCGTATCGAGGACTTTCCTGGCGCCATTGGCAAGGCTCTTGAGGAGAACAATACGGAAAACGCTAAGGAAGCTCGGAAGTTTGTGGAACGTAACTTTTCCTGGCCCCATCTGGTTGAGGATTTCCTCAGCCATTTAAGGAACTCTTAGTCCGGATATTTCATGAAAGTAAGCGTGGTTATACCGGCATATAATGCCGAACGAACCATTGGTGAAGCTGTGGTGCAAAGTCTATCCCAAACAAGGGGCAGCCTGCAGGTAGAATTGGTAGTAGTGGATGATGGCTCCACCGATGACACCGCAGCTATTGCTGAATCCGCAGGAGCGACAGTTATCAGACAACAAAATGCAGGCCCCGCAGCAGCCCGCAATCGCGGCTGGCAGAGCGCCACTGGCACGTTCATTTGCTTTACTGACTCAGATTGCATTCCAATAGCAGGCTGGCTGGAAAATCTGTTGGACGGTTTTACTGACTCGCACGTCGGCGCTGTGGCGGGTAGCTATGAGATTGCCAACCCCAGTTCATGGTTGGCACGCTGGGTGCAGCAGGAGATTATGGAAAGACACAAACGGATGCCTCCCTTTATCCGGGCCTTTGGTTCCTATAATGTAGCGATTCCACGCCACGTGCTGCAAGCAACCGGAGGATTTGATCCGGTGTATCGCCGAGCCAGCGGCGAGGATAACGATCTCTCTTACAGGATTATCAAGGAGGGTTGGCGCATAGCTTTCAGGCCTCAAGCAAGGGTTTCTCACTATCACCCTGATAAACTTTGGACCTACTTGAAGGAGCAATACCGCCACGGATTCTGGCGCGCCAAGCTCTACAAGAACCATCCTGACATGGTCGGCGGAGATGATTACACCAGGCTGCGCGACAGGTTAGAGCCAATTTTGGTGTTAGGGATTGTCGGTTTTTCAATATTATCAGTGCTTGGGATCACTGGATTCATTTGGCCGCTTTTGGTTTTTCTCGCAGCTTACACTTTCATTCATCTGTCCTGGCCAATGAGCTGGTGGTTAGGGGAAGGCAAGGCTGATGCCCTTCCCTATTGTGGGGTTACCTTCTTGCGAGGATTCACTCGAACATTTGGTTTGGTTGTCGGTTTGCTTCGCTTTGCTCCGAAAAGGGATCCGCAAAGGTAATGCGTAAGGCCAAGAGGAAAAGGTTGAGCACGGTACAAAGAAATAGCAGGCAATGGTCAGTTAAGCATGGATAAGATTTTGTCGAAGAAGACCTTAATAATCATACCCGCCTACAATGAAGAAGGCTCTGTTGCTCGAGTGATAGAAAATATCCGCCGGGATGTTCCGGATGCGGACATCCTGGTGGTAAATGATGGCTCTCGGGACAGAACTGCACGCGAGGCGCGGCAAAGCGGGGCCATGGTTTTAAACCTGCCCTACAACATGGGTATAGGCAGCGCCGTGCAGAGTGGTTTCCTCTTTGCCAAAGAGAAAGGATATCATTTCGCCGTGCAGGTGGATGGCGACGGTCAGCATCCATCCAGCGAAATCCCCAGGTTGTTGGAGGCTCTGGACAGCGGCATAGATATGGCCATCGGCTCTCGCTTTGTCCAGCCAACAGGTTATCGGCCCGCCTTTACTCGATCTCTGGGGATTAAAGTTTTCTCATTTTTGGTTAGCCTTATCGTTGGCAAAAAAGTTCACGACACTACCTCCGGCTTCAGGGCCACACGCCGGAGCGCCTTTCTGCTTTTAACCGAAACCTACCCCCACGACTACCCGGAGGTGGAGGCCCTGATCACGCTGCACAGAAACAGGATGAGATTCGTGGAGATTCCGGTGGAAATGAATTCCCGCCAGGCGGGGAGATCTTCCATAGGAGCCAAGAATGCTGGCTATTATATGCTCAAGGTTACCCTGGCTGTATTTATCGCCATCATCAAAAGGAGGCAGAGATAGACCATGGAGATCGCAATACATCTAAGAATAATGATAGGATTTCTTTGTTTTTCCCTGGTGGGAATCATCATTGAACTCATACGGCAAAACCGTCTAAAAGAACACTACGCTATCATCTGGTTGCTTACGGCTATGAGTATCTTCGTTTTTGGAATCTGGCCTGACTTGCTCAATCTCATTTCCCGCGTCGTTCGCCTGCATCACTTGACTACTCTGTTCCTGGTGTCCTTTATTTTCCTGCTAGCCATTGTTTTGCATTTCACGTTGGTTATCAGTCAGCTTTTTGATCGGAATCGCAGGCTAACGCAAGAGGTTGCGTGGCTAAGATTCGAAATGGAGCAACTCAGACAGCCTGACAATGGCTAGTTTCTCTTTAACTAGGTAGACAATGAAATGAGCTCTCTTTTTCCTCGCTCTATTAATAATAATAACGACGTACACTCTCAACGCATGGTGCGCATGGTTTATCTGCTGTTGATCTTTGCAACGCTGGTGGTATTCCATCGCTTGCCCACCCACGACTTCATAAACCTGGATGACAATCTTTTAGTTTACGAGAACCCGCAGGTGCTGGCAGGTTTTACTACAGAAGGCGTTATCTGGGCTTTTACCCAGTACCACGCCGAGTACTGGCATCCAGTCACCTGGCTGTCTCACATGCTGGACTGCCAGGTGTTTGGGTTGAGACCAGGGTTGCACCACCTCACCAGCTTGCTCTTTCATCTGGCAAACTGTGTGCTGTTGCTTCTCATTCTCAGAAAGATGACCGGGGACCTCTGGCGAAGTGCGTTTGTCGCGGCCCTGTTTGCCATACACCCCCTCCATGTTGAGTCGGTGGCCTGGGTGGCGGAAAGAAAAGATGTGCTCAGCGCTTTTTTCTGGTTTCTGACCATCTGGGCCTATGTCCGCTACGCTGAGCAACCGGGGCTGAGACGCTATCTCTTGGTTTTGCTTTTTTTTGGACTCGGCCTGATGGCGAAGCCCATGGTTGTGACCCTGCCGTTTGTGCTTCTTCTTCTGGACTATTGGCCTTTAGGCCGTCTGCAATTGCAGAATGTAAGAACTGTGAGCCACATTGATATCCCGAAAGCGTCAGTATTCAGTCTGGTTTGGGAGAAAATACCCCTCTTTGCCCTCACAGCGGTCACCATCATCGCAACAATTGCTGTCCAGGGAAAAGTGGGAGCCTTGAAATCTTTAGAAGCATTCCCACTGACCACCCGAATAGCGAACGCTCTTGTCTCCTGTACGGGCTACATTGCAAAGATGATGTGGCCTCACAATCTGGCAGTCTATTATCCATACCCGGGAACTATACCCGTATGGCAGGTTGCAGGAAGTGGATTATTGTTACTCGCTCTATCTGTAATGGTCATTAAGGCAGCGAAGAACCGTCCCTTTCTTGCGGTTGGATGGCTTTGGTATCTCGGCACTCTGGTTCCGGTGCTAGGTTTGGTTCAGGTAGGTTCTCAAGCAATGGCGGACCGATACACCTATCTTTCCCTCATTGGTCTATTCATCATGATTGCCTGGGGAGTACCAAGTATTTTGGCAGGATGGCGTCATGGCAGAACCGTCTCTGTCATTGCCTCAGTCATTCTGCTTTTGGGCTGTATGGTGGGCACCTGGCGGCAGATTGGCTACTGGAGAAACAGCATTACCCTTTTTCAACATACGCTACAGGTGACGACCAACAACCACTTTGCCCACAACAACCTGGGGGTTGCACTGGCGCAGGATGGAAGACTGAATGAGGCCATCAAGCAGTATTCTGAGGCCTTGCGAATTAAACCGGATAGAGCCGAAGTGCACAATAACCTGGGAAATGCGCTGGCTGCTCAGGGAAGTGTGGACAGGGCTGTTGACCACTATTACCAGGCCCTGAGAATAGACCCCAACAATGCCAGGGCCTACAATAACCTTGGCAACCTGTTGGCAAATCAGGGCAAGATGGAGGAGGCAATCAACCATTACAATAAAGCGCTGAGGCTGGAACCAAACTATGTGGGAGCGCACTACAACCTGGGCATTGCGCTGGCAGAACAGGGCAGAACCGAGCAAGCAATCAAGCACGTTACTGAAGCTCTGCGACTTATGCCCTACTGGGCAGGGGCCCACAATAACCTGGGGGTTTTGCTTGAGAGGCGAGGAAGACTGGATGAGGCCATTGACCATTATCAGGAGGCACTGAGGCTCGACCCTAACTATGCCAAGGCACGGACCAACCTCGAACGAGCCTTAAGCCTGATGGACAAGTCTGCTGAGATATCAAGAACAAACGCGAAAGTAAAGAGGTCAACAATCCAACCGCCCCCTGAAAGCAGTGCTGGGCTCTCCTAAGTCATTGAGAAATACCTGGGTATAAATAAAGTGTGAAACGAATGATTGATTTAACATCAAGGACTTGGTCCGTTGGACCAACTTTTTTTATTGTGCGCCCGGCAGAGTGATTGAGACACCGTTTATAAAATGCATCATAGTGTGACACCTTTGGGTGAACACGGATAGGTGTTTGGCGATGAACCCAATATCGTGCCCTCAGACAGGGATTATAACCCTTGGATATAGAGTCAAGAGATAACATGTCATACTGCACGCAGTTTAACCAACTGTTCGACTGTCGCGCGCAGCGTAATGGCCTGTTTCATAATAGAAAATTGTAGGTTTTTCGATGTCGAACCAAAGAATATTATATCAAGACAGTATTTCAACACGGAAACTGCCGATTAATTTCAATCAGGCTGACTTAGCATTATTTGAACACGAACTGAAAAGAGAGATTCCTGCAACTAGATTGCTCCACTTGGAAG
>JAJDNL010000062.1 GCA_022340745.1 Deltaproteobacteria bacterium
ATTCACCGCTGAAAAGGCCGGCACCGCGCCTCCCCGGCGGGCTGCGATTACAGCCGCCCCCGCTTTCCGTTTAAGCAAATCGCCGTTGACCCTACTCACCATTCCGGCCCGGTCGATGAGGGCTTTGGCCTCGGTTGAAACGTTGCTGAAGTAGGTGGGGGAACCAATAATAATTCCATCCGCCTTGATCATCTTGGTCAGGCAGTCGTTGAGAATGTCACCTTCCTTGCCGGCGTGGCACCTGGAGTCTTTATGCTCCCGACACAGGAAACAGGCGATGCAGCCCCTGATCTTTTTCTTACCCACCTGGACCAACTCTGTTGAAATCCCTTGGTTCTCCAGTTCCTCAAGCACCACATGAATCATGGTTGCCGTATTTCCCTTCTTCCTCGGACTGCAGTTAAAAGCGACAACTTGCATTCTTCTCCTCCTAATTTGTACAGCGCCAAAAAATCAGCCGGCAGTCGACAACTGGCAGTTAGTTAATTAGAGAATTAGAGAATTAGAAAATTAAAAAATTAGGTAAATAGGTCAAATACTTAACCGCTCACGGCTTACTGCTTACGGCTTACCATTTTGACGATTTGAACGATTTGACTTATTGACTAACAGACGCTATGCGCCATGCTCTCTACGCTCTGCGATCAATTTCCCATCACCTTCTTCACCGACGGGAACATATCCAGGTCGGTGTGGGGCAGGAAAAGAGCAGCGACGAACTCGTCGTAAAACTTTGGGTCAACCGAGAGTTCAAAATAGGTCATCTGCCGCGCCAAGGTGTTGGCGCGTTCAAGGGCGTGTCTCGAGAGTAAGGCCATTCTCGACCCTGTGAGGGAACTGTTGCCGATGAATTGAACTCGCTCAGGTGGAACATCGGGGAGCAAGCCGATGAAGATGGACTTTTCCACATCCATAAAGTTGCCGAAGCCACCAGCCACAAATATGCGCTCCAGATCATCGAATGACATGCCAACGCTACTGAGCAACAGTCGCATTGCTGCCAGAATAGCGCCCTTGGATTTTATCAGATTGCTGATATCGCTTTCAGTGACCACTATGGTTTTGCCGGTTTCCGTCTCGTCACCGCTGGCCAGGACAAATTCCATCTCGTCCTCATTCTCTCGTACTCTGGGGTTGGCAGAGTCTCGGGGAAATTTGCCATTGGGATCGATGATCCTATTTCGATAGAGTTCGGCAATAATGTCAATCAGACCAGAGCCGCAGATTCCTCTGACTTTGGCTTTACCAATGGTTTCGTAATGTACCTCTTCATCCTCGATACGCAATTTCTGAATGGCTCCTCTTGTTGCTCGCATGCCGCATTTGGTGCCGCTGCCTTCAAAAGCAGGTCCTGCTGAGGCAGAACAGCAGGCCAGCCATTCATCGTTGCCTATGACGATCTCGCCATTAGTGCCGATATCTATAAGAGCCGAGACCTGTGGGCTGTTGCTGATACCGGAGGCCAAAACCCCGGCGGTGATATCCCCACCCACATAGGAACTCACCCCTGGCATGCAGTTCACCACCGCTTTCGGGTGCAGATGGAGATCGAGTTCGGCAGCAGAGGTGGAGGGCAGAAAGTTGGCGGTGGGGATATAAGGTTCCAAGCGGATGGTGCAGGGCTCGAGACCCAGGAAAAGATGAGTCATGGTGGTGTTGCCGGCAGCAGTTAAGGCAGTGACGTTGCGAGCCTCCACTCCGTGCTTTTCCAGAAGCGTGTCAATCAGCGTATTGACCGAGTCGACGACCGCGTGATGAATGGGAGACAATCCTCCCTGACCACAGGCAAAGATCATGCGCGAGATAACATCCTCACCATACTTGGCCTGCTGATTATGGCTTGCCTCTACTCCCAGGGTGGCTCCACTGCGCAGATCCACCAACTGGGCGACAATGGTAGTAGTGCCAATATCACAGGCAACACCGTAGTTTTCTGCACAGGTGTCGCCTGGTTCCAGCGATAAAATCTCTACGCAATGTTCATCATGAGGATGCAACGTTGCAGTAGCCTGCCACTTGTTTTCCCGTAGCAGCTCAGCCAGTCCTCTAAGAGTGGACAGTGAAGCTTCCAGATAAGGTGCCTGGATCTTTTTACGAACCTCTCGGTAGATCCGATCGAGATCAGAGATATTGTCAGTGAGACTCGGTTCGGGCAAGGAGAGATAGAATTTTTTTGTGACTGGCAGGTAAAGGAGTGAAGGAATGTCAAGAGTGTCACTCACCTGAAGGTCCTGGGGTTGGTCATAACAAACCATGCTCTCTGTAGTCAGTATTTGCTCTTCCTCCAAGCGTGCCTCGGGGGGCACCCAGATTTCCAGATCGTCATTAATCTCGGTCTGGCAGGCAAGCACAAAGCCAGTGTTGATCTCTTCGCGACTGAGAAATCTCATACTGTGACTGGTGGGTTTGGCCTCACCGCGGGTAATTTGCACTCTGCACTTGCCACACACTCCTTCGCCACCGCACAGACTGTTAATATAAATGCCAGCTTCAGCAGCCGCCTCAAGAATGCTCGTTTCTTGGTCCACCTCTAACTTAGCGCCAACAGGCTGAAATACCACCTTGTGTTTAGCCATAATCGATTTTCCTCTAATGATTAACGTCCAGTCAAGGAGTTTAGATCGACTCTAGTTAGAATTCATCCGAATATACCATAATGCCTTTAATAAATATCGAAACTGGGGCCCCGTCCGCAGGGTGGGGAGTCCGAAGGACAATATCGAACAAGAAATTTCGAATTCTGAAGTTTCTTTGTTTTCGGTAAAGATTCTGCCTTACGGATAATTTAGGAAGGCCCAATCCATTAGACGCTCCTGAAAATCATATATTCTTCACCACTTCGACATGCATCATTCTGTATTCGATATTCTGCGGTTCTAGCTGGCAACTGGATATTTTTGGGGTTGTAATACCTCTCTGTGTTTGGCCCTTTTCAGCCTCGAACCTTCCTGTCCACCTGGATATCAAAGGCTTTTAGCCGTTTCCATAGCGTTACTCTGCTGATTCCAAGCATCTCTGCAGCTTTCGATTGGTTCCCACCTGTGGCTGCTAAAGCCTCTAAAATCCGCTTCCGCTCCGCATCATCGCTTTGTTTTTTCACAGCCCGCCGCTTCTGTGTCGGACTCGGCCGTTTACCGGTGATTCTGGCGGGGAGATGGCTTCGCATAATCTCGCCTTCATGGCATAAAACAAAGGAATATTCAATAACGTTGATCAACTCGCGCACATTACCGGGCCAGTCGTAACCAAACAGCAGGTCCAAGGCCTCCCTACTCATGCCGGTGATCGGTTTACCTGTTTTCAACCGTATCCTGTTTATAAAGGACTCCACCAGCAAAGGAATGTCTTCCCGGCGCTCTTGCAAAGGTGGAAGCATGATGGGAATGACGCCAATACGATAATAGAGGTCCTGGCGAAAACGCCCCTCCTCCATCAGCCCGTTTAGGTCCTTGTTGGTAGCCGCCAGAATGCGGACATCTATTGCAATGGGGCGGTGATCCCCAACCTTTTCGATCTCCTTTTCCTGAAGAACTCTTAAAAGTTTGACCTGGGTGGAGAGGGGAAGATCGCCAATTTCATCCAGGAAGATATCTCCGCCATTAGCTGCCTCGAATCGTCCCATCCTGGTTCGATCCGCACCGGTAAAGGCTCCTTTAACATGACCAAATAGTTCGCTTTCAAGCAGAGACTCACTCAGGGCAGCGCAGTTCACCTTAATGAAAGGCCCCTGGCGTCGAACCCCCAGTTTGTGTATGGCCGCAGCCACGAGTTCCTTGCCGGTCCCGCTGTCGCCATAAATGATAACTGGGGCCTCAGATTGGGCCGCACTGGAAATCAATTCAAAGATCTGCTGCATCGCCGGTGATGTTCCAAGGATTCCTTTGAAGCCGTCCTTGCCGCTCAATTCTCGACGAAGGCGAGTGATGACCCTCTCTTTTGATACCACCTCGCTGAGGTCGGTTAAGGTCTCCACGCCCCCTATCACCCGGCCACCACTATCCTTCAGAACTGCTGCATTCTTATGCACATAGAGAGGTTTTCCATTTTTTTTCCGCAGCACGCACTTACGGCGACTTACCTGCCCCTCTTTGAATAA
>JAJDNL010000069.1 GCA_022340745.1 Deltaproteobacteria bacterium
TAGATCGCCAGTTGCAGGATTTCCAACTTTGCACGAGTATCTTATATAGCCTTCAAAGACCTGGTCCCTTGGGCGTAATCAGAGACAGCTGGTTCTGCTTGAGGTTAATTAGGGCCGAAATTGTGGCCCCGCCTGGAAAGGGATAGCCTGCCCAAACTCTTGAATATCGAAATAGGGGACCCGCCCGTAGGGTGGGGAGTCCGCAGGACAATATCGAACAAGGAATTTCGAACAGCAGAAGTATCAGAAAAGAGTAAGACAATGTTTTTCACTTCGATATTCTGTGGTTCCTTGTTCTGCGGTTCTGCGGTTCGTATTCTCAAAGACCGTGTAATGTACATATGCATTTCCTCCCGACGGATTGTGAATTCTCAAGTCTACAATCTGCATTCTCCATTCTCTAATCCAAAATCCCCTCTCAAGTGTAGGATATATTTGCCGTAATACTGAAACGTCGCATGAAAGTTGCATTCGGATGTTGAGATGCCTGGAACCTCTATATAATTGGGAAAGACAGCTCGAACTCGTTGGCTAGTTATGAGGATGAAGAGAATTGCCATAGCTGTGACCTGGAGTCTTGTCCTGCTTTGTTTTCTGTTGACAGGAGGGTCAACGGTCTGGGCGGAATCCATTTCGGTAGCAGAGTATCGTCTGCGAATCCAAGAATCCCTCGCACATTTAAAAGAAGGGGAGGGACAAATCGGGCCGGAGGAGATCTCCTGGTTCGGTGAAAGCTTTCCCTCTGATCTCGTGATTCAAGATTCTACCGGGGAGCGATTCCTCGTGGATCGTAAGGATCTGTTTCGCTGGGTCAAAGACGCTGAAGATAGCCCACAGGGCAGGAAGCGTCTCGCTGCTTACCAACAGGCTCTGTTGCAGGAGATTTCGAGGTGGAACGGGGAAACGTCCTCAGAAGCTTCCAGTTGGGATGAGTACAGAAACCTTCTGGATGAGGTGTATCGCGGCAAGGAGTTCAGGTACCTGAGGAAAAAAGAGGTTCCAGCCTGGAGACAATATATCGCCAGATTACTTGAGGACTTTGGCAGGTGGCTGCAAGATCACCTGGGATTTCTTGGTACCATGCGAACGGGGTGGATTGTCTATGTGGCATACGGAATCGTCTTACTGTTGGGTGCAATACTGATCATCTGGATCAGCCGTTTGTTCAAACCAGTTGGTTGGCGTTGGAAACATGCGAGCGCCCCCCCTCCTCCTGCAACGAAGACGAGCCCCGAAAGAAACTGGCGGTCATGGCGAGAGGAAGCCAAGAAGAAGGCTCAGGATGGGGCTTTTCGAGAAGCAATCAGGTCGCTGTTTATTTCTGTTCTGATGGAAGGCCACCAAAAAGGGTGGTGGCTCTACGAGCCAGAGGCCACCAACAGGGAGCACCTCGCCCGGGTGGAAGGACAAAGCGAAAGACGCGAGGCTCTCCAGAGGTTGATCGATCGTTATGAGTTGGCCTGGTACGGGTTAAGACAGCCAGGGATGGAGGAGTTTCAAGATTGTGAGAGATGGGTGCAGCGGTTGGAGGCTTCGGTATGACTAAAGGGGGACGAGCTACTTGGTTACTGATGGGTGGTTTTGGAATTGTGCTATTCCTCGCCGCTTATTGGTTGGTAGCTTTAGAGAGCAGCCAAACAGACAAACAATCATCTCAGCGTCGAACCACCTATAGTGCAGCGGCGGGAGGATATAAAGCGTTTTATCTCTGGTTGCAATCCCTGAATCTACCCATTGGCAGGTGGGAAAAAAACTTTAAAGACCTGCCTCAGGATGGTTCCGTTCTTGTGATGGTGGAACCGGAGCTTGGTCCTGGAACTGGGGAGGTGGAGGCGCTCAAGGAGTGGGTAGGCGCTGGCAGGACTCTTGTGCTCATAGCGAGTCGACCGAATCCCTTCTTAAAGAATATGCAGTTTACTCTGGAACCAATGATTGCTATGCATCAGAGGGAAGAGAAGAACGAAGCGCTTTTGTTCCAGCCGGGATCTTACACTCAAGGGATACACTCCCTCCAGTCTAATGGCCATGCTGACCTCACCTCGCAACACCCGGAAACTGTGGTTCTCATAAGAAGCTCGTGGGGTGGACTCCTTGCGGTGCGTGCCGAAGGAAACGGGGTGGTGATCTGCCTTTCCGATCCCGATCTTTTGTCAAACCAGTCGCTGAAAGATGGAGATCACGCCCGGTTGGCCCTCAATCTCGTGCTCTCTAATCGTGGCGACGGCAGTTTGCTGATTGACGAATACCATCATGGATATGGCAGAGTTACCTCGGTGCTGGAACATCTAGTCCATTCACGAGCCCTGATCCCTGCGCTTCAGGGGACGCTGCTCTTGTTTGTACTTTGGGCCGCCAGGGGGAGGCGGTTTGGACTTCCCAGACCACTTATTCAAGAGAAGCGCCGTTCTTCCCTCGAGTATGTGGAGGCCATGGCACAGCTGTTCCAGAGGGGAAGGGCTCGAGTTCTTGCCTTTGAGGCTCTTGTCAGCTGGACCGAAAAAGAGGCCAAGAATATCCTTGTTCATAGGGACCACACCCTTCAGAATAAACTGCTGGCTGCTCGCCGAAACCCTGATAAGCAGATAGTTTCAGAAAGAGATCTCTTGGTGTCCGCACGGGGACTGTATTCGGCCTTGGACGAGGCCCGGAGGAAAGCAACTCGTGGCGTCTAGCAAAGCGCAAGCAGGATGCAGCCAAAGAAAAAAATCCGGGGTCAAAAGACCCGGCATTGGACTGCCCCGATGGGGCTTAGTGGTTTTTCCCCTCTTACGGCAGTCCGTTGGAGTAGTGGAGCATTGCAAATATCAATTTGGTCCTTCGGACACCCCACCCTGCGGGCGGGTCCCCGGTTTCCAAGCGCTAAGTCTTAGGGTGTCAGGTGTCAGGAAAAAGAAACATAGAAGCTGAAACCTGAACACTGAAACCTGAAACCTCCTTTTACTAAACGCGCCATGCGCTTTGTGCATTGCGCCTCGGAGAGAGCAACATGCCGGCAGAAGTTGAAAAATTGGTAGGGCGGATTTCTGGTGAAATATCAAAAGTAATCATGGGACAACAGCAGGTAGTGAATCATTTGCTGGCGGGTCTCCTGGCACGGGGGCATGTCCTAATGGAAGGAGTGCCGGGCCTGGCCAAAACCCTCCTAGCCAAAACCTTAGCCTACATATTGAAGTCAGAGTTTACCCGAATCCAGTTCACTCCAGACCTGATGCCCGCAGACATTTTGGGCACCCAAATTTACGACTTGCAAAGCAGGCAATTTCATCTTCGCAAGGGTCCCATTTTTACGGAAATTCTTCTGGGCGATGAAATCAACCGGGCGCCACCGAAGACCCAATCCGCACTCCTTGAGGCCATGGAGGAAAGACAGGTGAGCATTGACGGCGAAACCCTGCCTTTGTCCGAAAGTTTTATGGTGGTGGCAACCCAGAATCCCATTGAACAGGAGGGCACCTACCCACTGCCCGAGGCTCAACTGGATCGGTTCCTTATGAAGATAGTGTTGACCTACCCCTCAGAGGCCGAGGAGCGCGAGATACTCGCTCGGTACGGAAAGTCCACGGATGTCCATGACCTGGAATCAATGGGACTAGCGCGGCTAGCAGGAGAAGATACCATCGTCAAATTCCGTCGACGAGTCCGTCACGTGAAAGTCGAAGAAGGAATAGTGGCATACGTGCAAAGGGTACTGGAAGGAACCCGACGCTCTCCTCACCTCCATCTTGGCGCCAGTCCGCGGGGGGGCATAGCTTTGCTGAAAACGAGCCAGTGCCTGGCTGCGATGAAGGGGAGGGACTTCATTGTTCCAGATGATATCAAAGAGATGGCTCAGCCGGTCCTCAGACATCGGGTAATCCTCCGACCCGAGGCAGAACTGGAGGGGTTGACACCTGACCGGGTTCTTTCCCAGATTCTGGAGGGAATTCCAGTACCGAGGTAGCGAAGTGTCTAGAATGCCTAAAATGAGGAAAAAATAACTCGTGGGGCGGGCCTTTGTCCCCGCCCTGAAAAAGCCTCGATGATATGTAAGAATTTTAGGTCGGCACTGCAGTCGGCCCTACTGATCGCTTATGGCTAATCCTGCAACAAAAGAGCGAGAACAGAGATTTTGGCAAAGATTGCCGTTTCCTACAACGTTTACTCTTTGTCTGCTGGCCCTGGGGATTGGAGTAGCTGCTCTCCTGGGCTGGGAAGTGGTGCTTGCTTTCGATCTTGGGATTCTGTTGTTGTGCGGCCTGGATTACTCTAGGACATTGAAGGATGGGAATGTAGAGGCCGAGAGAGTCTGCCCGCTCCATTTTTCCTCCGGCGTCGAACACCACATAGAGATTTTTCTCAGGAACACGGGCCCAGCCAACAGAAAAGTCCAGGTGCGGGATCAGACTCCCAGAGAATGGGAGCCGGCACCGATTCTTAAGGGACTCGTTCCTGGAAGATCTTCCCTGAGTCTTGCGTATCGTCTTATACCTCTCCAAAGAGGAGAGTATATTTTCGGAGATCTTTTTCTAAGAGTAGAGGGCCCTCTGGGGCTCATACTAAAGCCGGTACGATTGAAGGCTGCTCGGGAGGTGAGAGTTTATCCTCGGCTCCAACCTTTGCACTACGCCGACCTGGCCACATACAGGCGAGTGGCCTCCAAGTGGGGACTACGACCAACCAAGTGGAGGGGAGAAGGCCGCGAGTTCGAGTCTCTCAGGGAATACGTGGAAGGGGATGATCCTCGAAAGATCCATTGGAAAGCCACGGCCCGGTTGGACCGACCTATTGTCCAGCAGTATCAAGCAGAAAAGAACCAGATTGTCATGATTTTACTGGACGTGGGACGGTTGATGAGCGCCGAATCAGAAGGGAGAACGAAGCTGGATCACGCCCTGGAGGCAGCGGTTCACCTGGCCCACACCGCCATTTCAGGAGGGGATCAGGCGGGAATATTAGCATTCGCTGATCGGGTAATCTCTTTTATCCCGCCGAGAGGGACACCTGAGCAACTGCAACTCATTCTGGAAGGGACCCTATCCTTACGGCCCACTCTGGTTGAGCCTCAGTACGAACAGGCGCTTCTCTGGCTTCGCTCAAAAGTTCGGCGGCGAAGCCTCGTAGTGATTTACACGGATCTACTGGACGAGGTGGCGTCAGAAAACCTCCTTGCTGCGGTGTCACTTCTGCGACCCCTTCATCTGCCGCTGTGTGTCGCCATCAGAGAATCGGAGTGGGATGAGTTGTTGGCTTGCCCCCCTTCCAAGGTTCAGGGTGTGTATGAACGGGCAGTGCTCCAGGAACTCCTTCGCCAACGCAGCAAAGCTCTTGGTGGTCTGGCCCAAAAGGGAGCTCTGGCTATGGATCTTCCTCCCTCAAAACTATCCATAGGAACCATGGAACGTTATTTGGAGGTGAAGCGACGAGGTTTATTGTGAGGTTCCGGCAACAGGAGGTAACAGAGCAAAAGTCCCAAAAGTAAGCCAGCTAAGAGAAACTTCGCCCATGGAGGTAGGTGAGCCGGGGATAAAAAACCCTCAACAATCCCGGCAACGATGAGCAGAGGAACACAGCCGAGGATGAGTCGGACGGCCTTTCGGCCTCTCTGAGTCAGTGCCTCTTTTCTGGAAAGATCGCCGGGAGAGATCAGAGCTGACCCGAGCAGAAGCCCTCCTCCGCCCGCTATAAATATAGCGGTGAGTTCGATAACTCCATGAGGAAGTACAAAGGACCAAAAATCCACATCCAGACCATGAAGATGGCACAAAGCGGCCAGGGTTCCAAGGAGCAGTCCATTGAAGGCCATAATGTAAACGGTTCCGAGGCCAAAGGTTATGCCAAGGGCGAAGGCCAGAAAAGTTACAGAGATGTTATTTCTCATTATCATGCTGGAGGCGAGGGGACGGACGGCCAGGATAGAGTCGAACCAAACTTTTCCCCCTTCAACTTGTTCAATAAGATGAGGGGGGGCGACAAGCGGGATGAAGCTGTCGTCCGCTAGACCTGCGAAAAAGCCGTACCCGCAGCCGAGAAGGAAGAGACCGAAGGCAGCTAGGGTCCAGGGAGCGGTTTCCCTGAAGGTTAGAGGGAAAGTGGAGCGAAGGAACACCCACAAGGAACGCCATCCAGGGGAGGGGCTGCGGTAGATCTGGCCGTGGGCCCGGGCCACCAAATGGTTTAAATAGTCAACCAACTCATCCGGGAGAGCGCCCTGTTGTTGGAAAGTCTGCAACCGGGCCAGATCAGCCGTGGCCTCCCGGTATAAGCGGCCCATATCTGGGAGTTCCGACGGACTCAACCGTTGTGTTTTCCCCTGTTCTAGGGATTGGATGAGTTTTTCCAAGCGCTCCCAGCGTGGTCTTCTGGACTCGATGAATTGCTCGATGGATTGACTCATGCCTGTAGAGTAGCAAAAGGTCATTGAGATGGAAACAGCAAAAGAGAGCCTGAGGATTCAAACTCCAGAACACGTGGGGTTCAAATACGTACTTGCCGGTTTAGGAACGCGCTCTACAGCTTTCTTACTGGATACAACTTTTCGGGCTTTGATCATCCTCTGCATCTTTTTGGCAGTATCTATGCTGGCTCGGTTGCTGCCAGATTTTAATCCAACCGGCGTTATGACAAGCCTCCCCCGAACCTGGCTGTTTGCCTTGGGAGTTCTGGCCTACGGCGTGGTGGATTTGGGGTACTTCCTTATTTTTGAAGCCCTGTGGAGCGGTCAAACCCCGGGAAAGAGAATGCAAAAGCTTCGGGTGATCCGGGTCAACGGCCAGCCAATTGGTTGGGTGGAGTCCTCCATTCGCAACATTCTGAGGGCGGTGGATATATTGCTGGGCTTCTACCCGTTAGGCCTATTTGTGATGTTTCTGAGCTCTCGCAGCCAGAGGATTGGGGACTATGCAGCTGGTACGGTAGTTATCGTAGAACGCAGGAGCAATGTTCCTATGGATAGAACTCGTTTGCGCTCAACTTCCAAGTTGAACCTGCCGGACCTTGAACTCCATATCTCTGCCCTGGAACCGAAAGATTACCAGCTCGTACGGTCTTTTCTCCAGAGAAGGGAGGCATTGGACGGCAGGCACCGACGCGAGCTCGCGCGCCTTATTCTACACCGGTTGATGAAGAGATGGGGAATTACACCCGAACCCAACATCTCTGACGAGTCTTTTCTGGAAGAAATTGTTGGAGTCTACGAGCGAACCAGGAAAGCGATTTGAGTGCATGGCGCTCAGCGCCATAGACAGCAAGCAGCAGGCAGCGCGCAGCTCCATGTGTTTATTGCGGAACAGATATTGCAGATGAGTATGAGGGTCAGTTCTCATAGCAAACCGGGGGTAGCATGACTCAGAATACGGCTGCCGCAGATGGTAAAACATTCGCCATAAGTCTGACAGGAGTCAGATCAGGATTCGCTCAAGAAGATTTGGTTGTTGCTCTTCAGCGTATCTTCCCGCGCCAAACAGCTGAACAAATCCGTGGGGCCTTAGCGAAACTTCCATTTTTGTTGACCCGTGCAGCAACGGAAGAGCAGGCCAAAAAGATCAAGAATTTCCTGGAGTCAAAAGGAGCAATTCTAAAATTCATGACCTCTTCGGCGGCGGCAGTCTCGTCTCCTCAGGCTGCAGCCGCGCCAGTCCCTGCCAGGCCGGCAGCAGCACAAGCAACTCCTGCTCCGCAGGAGCAAAAACCTTACACTGGCGCTGAACGCAGAACGAAGCCCAGAGTCCACCCTGGTTTTGAGGTCCATCCTATGGGAGTCGGCGAGATTTTGGACCGCTCTTTTCGCCTTCTGCGCAAACACTTTCTGCTATTTTTCATCATTCTCATGATCCCCCAGGGAACGTTTTTTCTGGTAAACAAAGGAATGCAGGTTTATGGGCACGGAGGAGTGCAGCAGGGTACGAGTCCAGGCATGGTTGTTGGCAATGGTGTCGCCGTGCTGCTCGCTGTAGTGATAATGATGATTATACAGTTCTGGGCCCAAGGGGCATTGATATACGCTGTCTCCGAGACCTATTTGGGTCACGAGACTTCAATCGGGAGATCATACGGCGCCATGCGCTCACGGCTCGGGAGACTTCTGGGTACCATGTTCTTGATGGGGTTTCTCATCATACTGGTGCCAGGATTGCTGGGTATCGTCTCGGCGATTGCTGTTCCCATTTTAACTGGGATGGGATTGGGCGGTTCGACTACAGGAATATTGATGGTGGCATTGATGCTCATCGGTATCGTCTGGTTCTTTCATCTTTTGCTCAACTGGCTGCTGGTGGACAAGGTGGTAGTTCTGGAGGGGGAAGGCTGGAGAAGTGCCTTGCGCCGCAGCAAAGAGCTCATGAACACCCGCACTGAGCCGGGATTCTGGAAACGCCCCAAGAATAAGGCCGGACTCATTCTCATTCTGGGCTTTTTAATCGGAATAGGAATTCACCTTCTCTTTCAGACACCGGGATTGATCACGCACTGGCTTATGCCCTCAAGCACTGTGGGGCAGACCATCCAACAGATTCTCAATGTGGTGGCCACCTCACTGGCTACGGTTTTCACCGCCATCGCCATGATCCTTTACTACTATGACATCCGACTCCGCAGTGAGGGTTTTGACCTGAAAATGATGGCCGAGCACCTCTAGCATCTGTAGCCCGAATAATTAGGGAATTACCGGCTGCGACCGCGGATATCACTATCCTTGTCTTCAAGCTTCCTCTCCCCTCCCCGCCGACAAGGCGGGATCTGAGAAAAGGGGAGAGGATTTTTTTTGACCTTGCCAAAGGAATGCTGCGAGCAGAAATAATTCTGATTTGCCTTTCATACCTTCAGCTCTTGAAAGGTAGAGATATTGGCAAGTAATGTAAACTCCACCCTCCGAGGTATTAACTCCACCATGTTGAGAGCATTTATCCCATCTAAATTTACAGATCATGTTTTTATGATTTCCATCCCTCAGCTGACTTCACCACATTTTTAGCCAAACCACCACTACTTTCGATACGTGCGCTGTGTGTGCAAAAAGCTGGGACAATAGAAGATCCTGTCATTGACAGGGAGTCTTTCTGAATTATATTCTTGGCTCAATTCAAAACTACTCTTTGCAGGAGGGCCGCAGCATGAGCACATCTAATCAGCCTTCAGACGACAAGTTGTTTGTGGCGAGAGCGCTCGAGGCAAGCATCCATATAGGCCTCGTTGGTCTCGTCTTATTTTGGTGTTTCAAGATCGGTCGGCCGTTCATTCAGATTATCGTCTGGGGAATCATCATTGCCGTTGCAATCCATCCCATCTACTCCCGACTGAAGTCCGCCCTGGGCGGGCGTGATCGCCTAGCGGCAACCCTGATAACAATCTTTGCCCTGATCTTCCTGCTGGTTCCGACCATTATGCTTTCCGACTCCCTCATCGGCACGGCACGGGAGGTGGCGGCACAGCTCGAAGACGGGACCCTAAAAGTGCCTCCACCATCGGAGAACGTCAGATCATGGCCGGTCATCGGCGAACCTGTACACAAGTTGTGGGGGCTTGGCTCAGAAGATTTCGGAGCTGCGGTAAGCAAGATGGCACCCCGACTCAGAAAGTACGGTAGCTCGGTTTTGTCCGCCGCTGCTAATGCCGGGGTTGGGATTCTGGCGTTCGTGGTTTCGATCATTATCGCCGGTGTTCTGCTTGCACATGCCGACGGTGCACAGCAAGCTGCGCTGACATTTTGTAGGCGGCTTGCAGGTGAAAGGGGGGCGAGTTTCGTCGAACTGGCGGGGGCAACGGTGCGAAGTGTTGCCCAGGGCATTCTGGGCGTCGCAATGATCCAGGCTATCCTAGGAGGGCTTGGTTGTCTCGTGGTCGGCGTGCCTGGGGCGGGGCTTTGGGCCGTGTTGATCCTGCTACTTGCTGTGGTTCAGCTTCCCACCATCTTGGTTTTGGGCCCAATTATTGTCTATGTGTTCTCTACCAGCAGTACGATTACTGCAGTTCTGTTCGCGATCTGGAGTGTCCTCGTCGGTATAAGCGACGCCTTTCTCAAGCCCCTTTTGTTGGGTCGCGGTGTCGACGTTCCTATGCTTATCGTCTTCATCGGAGCAATTGGCGGCTTCATCACATCGGGCATCATCGGTCTCTTCGTTGGCGCCATCGTTTTCACGGCCGGTTACAAGCTCTTTTTAAGCTGGCTCAACGAGGATACCCAGCCGGAACCAGAGCCAAGCCAATCTGAGTAGCGACCATCTGGCGAGGTTGCTGCCGATCAAGCTCAAACCGAGCGTGGGATTGACACGTAAGTCCTGGACTTTGAGTTACCAGGGCTCAGGTGTCGGGTGTCAGGAAGAAGAAACATAAAAGCTGAAACCTGGTACCTTAATAAGCCCTGAAAACCGACACCTGAAAGACAGAGGATGTGAACAACAGCTCAATGGTAACCACTGCAAAGGAGGATGCCAAAATGGATTGATACGAACTGGTTAAGGAAAAGAGAGTTTTGAAATTACCACTTCTGATCATAGCAGGTTCTAAAGGCTTCTTGGCCTGTGGCTACATTAATGTGGAGACATGCAACAAAACGGAAAAAGCTTGTACAATCGCCAGTGGTGTAAAAACTCATGAGGACATGCTGAATGCTGAAGTCAAATTCGTCTCAGAGAGGGCAAAAGAGATTGGAGTGAAGGAGGGCATGATGGGTTTTGAAGCCATCGACTTAATGCGCTAATTTTTTTGACTATAGTACTACGTAACAACAAGTCTGCTTCTGCTATTGTGGTCTCTGCGTTTTCTAAAAAGGAGGTGGGTTACCCTTATTCTTTAGGCCGCAAGGAGAAGAGAAAGGAAGACGAGGTGATGAAAAAGCGAAAAGCATTCATTGTTTTTGTTGGACTCCTGTTGGCATTCCAGGTGTTTTATGTGAGCACGGTTGCCGCTCAGGAGGGAACCGTAGACTCAAAAGACGTTGAAAGACTGGAGCGGCTCATCAAAGAACAACAGCAGCAGTTGGAATCGTTACAACAACAAGTGAAGCAATTGAAGAAAACAGCCACGGACGCACAAGCCCAGGCCAAAGAAGCCAAGTCTGTGGCCGAAGAAGCGAAAACAACCGTGGTGGCACCGGTTAAAAAGGGTGTTACTTCGGGTCAGGAGCGGGTCAAGCTCGCCATCTCAGGGCAGGTCAACCGGGCAATGAACATGGTCGATGACGGCAAGAACACCAAGGCTTACTACGTGGATAACGATGCCAGTAACAGCCGCATCCGTTTCATCGGTACGGCCAAGGCAACCGACGATTTGACCCTTGGCACGCTCATTGAAGTGGCAATCGCTCCCAATGAATCCTCGGATGTCAGCCAGGACAACGAAGAGAGTGGAGATTTTTTCGACGAGCGCTGGACGGATCTATCACTTGACAGCAAACGCTTCGGCAAGCTTTTCCTTGGCAAAGGTGGCACCGCTTCCTACGGCAGCGCCTGGGTCGATCTCTCCAAAGTCGATGTGATCGCTTACGCCAGCGTCGCGGACATTGCCGGGGGAATTCAATTCCGGGAAAAGAACGGTGATGACACCCTCACTGGTGTAAGCGTCTCTGATGCGTTCAACAGCTTCAACGGCTTGAGCCGGAAAACCAGGGTGCGCTATGACTCGCCCACATTCAATGGCTTCCGCCTCTCTGGTTCGGCTATAAGCAATCAGCGCTACGATGCTACTTTGTGGTGGGGTGGGCAGGGCTATGGCTTTAAGGCAGCCGGTTCAGCGGCTGTCGCCTATCCCAACCAGGACGACACCGACATGCAATACGACGGCTCCTTTTCTCTATTGCACGAGGACACCGGCTTGAATCTCACCCTGTCCGCCGGTTTGCAGGAGCGTGACAACCAGGGAGACGCCAGCAACTTTTACACCAAGGTTGGCTGGCTGACGAGATTCTTCTCTTTTGGGGAGACGGCTTTTGGGGTCGACTTCACTCGATCAATGAATCTTCCCACGGGCACAGACGACGGGTTTTCCGTCGGTGCGGCGGCGGTTCAGCAGTTCGAGGATTACGGCACTGAGCTCTATGTGCAATATCGCATTTATTCCCTGGATCGGGATGCTGACCCCAATGTCCAGGACATCAATGTGGGAACAATCGGGGCGAGGGTAAAGTTCTGATGGGTATTAATAGAAAACCGAGAGGGAAAGTGTTTTGGATTGTGGCACTGCTGGTGGCACTGCTGGTCATATCCGGCTGCGGTGGAATCAAGCCGTACGAGCCGCGTAACAACCGGGAGGAGGGGCCAGAGAAAGGCCTCTTCACCGGATCCCAGGGTGAGTTCGTCATATATAGGAAAGCTGAGGAGCCAAAGAAGGAAAGCGAAGACACCAAAGATCCAGGTGAACCCGAGAGCGCTGCGCAACCGGAACCGGAAAGCGATCAAAGGGGAAACATCGACAGGCCACCCGAGGACACCCCATGACACCGGGATCGTTTTCTGACCTTTACGCAACAGGGGTTTTCGGGGTCGGGCCAAGTTGATTCTTCGATCTTTATCGAAAAGATATTAAATATGGGCTTATTGTAGACCAATATGTCTCTCACACCCCACCTCAGTGTCGCTGCCCTTAAGGTGTCAGGTTTTAGGTGTCAGAACAAAGCAAAAAAGCTGTAAGGTTTTGGGGCAAAGCGGCAGCGGGGAACACTGAAACCTCCATCAGTTTCGAACTACGGCTGAGTGTGAGATGTTCAAGAGTCTCTCACCATCTAACAGTGGTTCTGTAATCTCTCACACTTTCTGTAGTATCAGCAGGATAAACTTGGGACACAGTTCAAGTACCTCACAAGTTTGAATAGCTGCTATGTGAAGTCCTGGAAGTCTCCAAAAACTTGCCATACCCATACGATATCTAAACTTTCATAGGATTTTACATATTGGCAAGCTCTATGCATTACCCCACATCAAAAATATAGCGCAACATTTTTGCTAATCTTTTGGGAGCTAATGGTGTAAATTAGAAAATGTTATGTAGACTTTCCTGGTGGCCAGATATGGATTCTCTCTATTCATTCTGTTACGCTTTGAGTGTTTCTTGAGGAATCTTTGCTACCCGGTGGAGAGTTAGGAAAAGTCAAGGTTCGCCTTGGTTTGTAAGGCTTGTCAAAGGTTGAAACCTATGCAGAAGCCGACAATCGAAAATGAAACCGAGAGAATAGACGGGAGAACGCCGGCACCAACCTCTCTTAAGGGCAGGCGTCTCTTCAATCTGCTCTTGTCTCTCCTGATTATTGTCCTTGGCCTTGTGGTTGCCACCTATGTTACTCACAAAGCCCCCAAGGCTCAGAAGCGGGCGCCGGTGAAGGTTATACCCGTGGTTGAGGTGCAGGTGGTTCAACCGGGGGAGCATCGCATTATCGTCCCGGCCATGGGTACGGTGGTGCCGGCCCGCGAGGTGGTGCTCAAAGCACAGGTTTCAGGGAAAGTACTTTCCCTACACCCCGAGTTTATCGAAGGCGGTTATATAAAAGAAAACGCCGAGATCTTGCAAATCGACCCGGAGGATTATCAGTTGACCGTCACCTTGGCTGAGGCCAAGGTGAAAGACGCAGAAAGCGGTCTTGAGCTGGCCGAAGAGGAGGCCAATGCAGCCAAGGAAGAATGGCAGCTGCTCTATAAAGATAATGCCGATACAAGCGGTAAACCGCCGCCACTCGCAGCCAAGGAACCACAGCTGGCTGCGGCGCAAGCGAGATTGAAGGCGGAGCAGGCGGAACTCAAAAAGGCGAAACTGGACCTCAAACGGACCTCTGTCCGAGCACCCTTCAATGTTATTGTTCGCACCAAGAGTGTAGAGGTTGGATCCCTGGTCACTCCGCAGGACGATTTGGCTGAACTGGTGGGCGTGGATGAGTATTGGATACAGGTTTCAGTGCCGGTGGACTATCTGAGATGGATCTCCGTCCCCGACCGGAGAGGGAAAAAGGGGTCAGAGGTGCGGGTGATGCATCAAAGCGGTTACCAGCGGAGCGGCGAAGTCATCGAGCTTCTCGGGGACTTGGAGAGCGAGGGGCGCATGGCCCGTATCCTGGTCGCGGTCAAGGACCCGTTGGGATTGCAAGACTCTGGACAAACGACTCGCCCTTTGCTCATCGGGGAGTATGTTCGGGTTGAAATTGAAGGCTCGCCGCTAAGCCAAGTCTTTCGCATTCCCCGACTCGCTTTAAGGGAAAATGATACCATCTGGGTGGTAGGGGAGGACTCGACCTTGAATATTCGCCCGGTGACGACCATCTGGCGGGATACGCAAACGGTGTTTCTCGACCAGGGATTGCATCCCGGAGATAAATTAATCGTCTCGGATCTGGCCGCTCCGGTGGAGGGCATGAAGATCCAGATGCAAGGAGCGGAAAGGGCGGAGCCCGCCCGAGGCAAGGAGATGGGAAACGGCTGAGTCTCTCAGGTCTCAGCAGGTGATTGATGCAATATCCGGGCTTGGCAAGCCGCTTGCCGCAGTAGCGGTGGCGGCTTTTAACTTGGGGCAACTGCGGTTTTGGTGATAAATTGAGATTATGAAAGCAGCGGAAAGAGAAAAACGCTCCAGCGGTGCTATCGGTTGGATGGCGGGACACTCGGTCACTGCCAATATATTGATGGCGGTGCTCCTCGTGGGTGGCTTGATCTTCAGCCAGAAGATCAAAAAGGAAGTATTTCCCGACTTCGAGCTGGATATGGTGAACATTACCGTTCCCTATCCCGGCGCCAGCCCCGAAGAGATAGAAAGGGGGATTCTGCTTGCCATAGAAGAGGCCATCGTCGACCTGGAAGGGATCAAGAAAGTGACGAGTACGGCCGACGAAGGCGTGGCTCGAGTAACGGCAGAAATCCATGAGGGCGAAGATATCCAGGCCATCGGCCAGGATATCAAGAACGAGGTGGACCGGATCACCTCGTTTCCCGAAGAGGCGGAAGAGCCCCAGGTTGTGATCGCCAAACGCAAACGATTCGTGGTTTCTCTGGCTCTTTACGGAAATGAAAGCGAGCGGGTACTCCGGGAGCTGGCTGAAATGGTGCGGGATCGCTTCCTACAGGATCCGGCAATCACGCAAGTAGAACTGGTCGGCGTCCGCCCCCTGGAGATCAGCATCGAGATCCCCCAGAACAACCTGCGCAGTTACAACTTGACCCTGGGCGAGGTGGCGCAGAGGATCAGAGAGGCATCGGTGGAGCTTCCAGGAGGTGCCATAAAGAGCGAAAGCGGCGATATTCTGGTGCGCATCAAGGATAGACGGGACTACGCCCGGGAGTTCGCTTCCATACCCATCGTCACCACTCAAGATGGTACCCGGGTCCTGCTGGAAGATATAGCCACCATTAGAGACGGATTCGAAGAAACTGACAACCTCGCTACCTACAACGGCAAACAAGCGGTATTGATCGAAGTCTACCGGGTAGGAGATCAGACCCCTACCTCCGTTTCCCAGGCGGTGAGACGACAGCTGGCCATAATCAACAGCCAGGTTTTGCCCAAGGGCGTTGCTCTCGAAAGCCGCTATGATCGATCGGACATCTACCAACAGCGCATGGACTTGATGTTGACCAACGGCTACCTTGGTCTGAGTCTGGTGTTCATTCTGCTGGCCGTTTTTCTCGAGGCCCGTCTCGCCTTCTGGGTAAGCCTGGGCATTCCCATATCGTTTCTTGGCTCGTTCTTGCTTTTGCCGGTCTTCGGGGTCAGCATCAATTTGGTATCCATGTTTGCCTTTATCGTCACCCTGGGAATCGTGGTTGATGATGCTATCGTGGTGGGCGAAAACATCTACTACCATCATCAAACGGGGCTCTCCTGGTTTGAAGCGGCGGTCAGGGGGGCGCGGGAAATAGCAATGCCCGTCACCTTCAGCGTGCTGACCAACATGGTGGCCTTCATGCCCATGTTCTTTGTTCCCGGCTTTATGGGCAAAGTCTTCAGGCAGATACCCATTGTGGTTATTATCGTCTTCGCCATATCTCTGATTGAAAGCTTGCTCATTCTCCCCGCCCACCTCGGCCACCACAAAGCTCGAACCCGCAGGGGGCTTTTCGCCTGGCTTCATAGCAGTCAACAGCGATTCAGCAGCTTCTTCAGCCGCATGGTCCAAACCCGCTACGGCCCATTCTTGGATCTGGCCCTTCACTATCGTTACGTGACCCTTTCCATCGGGCTTGCCGTGCTGGTGATAACTGGAGGGTACATCAAGAGCGGCAGAATGGGATTTGAACTCTTTCCCAAAGTGGAGTCCGACTACGCCAAGGTAACGGCGGTGCTTCCTTTCGGTACCGCCTTTCAAAAAACCGCAAAGGTCCAGGAGAAATTGGTATCGGTGGCCCAGAAGGTCGCAGCTCAAAACGGCGGCGACAGACTGTCTGAGGGCATCTTTGCGGTAATCACCGGCAATCAGGCGGAGGTGCGTTTGTATCTAACCCCGCCGGGAGAACGCCCCATTTCCACCGCAAAAGTGACGGAACTCTGGCGCCGGGAGGTGGGAATTATCCCCGGACTCGAATCAATCAAGTTTGAATCAGACGCCGGAGGACCCGGCAGGGGAGCGGCCCTCTCTGTGGAGCTCAGTCACCGAGATGTCCGGGTCCTGGAGAGAGCTAGTGCGGAGCTGGCGGAGGCCCTGGCGTTCTATCCAGAGGCAGTGGACATCGACGACGGCTTTTCCCCGGGAAAGCATCAGCTTGATTTCCAGATTACCCCCGAAGGTCGAAGTCTTGGGCTCACCTCGCAAGAAGTCGCTCGTCAGGTCCGCCATGCCTATTACGGCGCCGAAGCCCTTCGCCAACAACGGGGACGGAACGAGATCAAGGTGATGGTGCGCTTGCCTCGAGATGAGCGGACATCCGAGTATAATCTGGAAGAGATGATCCTGCGCACACCTGCAGGATCGGAGATTCCGTTGCGAGAGGCCGTAAACGTCAAGCGTGGCCGGGCCTACACCACCATCGATCGGAGGGACGGTCGCCGGATCGTAACGGTAACAGCCGATGTTCGGCCCAGGAGCAAAACCGGCTTGATTCTGGGGTCAGTGAAATCGGAGATTCTTCCCGATCTCCAGCGAAAATACCCAGGATTGACCTACAGTTTCGAGGGTCGGCAGGCAGATCGGCGCGATAGTACTCAGAGCCTTTTAAGGGGTCTGATGATGGCGATGATTGTCATCTACGCCATGCTGGCCGTGCCCTTCAACAGCTATGTGCAACCGCTCATCATCATGCTTTCAATTCCCTTCGGGATCGTTGGGGCGGTGATCGGTCACCTGCTCATGGGCTACAGTCTGAGCGTCATGAGCCTGTTCGGCGTTGTCGCCCTATCCGGGGTGGTGGTCAATGACTCGCTGGTGCTGATAGATTTTGCCAACCGCAAGCAAAAAGCGGGCTTGGGCAAACACCAGGCTGTTCATGAGGCTGGCATCCACCGCTTTCGGCCGATTCTGCTAACAAGCCTTACCACTTTTGGTGGGCTGGCACCAATGATTTTCGAAACCTCCCGCCAGGCCAGATTTCTGATTCCCATGGCCGTCTCATTGGGATTCGGCATCATCTTCGCCACCCTGATTACCCTGCTGTTGGTTCCGTGCTTTTATCTGGTAGTAGAAGACATCACAAGACTCTTCAGGGCAGACCAGTTATCGGATCAACCGGTTGCCTGATGGCGTCCCCCAATTATGAGGTTTCAGGTTTCAGTGTTCAG
>JAJDNL010000089.1 GCA_022340745.1 Deltaproteobacteria bacterium
GAATAAGAGAATTAATAAGATAAGGCTTCCTTCTTTTCCAAGTACAAGAATTCCTGAATCCCTTAATTCCTGAATCCCTTAATTTTATCTATTCTAGGCACTCTAGGCATTTTAGTATACTTCAGGCAGTTATTATTAAGGAGTAGTTATGTTTTTCCCCAAGTATAGGCCGAGAAGGTTGCGACGTGACGCAATAGTGCGGAGCATGGTGCGTGAGACCAGCCTGTCAGCAGATGATTTCATCTACCCTCTTTTCGTGGTTCCCGGCAGTGGTGTACGCAATCCTATAGGTTCTATGCCTGGGGTTTTTCAGCTGTCCGTTGATGAATTGGTGAAGGATGCGGCGGAGGTGAGAGATCTGGGTATTCCTGCAGTCCTCCTTTTCGGTATTCCGGAGACGAAGGATGAGGTGGGCTCGGGGGCATATGCCCAAGAGGGGACTGTCCAACGGGCCATCCAGGAGCTGAAGGCAAAAGTCAAAGACCTTCTCGTAGTCACTGACGTTTGCATGTGTGAGTACACCAGCCACGGACACTGTGGGGTAATAAAGGACGGGGACGTGGATAACGACGCCACCTTATCTCTTCTGGCGCGTACAGCTCTGTCCCATGCTGAGGCAGGGGCTGACATGGTGGCCCCGTCGGATATGATGGACGGTCGAGTAGGGGCCATACGAGAGGGCCTCGATGAAAACGGTTTCACCGACATTCCCATAATGGCCTATGCTGCGAAGTATGCCTCCAGCTTTTACGGGCCGTTTAGAGATGCCGCTGATTCTGCTCCCCAATTCGGGGATCGATATTCTTATCAGATGGATCCCGCTAACAGTAAAGAGGCCATGCGGGAGATCAGTCTGGATATTGAGGAAGGCGCTGATATAATTATGGTCAAGCCGGCTCTTGCCTATCTGGACGTGATTCGGCGGGCCAGTAGAGAGTTTGATCTACCGTTGGCGGCTTACAACGTCAGCGGCGAGTATTCGATGATCAAAGCGGCGGCAGAGAAGGGCTGGTTGGACGGTGAGCGAGTAATGATGGAGGTCCTAACCTCCATCAAGCGGGCCGGAGCAGATATCATTATTACCTACTTTGCCAAGGACGCAGCGAGGAAGCTGCAAAGCTAAGCTTGCAACTTCCTCGCAGAGCGCAGAGCGCTAAGCGCAAAGCGAAAAAATTAATGCTTCTGTTCTCTTACGCTATGCGCTATGCGCCATGCGCTTTGCGCTCTGTGAGAGATAAAAAAACAGTAGGATAGAAAATATGAACGGTCATCCACATAACCATGCAAAACACGGTGAGGAGAAAGGCGACGGGCCGCTGCCGAGGCTGATTGCCTGGGAGGTAACCCGAACCTGCAATCTGAGCTGCATCCATTGTCGGGCAGCATCTGTCGACAAACCCTATCCAAATGAATTGACCACTCAGGAGTGTATGAATCTCTTGGATGAGGTGGCCTCTTTCGCCAGCCCCATCATGATTCTCACGGGTGGTGAACCCCTGTTGCGGCCGGATATTTTCGAGATTGCCACCTATGGGACCCAAAAAGGTCTGCGGATGGTTCTGGCCACCAACGGACTCCTCATTGATACGGAAACCACCAAACAGATGCGCGAGGCTTCCATCCAAAGAGTGAGCATTAGCCTGGATGGGGCCACGGCTCAAAGCCATGACAAGTTTCGCCAGGTTGCCGGAGCTTTTGCCGGGTCTTTGCGAGGCATCGATCTCCTCAAGAAGGCTTCCATTGAGTTCCAGATCAATACCACCATAACCAGGGAGAATCTGCACGAGCTTCCTGATATACAAAAGCTGACAGAAGGACTGGGGGCGGCGGCGCATCACATATTTCTCCTGGTGCCTACGGGACGGGGAAAAGATTTCAAGGAACAGGAGATCGCGGCCAAGGATTACGAGCAAACCCTTCACTGGTTTTATGACCAGAGCGATAAGGTTGATATGCAGCTCAAAGCCACCTGCGCACCTCACTATTATCGAATTATGAGGCAGAGGGCAAAAGAGGAGGGCAAAAAGGTTACCGTGGAGAGCCACGGCATGGATGCTGTCACTCGCGGCTGTCTGGGAGGAACCGCCTTTCTCTTTATCTCCCACGTGGGGCAGGTGCAGCCCTGCGGCTATCTAGAGGTAGACTGCGGTAATGTTCGGCAGGCGCCCCTGGGGGAGATCTGGCGGGATTCTGAGGTGCTGAAGCATTTGCGTGACTTTGAAAAATACAAGGGAAAGTGCGGAGTCTGCGAATATCGCCGAGTTTGCGGCGGCTGCCGGGCCAGAGCCTTTGAAGCCACTGGTGACTATCTGGAAGAGGAGCCGCTGTGTACGTACGTACCTCGTGCAGCGTGCTGAGAGGTACAAGATGCAAGTCGCAAGGCACACGGCGTTATCGGGTCATTACGCTTTGCTGTCATTAGGTCACTATGCTTCGCTGTCATTTGTTGTAAGATGAAATCCTGAGCAACAGCTGTGCGATATGTGATATGAGATTCAACGTTTCAATTGCGCTTTAGTATCCCACATCTCAGATCTCACATCTCACATCTCACATCCATCTTGGTTTTTTTCTGACTTGATACATTGCGATAAGGAAAAGGTAACGAATGCAGGATAAGCATAGCGAGGGAAAGGAAAACAATCTGCTGCTGGATGAGATGGATAGGATGATTCTCAACGAAATCCAATCTCATTTCCCCATTGAGGCAAGACCCTATCAGGTGTTGGCTGAAACACTGGGGTGCTCTGAAGAAGAGGTTCTGCAGCGGGTACAAGATCTGAAAGACAGAGACGTTATCAGGAGAATCGGAGCAAATTGCAATTCCAGAAAACTGGGGTATACCAGCACCCTGTGCGCAGCCAAGGTCCCGTCCCGCCTGATGGAGCGCTTCGTAGAGGTGGTAAACAGTTACATGGGGGTAACCCACAACTACCGCCGCGATCATGACTACAATATCTGGTTTACTCTCATTGCTCCTTCCAAGGAAAAAATCGAGCGTATCCTGGGCGAGATAGTCGAGTTGACCCAGGTAGCAGAAATCATTAGCCTTCCCGCAGAGCGTCTTTTTAAGATTCAAGTGGATTTTGAAGTTTAAGATGTGGCATGGGGCATAGAGCATAGGGCATAGAGAGATAAAGCGGGCAGCTAGCAGCAGACAGCGGGCAGAATACAACCAGGAACTAAGCACTAGGCACTAGGAACCAGAGAGAAGGAGTTAGAATCCAGAATTCAGAATGAAAAATCAAAAAGCAAATACCTCTTTTCTACTGACTACCGGCTACTGACTACTGAATTCTCTGTTTCTTTTTCCTGACACCAGACACCTGACACCTTGAGATTTCGGACTTTCAATGAGGAATATGATCAGAGATAATTTCTAGGAGGTGGGTTACTTACCATTGCCATGGGGAATCGCGAACTCGGCCTTGTAAACTACCACTTGCTTTTTCTTACCCTTGATGGCCAGTGGTTGGAGTGGATGCAGCCCCACCAGCCCAGGAATCGAGTCCACAGAATCTGCTAGTTCAGTGACTGTGGCCTCGCTCACCAGAATTTCTCCAGGACCTGCCAGATCTTGCAAGCGCTTGGCCAAATTTACCGCATCACCGATGTGCGTATAGGCAAGGCGCTTTTCTGTGCCAATACTACAAGCCGTGGCCATCCCTGTGCAAACCCCAATGTGGATGCTTATCTCAGGTAGCTCAAAGCGCTGCAATTCTCGTCTTATTTTATCCATTTTTCCTTGGATCTCGACGGCGGCCCCCAAGGCGTTAGCGGCATTATTTTGTGAGCTTTTACAATTACCGAAAACCATCATAATGCCGTCGCCCATGAATTTGTCCAGGCTACCGCCATTCTGAACCATTACGTTTTCGAGGGCAGCGTAGAAGGTGTTGACAATAAAGACCAGACTCTTCTGGTCAAGTTTTTCTGAAAGGCCGGTAAAATCACTAATATCGGCGAATAGGACTGAGACCTCTTGAGTTTGGCCGGCTCGGGCCGGGAGTTCCCCACTTGACATAATGCGGTCTACCACATGTTTGGAGACAAACCGCGACAGCATTGTACGTCTGCGTTCTTCTCCGAGGAGGTTCTCCTTGAGATCGAGAATGTATTTCTTGTAAGCAAGGAGTTGTTTACGACGCTCCTCGGCCCTGGAAAGTGTTTCTTCGAAAGTACTCAGGTCAAATGGCTTTCTTAAGAAATCGCAGACGCTCAGTTTGAGAGCATCTATGGCATTTCCCAGGGTACCGTAGGCTGAGATGATAATGGGAACCACATCTTCGCAGCGCTCTCTTACTTCTGCAATGAGGCTTATCCCATCCATGCCAGGCAACCTCAAATCAGAAATTACCAAATCAACCTGATCATCCCCCAGCTCTTCTAGGCCTTTCTCCGCAGAATGTGCGGCGATAACTTCGTACCCACGATGTTTGAGAAGATTGCTCAGGGTAAAGAGCATGGATTGTTCATCTTCGACTAATAACACTTTCATCAATGTCATCCTTCAAATCCGAAGGGATTGTAGGCTATTTTTGAAGTGCGCCAAAATGCTGGCTGATTGCGCTCAGGACACCATAAAGCACAACCCGTGCCAACTCCCTGGGAGATGGCAGAATTCGCCTAACGGCACTATTTAGGATGTTTTACAGGGATTGAGAGGTATACGAGCGGGTGTGACTTCCGGTCAATTTTGCAGCACTGGTGGACGGCCATATTCGCATAAGTTCCGGTACCGAAACAAAAAAATTAAAGGTGTTGGATAGTGATGTAAAAACATCATTGGCGAAATGGCCAAACGCCCATCTGGCAATGCTTTACACCATTTTGTAAGGGAATTTTTTCAACGGAGAAGACGGCAATTTCACTGCCTGTCGAAAAATGTATTAGACTATTCAAGACCATAGGCGTTTCATCAGGAGAATTTTAGATTTTAGATTGCAGATTTTTTATGTGAGATATGGGATGTGAGATTGCGAATTGCGAATTTCGGATTGCGGAATGCGGATTGAAAAGCTCGATGCTGGATGCTGGATACTCGATGCTCGATAAGGATATACTTTTTACTACTGAAACCTGAAACCTGACACCTGAAACCTCAATTCTGACTCCTGACTCCTGAATCCTTTGTTTTTTACCTCTTACCGCTCACCGTTCACCGCTCACCGCTTACCGCTTACCGCTCACCGCTTACCGCTTACCATTATTACTTTATTCCATATTTCTTCAAGCGATAGAGCAGGGTGTTTCTGGTGATGCCCAGAAGTTTGGCTGTCTGTACCTGATTTTTACTGGTTTGCTTGTAGGCAGTGGTAATAATCGTCTTGATCACATCATCGAGGCAAATTCCAGACGAGGGAATCTGAGATGGTGGAAAATCCTGGGTCTCTTTGCCGGAATCACGCTTGGTTGTGGTAGGGGAGGGGGTTGTTGGGGTGAGGAAATCAAGATGCTCAGGTTTTACCTCGGTGGAATCTTCCAGGAGGGTTACTCGCTCAATGGCGTTCTTGAGTTCGCGGACATTGCCTTTCCACGGGTGATTCAGCAAGATTTTTTCAGCTTGTTTTGACACCTTCTCGAATTTCTTGCCATATTTTTTGTTGAAGATGGCAAGATAATAGTTCACCAAAAGCGGAATATCCTCCTGGCGCTCCCGCAGAGGAGTGATGTCAATGGCTATGGTGGCTAGACGGAAATAGAGATCTTGGCGGAACTTTCCACTATCAATGAGTTTCTCCAGCGGTTGGTTGGTAGCGGCAATGACACGGACGTCCGCCTTCTTCGGCTGTGAGTCGCCCACAGCGTAGAACTCCTTTTCTTCCAGCACCCTCAGAAGCTTGGCCTGAACATCAAGAGGCAGGTCAGCAACCTCGTCAAGAAGAAGGGTTCCACTGTGGGCCTCTTCAAAAAAGCCCTTCTTGCCTTTCGTATGGGCACCGGTGAAGGCACCCCGCTTGTAGCCGAACAGCTCACTTTCCACGACCTCTTTGTTTATGGCGGCACAGTTGACCGCCACAAAAGGGCTGGCAACCCGGGGGCTATTGAAATGAATGGCCCGGGCAAAGAGTTCCTTACCCACCCCGCTCTCACCACCGATGTAGACATTGGCATCTGGACTTCTGGCAATCCGCTTGGCCATAGAAAGAGCCTGCAGGAACTCAGGGCTTTTGCCGATCAGATTATCGATGTTGTATTCCTTGGCGAGAGCTTTACGCAGGGCGGCGATCTCTTGTTTGTAGCGTAACCGTTCAAGGGCCTTGCCAATGGCAATTTGCAGTTCGTCCATGTCAATGGGTTTGGTCAGGTAGTCAACCGCCCCTTGATTGATGGCCTGAACAACATTTTTTACTTCTCCATGAGCGGTAACCATGATTACCGCGATGTAATCGTCAATTTCTCTAATTTTCTCAAGAGTTTCGAGACCACTGACTCCGGGCATGGATATGTCTAACAAAACCACATCCGGTGGATTATCCTTGACCTGCTCAAGGGCCTTCTCACTATTGCGGGCTTCCGTAACTTGGTAATCCTTCTTAAGTGCTCCTTTTAAAGAAGTCCTGAAGGACGCTTCGTCATCAACGATAAGAATTTTATAGATAGCCTCGTCCATTAGTTACACCACGAATATCTGGGTTATTAGGGAAAATTTCCTGGAGTTATACACCTTTTTGCGATTCTATGCGAGTGTTTTTTATGGGAATTATTGAAGCTCCCTGCAGCTTGCTGCAGGGAATCTTCGAAATGCAAGGAAGTGATTCCATTTTATTGTAGTTCGCTCGCTAACCCCTCAGCAAGACTTGTCGACGAGACCTGTCGACGAGCTCAGGTCGAGTCGCTCAAGTCGAGTCGCTACGGGGAATGCGCTCGCTGTAGCATTTTCAACATGGAAAACCTGGTCCTTGGGGCCAGCCCTTTAATGATTGATGATTGCAGATTGATGATTGCAGATTGATGATTGCAGATTGGAGATTGCAGATTGAGGTGTAAGGATTCTTTACTGGGAGGTTTTGAGCTCTTAAATCTAAAATCTGCATTCTAAAATCTAAAATTAATGAACTCCATGACTCCAGCCGACGGGAGCAGGGGGAAAGAGTATGGAAACCCCCTCCTTGGCACGCCATAGTCACCCCTTGGCTTGACGACGGCGGTGGGGGCAGTACAAAGCAGGGTCCAGATTCTTGATTCTGATTCAGAAGGCAGTCTTTCTCTCCCCTTATTCCTCGACGGTCTTGAACAGGATTTTGAAAACGGTCCCGTGCCCCTCTTTGCTGGAGACCCGGATTGCGGCCTGGTTTTTGTCCAGTATTTGGCGAGCGATTGCTAAGCCTAGCCCGGTTCCTTCCGGTTTGTTGGTAAAAAAGGGATCAAAAATTTTGGGGAGATTTTCATTTGCTATTCCCAGCCCGGTGTCGCCAACCAGCAATTCAACCCGCTTGGTGTTTGCATCCGTTTGGGTAGTAACGGTCAGATCGCCACCATCGGGCATGGCTTGCATGGCATTGATTACCAGGTTGATGACTACTTGAGAAATCTGGGCCGAGTCAATGAGCACGGCTGG
>JAJDNL010000102.1 GCA_022340745.1 Deltaproteobacteria bacterium
TGTTCTGCGGTTCTGCGGTTCATATTCTCAAAGACTTGATCGTAGAGAGTTGAATGCAGCTTTACTCTGATGTCACGGCTTTTGCAGCTTTCTTCCGAGACCAGATCTTCAATAGCCCCGGTAACAAACCCTCCGGGAAAAACACCAGCACTCCCATTAAAATCACGCCGTAGAGCAGAAGAGCATAATCACGCAAGGCATGAAGCACTTCCGGCAAAGCCGTCAGCACCGCGGCTCCCAATAAGCCTCCCCAAAGATTTCCAATACCACCCACCACCACCATGGTTACTACCTGAATAGAATAAAAAATGTCAAAGGTCTTGGGACTGATAAACGAAAGGTAATGCGCGTAAAGGCTCCCGGCCAAAGAGGCATAGGCAGCACTGATCGCAAAAATGATGACTTTATACCTCTCAGTGTTCACGCCCATGGCATTGGCGACAAGTTCATTTTCGTGAATCGCTCGCAGAGCACGGCCCACGCGTGAATCAACGAGATTGAGAGAAAAAATGAAAACGATGAGAAAAAGTGGCCAAATCAACCAGTAGAAGTGAAAGTCCCCCTGGATGGGGAAGGATCCCAGGTGGAGAGGAGGAATTTCAGCAAAGCCGGATGGGCCGCCAGTCCAATGCTCCATCTGGACCATCAGGATGTAAAGGATGATGTTGAACCCCAGGGTTGCCATAACCAGGTAGTGACCAGCAAGCCGCAGCGTTGGCACTCCCAGCACATACGCAACCACACCAGTAAAGAGCATTACCAGAACGACAGTCGGCCAGGGCGGCAGCTTGTACATGGCGGTAAGAATAGCTGACAAGTACGCCCCCATACCGAAAAACGCCGCATGGCCTAATGAGATTTGACCGGCAAAGCCGATTAACAGGTTCAACCCCAGGACTACTAATCCGTTGATGGCGATAATGTTCAAGATCAGGAGGTAATAACTCCCTTTGACCACGAGAGGAAGCAGTCCCACCACCACTGCTAGAGCGCAGAAAGAGATCCATTTTTTACGGGTTTTTGACACGATAAACTACCGCAGTAGGCTGTTAGTACGTCAACGATGTGAGATATGAGATGTGAGATGTGTGATATTTAAGGTCAGGCGGAGGAGGTGCAGAATCCCACATCCCACATCCCACATCACAAATCCACTGACGATTGATAAAAAGCTTATACCCGTTTAATTTCTGCCTTGCCAAACAACCCTGTAGGCCTGACAAAAAGGACCAGCAGCAGCACGAGGAAAGCAAAGGCATCCTTGTAAGCTGAGGAAACAAAGCCGGCGCCAAAGGATTCCAGAATGCCGAGGAGCAGGCCGCCGACGATTGCCCCTTTCATGCTGCCGTACCCTCCCAGTATTGCCGCGGAGAATCCTTTTAAGGCCAGCATAACACCAGCGCTGTATGACATTGTGGTAATTGGGGTAATAATGATGCCGGCCACCGCGCCAATGCCACCACTTAAGACAAAGGAAAGCATTGTCATGCGATGGACGGCAATACCAATGAGAGCAGCCCCCCTGCGGTTCTCAGCTACTGCCCTCATGGCTTTTCCGACCATGGTCTTGCTAAAAAAGAAGCCGAGCAAAACAACCACCAGTAGCGTGATTGCCAGAATCCAAAGGGTCTGCGGTAAAATAGCAGCGTTGCCCCAAACAAGAGGATCGTCCCCGGAAAAAGGCGGCAGGATGCGTGGGGTTTTGCCCCAGATAAGCATGGCCACTTCCCGCATGGTAATAGACGCACCCACGGTGATCATTACCAGGATGAGGATATTATTTGAGCGCGCTCTCCGCACAGGCCCAATTTCCATGAGCCAGCCCACTCCCATCACAATCAGGACCGCTAGAGGGAATGCCACAAATATGGGCATTTCCATGCCTCGAGTAAAGCTGATCATGGTCATTGCCCCCAACATAACGAACTCGCCTTGAGCGAAGTTCACGATGCCGGTGGCGTTATGAATGATGCCAAAGCCCAAGGCAATAAGAGCATAAATACTGCCGCTGGTAATGCCTGAGACCAGAAACTGTGGGAGTTGATTCCAGATCATTAGATCAAAGTGCCTAAAGTGTCTAAAGTGAACTAAAGTGAGCTAAAATGATACATGTACCTGGTGCCTAGTTGGTAGTGCTTAATCAAAATAGCAGACCTGGTCCTCAGGGTGAGGTCAGGGTCACTGGCTTTGCCAGCAGGAGAGGTTTCAGGTTTCAGTGTTCAGGTTTCAGTTTTTTTTCTTGCCTGACACCTGACACCCGTCACTCTGAGATTTGTGATTTGGAACTTTTAGTCACTCCAACAGACGGCCGATCTTTTACCGCCTAATATTCACTTCCCCGGATCACATAAAACTTTGTGCGGTTCCTCACTGACCGCCAGGCTGAGCACCTGCCTCCCCTCCTGAAACATGAGAAGTTTGCCAACCATATGTGAAATGAAGGTCTGAAGCTTGTCCGAGGAGAAATCAGGAAATTCCCTGCGGATCTCTTCTAAGGTTCGACGTGTTTCGCAAAAGCGGTAAATGGCGCGGGAGGATCCCCGCAGGCGAAAGGTCTCCATCTCCGAACTCTCGGCGCGACGACGAATCAGGAGAAAATCCCCACCGTCTCGATAGCTCAGTAAAGGTGTTCGAAAATGCTGCCGTCGCAGTGCTTCATACTGTTGCTGCCAACGTTCGATTTCACGGGCTACGGGGCGCCACAGTTTCTTTTGTCTGGTCCGGTCACCCACGTAGGTCTTTACCATCAAACAGAGAGAGTTCGCCAGCGAACCCGGAAGCAACCTCTGATAATGCGGATGATTGGTGAGGCGTCGAATGCCATACTCCTCTGGGTGAAGGGCAACCGGGCTGTTCTGTCCCAGCCAGAAGCGCACCTTGCGCAGGGGCTGAAATGGCATGACAAATCTAAGATTATTGAGAGTCTCAGCCACATCCTCCTCGTCACTTCCAGGAAACCCGAGCATAAGGTTGGACAGATGCTGGATGCCAAGCTCTTCGCAATGTTTCATGATCTCGATATTCTGGATAGCCGTGGTCCCTTTGTTGATTTTTCGCAAGAGTCTGGTGCTCAGTGCCTCGATGCCCACCTGCACCTGAGTGACCCCAGTTTGTCGCATTTGAATGAGGTCGGAGCGCGATGCTGATGCCCTGAGTTCAGTAAAAATCTCAAAATCACGCCTAACATTTTTGATGCACCTGAAAAGCTCATGGAGCTTGTTGTTGTCGAGGATGTTGTCAACAAAAAAGAACTTGAGGCTTGCGTACTGTGCAGCCAGTTCCTCCATCTCACGAGCTACCTGGTGCGGCTCTTTACTCCGGTAACCCCGCCACTGAAGATTTAGATTGCAGAATTTGCATGCACGCTCCACCGAGCCCTTTTTGACCCGATGCCACCAGCATCCCCGGGAGGTTTCCAGAGGCAGGCTCGGTACCAAATTGGACAGTCGGGGCTGTCGGCTCAATTCATGAAAGTAGTCACGGAATTCCGGCACCGGGAGATCATTGAGATCCGGCAGTTGCTTGAGCTCTCCCCCTCTGATGTTCCCTTGTTCATCCCGCCACAGCAAGCCAGAGGACTCATCACCTTCCAGATCATCCTTTTTGATACGATTGATTAACTCCAGCAGCGGCAGTTCACCCTCGCCGCTCACCACGAAATCAATCTCGGGTAGGTTGGCGAGCAAGGAGGAACCCAACTCACCAGCACAACTGGAACCACCCACCACGATACGGCACCTGGGGTGACGGGCGCGAATCTGCCTGATCATATAGAGTGATGAGGTCAATTGCGAAAGGCAGATGGAAAAGCCGACGAGATCGTAAGAAGACCATTCCATATCAAAGTGGTGGCGTTGGTGTAACCGATGGATTTGGCTGGATATAATTTTCAGGTCCGGGGGAGCTTTCTTGGTTCTGGAAGCATGTTCTTTACGAACCAGATCCAGGATTTCAGCCCTTCTCATCGGATTCAAGAGGTAACCGTAGATAGCCTCCGCCAACCAGGTTCGCTCGGCAATCTTGTTATAAGCCAGAATTCCCAAGAGATTGCCGACCTGGAGGTAAGGATGGTAGCAATCGGTCTCTACCTCTGGTGCCTTTTCTTTCAGGAAACTTTTGAGGGTGGCTAATTGTAAGGAGGGGCGATTGGCCAGTGGCCAGGGCATTGAAATGAGAGCCAGCCGGAACGTCCCCACGAGTCAGCTCCGCTTCACTCCGCAATGGGAAGACTGGAATAGGAGTATTTTGGGACAGTGGCTGAAAATGCTCCAGCGAGC
>JAJDNL010000113.1 GCA_022340745.1 Deltaproteobacteria bacterium
ACGCCATTGTGGACGAAGCCGACAGTGTGCTCATTGATGAGGCGCGAACTCCATTGATCATCTCTGGACGGGGTGATGGCATCAGCGAAGAGCTCATTTACCAACAGGCTCTCGGTCTTGCCAAGGACTTCGAGCCGAAAAAAGAGTTTTCCATTTTCCCCAGCGAGCGCAGGATAGAGCTCACCGCTCTGGGAAAGGAGCGGACAGAGGAATTTGCCAGGGCTAACAAGAAAGTGTGGCCAAGTCCCCGATATTGTGAAGAAATGGTGCAACAGGCATTGGTGGCGCTCCACTTCTTTTCGCTGGATAAGCACTACCTGGTCAGAGACGAGAAAGTTCAGATTATAGATGAGTATACGGGCCGGGTAATGCCCGACAGGTCCTGGGAGCGTGGCTTGCACCAGCTCATCGAGGCCAAGGAAGGGTGTGAAGTAACCGGTCAGATAGATACCCAGGCCCGCATCAGCTATCAGCGTTTTTTCCGCCGCTACTTGCACCTGGCCGGCATGACCGGTACAGCCAGGGAGGTGGCTGGGGAGCTGTGGTCGATTTACCGCTTGCGTGTTGCTTCAATACCCACGAATCGGCCATTGAAGCGCGAATATCTCCCAGATCGTGTCTATGTCGCGGCGGAGCAGAAGTGGGAAGCAGTGGTAAGAAAGATTGCGGACTTACACGACAGCGGCCGGCCGGTTCTGGTTGGCACCCGTTCGGTTGAGGCCTCGGAGCACCTGAGTCGTCTTCTTTTCGATGCCGGCCTGGAGCACAAGGTGTTGAACGCCCGGCAGGATGAGGAAGAAGCGGAAATCGTCGCTCTGGCAGGCCAGCGGGCCCGGATTACGGTGGCCACGAACATGGCTGGTCGGGGAACGGATATTGCTTTGGACTCTGGAGTGGCAGAATTAGGTGGTCTTCATGTCATAGCCACGGAACGGCACGAAGCGCGGCGGATCGACCGGCAGCTCTTTGGCCGCTGTGGACGGCAAGGTGATCCCGGTAGTTGCGAGGCAATGGTTTCGCTGGAAGACGAGCTGGCAACTGTGTATGTGATAAGGCCGCTCCTGTGGCTAGCAAATGGGGCCCTGAAGCGGTCCGGTGACACCCGGGGTCATTGGGTTGGAAAACTGCTGTTCGGCAGCTCACAGCGCTCTGCGGAGCGGCTACACGGTCGGATGCGGCGAGAACTGCTCAAGATGGACGAGTATCTGGGTGATGCTCTAGCGTTTTCAGGACGGCCGGAGTAGGGGCATAGGGCATGGAGCATAGAGCATAGGGTAAAAAACAGCCGGCAGCGGACAGCTGACAGGGGGCAGCAGTGTCCAGCCCTGATCGGTTTCGCGTCATAAGGCTGCGCCGTCATTAGGTCACTACGCTCCGCTGTCACTTGTCGTAAGAGGTAGAAGTTGGAGGACAGAAGACAGAGGGCAGAGGACAGCAAATCAATTGGGAATTTAGAGAATTAGTATATTTGAAAACTAATTCTCTAATCGACTAATTTTCTAATTGACGAATTGCCTATAAGCTGTGAGCTATCAGGCTGTTAGCTGAATTGACAAAAAGGGTTTTTCCATGAGAGATATATGGGTTTTGTTGTCTCAGGCGATTTTACTACTGCTGGTTGTGGTGCTGCCACCTGTCGAGGCTCAATCTGCTGAGCTGGATGGGTTGATCGAGCCGTATATGGTTGCCAATGTTGGCAGTGGGGTGAGGGGGATTATTGAGACAGTGGATGTGGATCGGGGCGACTTTGTTAAAAAGGGCCAGGTGGTGGCCACGCTGCAGTCAGGGGTGGAAAAGGCCACCAGGGAGCTCGCCCGCATTCGAGCAGAGATGGAGACCACAATCGAATCGAAAGAAGCACAGTTGGCCTTCAGTGAGCGGAAAAAGAAACGGTACGAGGAGCTTTATAAGAAGGAGACAATTCCTTTTGGAGAAATGGACGAGGCAGAGACTAGTAGAATGATGGCAGAACTGGAGTTGCAGGAGGCCAGGGATAACAAGCGGCTCGCTGAACTGGAGCTTCAGCGAACGACCGAGGTGCTCGAGCGCTTAACCATCCGTAGCCCGATCACGGGAGTTGTGGTGGAGCGATTCCTCTCCCCGGGGGAGTTTGTGGAAGAACAGCCAATTTTTAAGATTGCCCAAATTGATCCGCTCAATGTGGAGGCGATAGTTCCTGTGGAGCTATTTGGCTCCATTCGAGCTGGGATGCAGGCTATGGTTCGCCCGGAAGCTCCGGTGGGAGGTGAATATACCGCCAAAGTGAAAATTGTCGACCAAGTCATTGATGCCGCAAGTGGAACGTTTGGTGTGCGGCTCGAGCTACCCAACCCCAAACACAAGTTGCCTGCCGGGCTTAAGTGCAAGATTATTTTTCCTGATCAATAATCGAAACAAATCAAGAAATCGTAGGGGCGATGATCAACCCCGCCCGGCTAGTATTAGTAATAACCTACTTACCTCCGCAGAATACCTATATTCCCTTCTGCCCCTAGAAACTATGTCACAATTCGCCGAACCCGTCATTCCGGACGAGCTCCGTTTCTCGGAGAGAGATCCGGAATCCAGTAGATGTTTAATATAACCAGTTTCATTCTGGATCCCGGCTCGCGTCCGCTCCAAGCAGACTTGGCCGGGATGACGAATTGCGACACAGACTCTTGAAGAGGGGGGAGAGTTTTGCAGAGCTAAGTTATAGACTTTATAAATAGTACCTATTTAAATAGTTGAAATTAAATAATATAAGATACTTTTTTAAAGTTATACTTAAATATTTTTGGGGGTGGCTTTTGGGCGAGTTCGCAACTCTTTCTCCACGAGTTCGAGGTCGGTCCATGGAGTTGGTTTCAGTAACAGTCTTTTCAGCAAAACTGTTTGCATGTGGGGCACAAGAATCTTCTGCCATTTTCGGGCGAGTTGATGGGGTTCCTCCAGCCAGCGCAAGATATTTCTGGCACGCTGGGGAGAGGGTGGGTGGCGGTCATCGTTAAGTACTCTTGAGAGTGATGCAGAGCTCGAAGGATTGCTGACAATATACTCGGCCAGAGAAGATGCGCGCTCACTTTGCTTGAGCATTACCATCAGCACGGTAGCGAATTCATCCGCGCTCTCATTGTTGGTAGCGGTCGGGTGATGCCACTCAGCAAGCAGCTCCTGCGCTACCTCATGGAATATAGAAAAAGCGAGAGCGTCTTGTGCCCTTTGTTTATCGCCAAGAGTATCGTAGAGGTAATAAACGTACTCGGCACAGAGGGAAACTCCAGATCCGTCCGAGAAAGCCTTGGGCTCGTTACAGCGCTCGACACCCATAGCAAAAGGGTCAAATATGAAGAGCTGGTGGAGTTGTTGCTCGAAGGTGTGGAGAATTTTATCCGCCGCTTCCACCTGATCAACACTAGAACGGGCAGCAGCCACTGTCAGCGTCACCGTCTTTGTCTTCGGCCCTGAACGATTGTCCAGGACCACGAAGTAATCATCGCTTTCTGGGATCGAAACCGAGAATGACAAGCGCTTCACTACTTGCCCGAGAAAAAGTGGCTGGGGTACTTTGGGATAAATCAAGTAATTCTTGGTATTTACAACGGCTACCAAGATATCTCCCTCACATTCCACCTTCACAGCAACTACTGTCTCTTTGGGCAGCTTTCTCAGCCTGGCTGTCTTCCATTGTCCCGAGGGAACATCAACATTGAGTCTTATGGGGCCGCGGGTAGTTGCTTCGGCAGAGAAGCATAGTAAAGAGAAACAAATGGCAAACAGGGCTGTCTTTGGGAGGTTTTGCATGAAAGATTGTTACCATTCAGATTCCAAATGGTCAAGGAGTGAAAAGGGGCATAGAGCATGGAGCATGGAGCATGGAGCATGGAGCATGGAGAAATACAGCTGGCAGCGGGCAGGGGGCAGCAGGCAGAGGGCAGAGGACAGAAGTCAGAGGTCGGAGGTCAGACGACAGAGATTATGCTGTGGGAGCGGCTTTCCAGCCGCGATCTTGGGACTTGAACAACTTCAACGGTTTCAACGATTTACCGCTTACCGCTTACTGCTTACCATTTACCGTTCAGCGTTTACTATGTGACCATTTGACGAATCAACGATGTGACTAATTAACAAATCCCCTATGGTATTGACCTGCGGGGATTCACAATGTAATCTTCGGCGACTATTAGTTGCGAAGGTGCTAGCGATTGACAGATCGTGAGAGGGAATTCGATGAACAAGAAGATCAGGGTGGTACAGTACGGACTTGGGCCTATTGGTTGCAGGAGCGTTCAGTTTCTGGTGGAGAGGGGTCATTTTGACCTTGTGGGAGCCATTGATTCCGATCCGCAAAAGGTTGGTCTTGATGTTGGTGAACTGGCTGAATTACCCAAAGCACTCGGTCTTCATGTCACTGACAAATCGACGAATCTGTTGCGAGAGGTAGATGCAGAGGTTGTTGTGCTTACAACTACATCAGACCTGGAGCAAATTCGGCTTCAAGTCCTGGAAATTATCTCTTGCGGCAAGAATGTGGTTTCCACCTGCGAAGAACTCGTGTTTCCCTGGATAACCAACCCCAGCCAAGCCGAAGAGATCGATGTGGCTGCCCGAGAGCAAGGGGTCTCCGTTCTGTCCACAGGGGTGAATCCCGGCTTTCTTATGGATTTTTTGCCCCTGGTGATGACCGCTGTCTGTCGAGATGTTGAAAAGGTGACAGTGGAACGCATCCAGGATGCGCAGTACAGAAGATTGCCTTTTCAAAAGAAGATTGGCGCGGGGCTTACGGTGCGGGAATTCGAGGAGAGGGTAAAAGCAGGCAATTTGCGACATGTTGGACTGACTGAGTCCATGCATCTCCTCGCTTCTGGATTGGGGTGGAAATTAGACAGAACTCAGGACATTATAGAGCCTGTTATTGCTTCCCGCGAAGTTATCACCGCCAACCTCACCGTCGAGTCGGGTAGGGCGCTTGGAGTAAACCAGATCGGTAGGGGCTACATTGGAGATCAAGAGGTGATAACACTCGTGTTTCGGGCCACCATAGGGGAGCCAGTGCCACGTGACCGAGTTCTTATCCAGGGAACTCCCAGTATAAATATGGCCATCGAAGAAGGTGTTAACGGAGATACGGCTACCTGTGCCATAATAGTTAATGCCATACCTGTGGTAATTCAGGCGCCGCCCGGGCTCAGGACAATGGCGGATATTAATCCGATTTCATTTTTCAAATGAAATCGACTAATTGAGGAATTGAGATATTAAGGAATTTAGGAATTGTCGATTTTATGATATGAGTCGTGCTTGCTGTATAGAGACACTTAATTCCCAAATCCCTAAATACCCTAATTCCTAAATTTGGGTGAATATGTTTTCAATTCGAGAAATAATCGACATGGCCATCCAGCTAGAGAAAAACGCTGAGACCTTTTATCGTGAGGCGTTGGCCAGGGTGTCAACCCCGATCCTTGAGCCGGTTCTTGTTTGCTTGGCGGATGAAGAACGCGACCATGCACAATGGTTTGAGAGACTGCAAAGAGTGTTGCAGGAAGCAAAAGCGGGCGGTGGAAAGGGAGAGATTAGTGGAGCGGCGTTAAGAAGTCTGGTGGGCGATCAAAAATTCTCCTTGGATGAAGTCGATCTTTCCAAGATAGACAGCGTGCAAGAGCTGATAGAATTGGCTGTGGAGCACGAAAAAGACACCATTATCTTTTATCAGATGCTTCAGTCGTTCATAGATGATCACGAGACCACGAAAGAGTTGGAGGAAGTAATTGCTCAAGAAGAGCAACATATTAAACTGTTGAAGGAGTGTGAGGATAAAATGGTAAGGGGGAAGTGAG
>JAJDNL010000159.1 GCA_022340745.1 Deltaproteobacteria bacterium
AGGCAAGACATTTATCGTCAACGCTCACCAATCCATTTTACTGATTTGCTTTCCTGTCCCCTTATACTTTTCCAGGGACTAGAAGACGAGGTGGTTCCACCGAACCAGGCCGAAATGATGGTAGCTGCTCTGCAAGCGAAGGGCTTGACTGTGGCTTACGTCCCGTTTGAAGGTGAGCAGCATGGCTTCCGTCGAGCTGCAACCATCAAACGTGCCTTGGATAGTGAACTTTATTTTTATTCTAAAGTTTTTGGCTTCGAACTTGAAGAAGCGGTGGAGCCAATTGAAATCCATAATCTCTAAACTTTTTATATTATTACACTTTTATCAATTAACTTAAGATAAAATAATATTTCCTGCTGCCAGTTGCGCTCTTGTCCTGAGCTAGGTCGAAGGGCTGCCAGCTGAAAGCCCCGTCTCGCCATTTCTCCGCGTCCCCGCGTCGCTGATTAGTGCTTAGAGTTTAGTGCCTAGTGCTTCTGCTGCTGTACCACTCCCAGGTCAGTTTCAGTCCTTCCTCGAAGCTATAGAGAGGTTCGTAGGCTAATAGTTCTCGGGCCCTGGAGATGTCGGCAACAGACTCTCGAATGTCTCCAGGTCTTTCCTCGACTCTTTCAGGCTCTCCCCCCACACCGGCAAACTGGGAGATGTTGGCCCACAGACTGTTAACGGTCACAGAACTGCCCGTCCCTAAGTTGATAACGGCGCCAGCAATGTTATCCCGGTTAGCGGCCAGCAGATTTGCCTGAACCACATCGGCTACATAAACAAAGTCCCGGAATTGTTCCCCATCGCCAAAGATGGTGGGTAGTTCGCCCCGGACAGCTCTATCCATAAAAATCGATATCACTCCCGAATAGGGCGAGGTGGGATCCTGTTTGGGGCCGTACACATTGAAATATCTAAGACAAACGGTCTCGAGGCCATACAAGTCACGATAGAGCAAGGCGTAGGTCTCGCCGTGCAACTTGCTGGCAGCGTATGGACTCAACGGCCTGGTTTCCATATTTTCCCTTTTGGGAAGTTGGGGTAGGTCTCCATAGACGGCGCAGGAGCTGGCGAACACCACCCTTCGAACGGAGGCTCGACGAGCCGCTTCAAGTACATAAAGTGTGCCGAGATCGTTTACCATTGCGGCCTCAATAGGGTCTTCTACCGATTTAGGCACTGAGACCACTGCCGCCTGGTGAAATACCACCTCTACTCCAGCCATAACTTCCTGAAGCGCGTCTAAGTCCCGCACGTCGCCTTGTTTGAAGTCAATATCCTCTAAAAATGGCTCTATATTATCCAAAACTCCCGTTGTGAGGTTGTCCAGAACCCTCACCTGCACGCCATCCCCCATCAAACGCTCGACAAGATTGGAGCCGATAAATCCCGCACCACCAGTAACAAGACATTTCTGCATTTTGCACCTTTTAGTCAAAAGAATAATACTCCCGAAAACGTCGATACAATCTACTCAATTGCTGCCTTGGGTCCCGGTAATAATCTTCCTCCGGCAGATCAATCCATTCAGCAAAGACCTCATCTTCTTTCGGTTCAGCTGGGTTGGAGCCGAGCACCGAAGCCGCAAGTTTTGGGCTGCCGTCAGAGCGAACCAGGCCGCAAAAGCGCTCGCTTACACTCGTGTCGAGAGGGGGCCAGTCCCAAATGGAGGGGTGGTAATCTCCGTAGGTCTTCCAAAACCCCCCCATCATTTTAAACCTCCTCAACCGGGTCAATACCTCTGCCGTTATGTGGGCTGAGTCCTCCTCACTGACTAGGAAAAAATCATCGCCGCGCTTGAGACCGCGGCTATCAGCCTTGGAAAAAACAGGTTCAGTGGCCACACCGAAATCCTGAACGAATACAGGCAACTTTCCCAACCATCCAACAATACACCCAAGATAGGGCGGAAGCACAGCATCGGGGGGATCTTTCGCCCATGATACCCGGTGTGGCGGAACGTGAATAGTGAGATAGTCCAGATACTGAGCGACCAGCCACGGTTTAAGGCCGCCGCTCTCTGTGAGATCTTTTACATGTAGGCCCAGGGTTATTGGTATGGTGTCGTCTTTCTCCTTGAGAGTCTCAGCCATTGCCTGCAGCCAGAGCTCTGCCGAAAAGTCATCTGGGGGAATTGACCACAGAGAGGGTTCATTGCCCAAATTCCAAGCGTAAAGGGCAGGGTGCCCAGACACAGCGTTTGTCAACTCGCGCAGGAAGAAAATTTGCGCTTCCATGATCTCAGAGTCAGCGTACTGATTCATAATCTTGTTTGTCCGAACCTTGTCCATGGAAAACACTTTATATTGACTCCGCTCAGTGGAGGCCAGCAGCATCCATGGCGGTAGCCAATTCAGTCCATTCATATGTCCGGTAAAAAGGGTAACCATGACTTTAAGATTCCTATCACCAGCCATCTCCAAGAATTCCACCAACTGGTCCAACATGGCTGGAGGAACAATCTTGGGTGTGGGCTGAAAGTGCTCCCACAGTGGGAAGATACTCAGGCAGGAAAATCCCAACTCACCAATGGTGGCCATATCTTCCTTTATTGAACTTCTGTCGAATTGTCGCCACATGAACATGGCTGTTCTTTGAGGCCAATAGTTCACTCCGAGTATGAAGGGTTGCTCTGTCATCAAATCGCCTGTCTCTGAAACAACGGCACCTCAGATAGATGTGAGATATGAGATGTGGGATAAAAGATTGCAGAGCGGAACTCAATGTCAGCACTTGGTATTAAATCTCACATCTCACATCCCATATCGGACACTCAACCGCTAAGTCATAATTCCAGGTCCAAATCCCCCACTTCCTCAATACTCGCGGGTTGCCATTGCGGGTTGTCGTCCTTGTCTATGAGCCGAGCTCGTACGCCCTCAACATAATCAGGGTGTGCCAGAATAAAACGGGCTGCCTTGAGATCGGCTTGGAAAACTTCCTCCAGTTGCCTTCCCTCATTGTGCCGCAGGAGGCTTAAGGTTACTGCTACCGCCGTGGGAGAACGTTCGGCGAGTCGATGGAAGACCCCATCGCATAGCTGAGTTTGCATGCTACACTGTCGCAAGGATTCCATAATCTCCACCACGGAACTTTTGCCGGCAAAATAGGTGGCAACCCACTCATCCATCTCGGGTTTGGGGGGGATATTGCTGTCAAAAAAATGGACGAGCACTGCTAGCAATTCCTCGGTCGCTGCAGATCTTAGCCGAGAAAGGGTTCCAGAATATCCCTCCAGTACTGTTACGAGTTCAGGCAACCGCTCCGATTTCACCAGGTGGCTGGCAAAACCCGTGCGTACAGCTTCCGCACCGACCATCTCGTATCCGGTAAGGCCCAGATATTCAGGGTAGCCTTTCGGACACTTGGCAAACATCCACCCTGAGGCTCCAACATCCGGGAAAAAACCAATTCTCGTCTCCGGCATAGCCATGCGGGTGCGCTCTGTGGCCAGCAGCAGGTCAGCAGCAGAGGCCAGTCCGAGTCCTGCACCCATGGTAATGCCGTCAGCAAGGGCGATGAGAGGTTTTGGAAAACGATGGAGCCGCAAGCATAGGTCGTATTCTTCCTCCAAGATCTGCTCTGCCGTTGGGGAGAGCTTCTGCTGTACAGCCTGGGCAATTGCTTTCACATCCCCACCGGCGCAAAATCCCCTCTCTCCAGCGCCAGAGAATAAAACAAACTGCATATTCTGATCAGCCTCAATCTCGTCGAGCGCATGGTCAATAGCGCGAATCATTTCCAGGTTGAGACTGTTCAGCACACGTGGACGATTGAGGACAATACTCGTCATCCGAGCATGTCTGTCTACTATAATAGTTGGTTCCGTCTGATCCCTCAGTTCATTCATAGGTATCCCCCAAATTCACAATCCGCAATCCGCAATGTTTTTAGTGCCTAGTGATCCTCCTCCCTCTGATCTCTGACTTCTGATCTCCGACCTCTGTCTACTGCCCGCTGCCCTCTGCCTACTGCCCGCTGCCTACTACTCACTGTACTCTCGGCCAACTCCAGCGCCAGCTGCTCTATGGTTTGCCGATTCTCCAATTTTCTTCGCCACCCGGAGGGAATAGCCTGGACACCCAAATAGGCACCAGAAACAGCTCCAGCCATAGCACCGAGGGTGTCACGATCTCCGCCATGCATGATAGCACAATCGAGGCAGTCCTCGAAGGAACGAGGATGCCGCACGAAAGAATAAATGGCGAAGGGCATTGACTCCTGCACGGCAACGCTCTGCCCTAGCTGTTTGGCAGCGAGTGGCGGATTGATATTTTCGTTCAACAATTCTTCTAGAAGCTCCATTTTCCCTCGGATTTCATGGGTACGACAGAAATCAATCAGATCCCTGACAAAAAAGTCTACAAGAAATTCCTTCTGGGGATCAAGCTTCACTGCCTGGGCTACAGCCCGGGCCTGTAATGCTGCACCATCTTTCCCCACTGGGTGTGCGTGAGTTACTTCAGCCGAATCGCAGGCGAGTTCGTAGATCTGCAGAGAATCATGAAAGAACAAGCCCAAGGGAGCTATGCGCATGGCAGCCCCGTTTCCAAACGAGCCGCTACCATTGAACAAACTCTGAGCCGCTTGAGCGTAAGGAATTCCCAAAGAACGAACCATCGTAAAGATAGTTGGAGGTCCGGCTGCATACCCCCGCCAGGGTTCCTGTTCGAAGCTGCGCCGAAAGGTCTCTCCAAGGTCTTGGCCATCGAGATGGCCTTTATTTGTGAGAGAAGTCGCCAACCCGATCGCCATGGCAGTATCATCCGTGTAACGAAGTTCTGCCACCCCTTCGACTACCTGAGCGAGCTTGTTTCTTTCGGGGTAATGAAAAGCAAGCTCACCAATAGCATCGCCCACAGCGCTCCCTATCATAGCACCGAGGTACTTGGCCTCAAGAGTGAGTCTGCTCATCTTTGCCCCTCCAAAAACCGAGCATGAAGCATGGGAGTCCGAAGAACATTTTCGAAATTTGAAATCCGCAGTCCGAACTCCTAAAAAATTCGCGGTTTCA
>JAJDNL010000195.1 GCA_022340745.1 Deltaproteobacteria bacterium
CAGAAGTGTTGACCCTGTTCTCCCCCTTTATTTAAGGCGGGTACGACGACGACCCCTTTCAGCTAGTAGCTCTGTTGCAGGCTTCTTACAAACTAGCTGAACCTTTCCGCTTTGTCAACGATAAATTTATGATAATTAACTAAAATAATTACTAAAAAAACAGACATCTTAAAAAGTAAAGCTCATTGAAGGCTTTGTCCATTCCTCTCACCACTCACTGAGCGAAACTGTGGGGGGGCCAATCGAGGAATGAGTACGTTCACCTTCGTCAAAAACAAAGCATCTTCAGTCTCGACTCGATAGGGGAATCTAGCGAATAACCGAACGGTCTCGATAGTATCCACCTCTCACGGATATTCCCGGATATACTAAGCAACGACGACCTAGCAGAGTACCAGGGTTGGTGACCGAATTGCAGCCAGTCTCGGTATCGTCACCAATAATGGCTCCGAATTTTCGCAGGCCGGTATCGTGTATTTTATCGTTTACCTTCACACTTACCTGGGTGGGTACTATTTTGAGATTCGCCAATTTCGTTCCAGCGCCCAAGTTGGTGCGGTTTCCCAAGATGCTGTCGCCGATATAGGCAAAATGGCCAGCCTTGGCACCATCTAACATAACCGAGTGCTTCATCTCCGTGGTGTGGCCCACAACGCAGCGATCTCCAACCAAACAATGACCACGTAAATAAGCACCTTGACGGATTTCACAGGAACCACCAATAATGGTGGGACCTTTGATCAGGGCACCAGGTTCCACCACACTACCAGGTCCTATGAAAATATTATCGTCCATCAGGCAAGCCCCTGCATAGAGAACAGAGGCTTCCTCGAGTACCACACCATCCTGGATCACTTGATAGTTTCCCTTGGTGGCATCACCTGGGCGCAATTCAAACCCCGAAGTGAGAACTTCTCCCTGCTGCAGTACGACTGTTTTCTGTAACACTGGACCGGAGTGGCTGAGTTCCGGCAAATTGGGCTGTAATACATCAGAGAGATAGGATTTGAGGCGAGTAAAAGCCTTCCAAACGGGCTCTTTCCTAGTGAAAAGTTCCGGGTGGGCCCAGTCACTTAAGTCGAAGAAATCCTCAGCGGCCAGCATTCTTTCTCCTCTTCGTTATCCGTGAATCATGAGGGCTTTGAATTGAAGAACTCCTTTGCCTCCTCCTTGAGAACGTCCAGTAGCTTCTTCCCTCTTTTCCTGGCGATTTCCCTGGCCTCATCCAGGAGCTGGGAGGCGGCCATATTCAATTCACCATCGTTTGGCAGGGGCGAATTTTCTTGCTGCAACTTCCAACGCAGAATTGATTTGACGAGTCGTAGTTCGCTCTGGCGAAGATGGTCGAATAGCGAATTTACTAATTTCTTCATATTATTAGGTATTTAAAGTAACTTTGTAAGTCTAGTCAAAAAGATAGTGGGCGTCAAGGAAAATGAGTCAAACTAAAAGATAGTAGCCAGTAGTCAGAAGCCAGAAGACAGCAGGCAGCTGACAGCGCGCAGCATGCAGCAATGATTCTTTTTACAGGATATCTTTTTCCTGACTGCCGCCAGTTGCGCTCTTGTCCTGAGCTAGGTCGAAGGGCTGCTAGCTGAAAGCCTCGTCTCGCAGTTTCTCCCCGTCCCCGCGTCGTCCCGCTGTGCGTAGTGCTTAGTTCTTAGTGTCTAGTGAACCCTCTCCTCATCTTTGCCAATGCTCTAACAACTCAGCAGCGTGATCCAGGGCTTCCTGGCGAGTGCTGATGCGGCCCTCCCACTGTAGTTCTGTCAGAATGTGCAGCAATTTTCCCACAGTGGGGCCAGGGGAAAGATTGAAACGGTTCATAAGCTCATCTCCCCTAATCAGAGGAGGCTCTCCCTCCTTCGGTTTCAGCTGTTTATGGTAGAAATCTAGCCATCTGTCTATTTGATGACGAAGTGGCCCTATCTCAGCTTTTCGTGGTCGGGGACCTTTTATTGCCATGTAGTCGGAACCGAACAGGAAAAGGAGCGGCCAGAAAAGTTTAGGCCCCAGTTTGAATAGACGGATCAGCGCTTTCCGTGAAGTCCGTTTGAGACTGAATAGATGGAATACGCTCATCTGCTGGCGAACTAACTGACTTACGAAATCTATTTCTTTGTTACTAAAGCAAAACCGGGCGCAAAGGGAGCCAGCCAGTCTAGCCCCAGCGACTTCGTGCCCGTAGAATTGGGTAACACCATTATCATCTACAGTGCGGCAATTCGGTTTGCCGATATCATGGAGCAGAACCCCAAGTTTCAGCATGATTTCTCGAGTACGTTCGCCTGCAATCCTTTGGGTAAGAATCGGCAAAGCCTCGTCAGCATGCTTTCCTAGTAATTCCTGGGGGTTGGTAAGGAAGGATTCCAAAGCCTCTAGCGCCGAAAGGCTATGGTGCCAAACGTCCTGCTGGTGACAGTCATTTTGACTGCAATTACTCCAAGGTTCATGTTCCGGTAGCAGCAGCTGCAGAACTTTATCATTGTTTAAAACTCCCAGGGTGTGGGCAGAATTGGCGGTAGAGAGGATGAGCACAAGTTCATCCCTAATGCGCTCCACCGCAACGCGATTGAGTCCATGACGCATTTCACGTATGCGATCATGGGTATGACCCTCGAGGGTAAAATCATGGGTCGCTGTCAAGCGGTATGCCCTCAAGATACGGAGGGGATCGTCTTCTAGAGAACGGGGAGAACAAAGCTGCAACCGTCCTGCTCGGAGATGAGAAAGTCCACCGAGAGGATCGAGGAGGTCGAAGGTGCCATCAGCCCGCCACGTTGATAACTCTACTGCCATAGCATTTACGGTGAAATCGCGCTGATTGAGATCCGCGCTAATAGATAAACCTCGCAGAGAAGAGAGGTCAACCTGGTAGAGGTCATTGACTCTCTTTAATCCAGCAGGAGGTATGAGGCGGATAGTGCCGAATTTCCGATCGATAAGTGCTAACCTGGTGCCAGTCTTAGCGGCCAGAGATTTCGCCAGCTCTGAAGCTCGCCGGGTAACTAAGTCGACGTCCTTACAGTTCCGACCTAACAAAGTATCACGTATAAAGCCGCCAATAAGGTAGAGCTGATGTCCTTCTCTTTGGGCTATGTTAACGAGCGCGGAAATCAATCCGTAGTTCTGCAGTAAATAGTTAATCGAGTTTCTCAGGTTTTTGATCTGATGAGAGGGATCCATTTTTTTTCTCATTGCACGAAGGGAGAGATAGTTCATTGTAGTAAGGTCAGTTGGCCTGTCAAGTAGGGCCAGATTGATGCCCAATGTTCTCGTCTCGTTTTATGAATGGTAAAGGGGAAAATAATCTACTGTCTAAGTATATTTACGTAGTTTTAGACAGTCTAAATATCTAATTATACA
>JAJDNL010000239.1 GCA_022340745.1 Deltaproteobacteria bacterium
ATGACAGCATCAGTAAATTTCCCAAGAAAGAGATTCTCCAAATGGAGCGGGAGATGATGAAGCTGGATAGGAACCTGGGGGGCATTGAGGACATGGAGCGACTGCCAGGTGCTGTTTTTGTAGTGGATCCAAGGCGTGAAAATATAGCCGTAGCAGAGGCAAACAAATTGCGCATACCCATCGTTGCGATTGTGGACAGCAACTGCGACCCCGATCCCATCGACTATATCATTCCGGGAAATGACGACGCCATCCGCTCTATCCGCCTCTTCGCTTCCAAAGTCGCGGATGCATGTTTAGAGGGCAAACAGAAAAGAGAAGAGCAACTTCAGGCAGCAATGGACAAAGCATCCACTGACGCAGAAGCGGAAGCTGCATTGATCGGCACCGCCATCTCTGCTGAAGAAGGCGGCCCGGAGATCGAGATTATCAATCCTGTGGAGGAATGAGCGACCTTGAAGGAGGAAAAAATTGCAGATTACTTCAGCAATGGTGAAAGAGTTGCGGGAAAAAACCAACGCTGGGATTATGGATTGTAAGGCGGCACTCCAGGAAACCCAGGGTGACATGCAGAAAGCCATTGATTACCTGAGACAGAAAGGCCTGGCAGTAGCTCAAAAGCGAGGCGGCAGATCCGCCAGTGAAGGTATGGTCCATTCCTACATCCACGCAGGGGGCAAAATCGGCGTCATGGTGGAAGTAAACTGTGAAACCGACTTCACCGCCAGAAACGAGGTCTTTGGCGACTTTGTCAAAAACCTCGCCATGCATATTGCCGCAACGAACCCCTTGGCCATTGACCGTGAGGGTCTTGCCCAGGAAGTCGTAGCGCGTGAACAGGAAATCTACCGGGCGCAGGCCCTTGAAACAGGCAAACCGGAAAACATTGTCGATAAAATTGCCGAGGGAAAACTCAATAAATTCTACCAGGAGGTTTGCCTTCTGGAGCAAGCATACGTACGCGACACTGATATTACCATCGAAGATCTTCTCAACGAGCTTCGCGCCAAGACGGGCGAAAACGTAATAGTCCGTCGTTTCATCCGTTATCAGTTAGGTGAAGATTCGGCTAGCTAGCACCGTTTGTTGGATTGGCTCCGCCTAATCCACCAGAGGGTAAATCCGAAATCCGAAGCACGAAACTGGGGCCCCGCCCAAAGGGTGGGGACTCCGAAGGAGAAATCCGAAACAAACTCGAAATTCAAATGTTCAAAACAAAAGAAGCTGATACACTATATCCCGGCGTTTGGGACATTTGGATTTTGGTAATTTGAAAATTGTTTCGAATTTCGATATTCGATATTCGATATTCTGATTTCTCTGGAGATATTACCAGGATCGAGACCGAAAACAAAAAAAGTCTGCCCCCTGAACCAGCACACTGAAAAGGGACCATGCCGGAAGCTAAATACAAGCGTATACTTCTCAAGATTAGTGGTGAGGCTCTGATGGGGGACGCCTCCTTTGGTATCGTCCCTGAGATTATCGACAAGGTCGCCGCAGATATATATGAAGTGGATAGTCTGGGGGTCCAGGTTGCCGTGGTTATCGGGGGAGGCAACATCTTCCGCGGCCTGTCTGCTGCTTCTCGTGGCATGGACCGGACCTCGGCGGACCATATGGGGATGTTAGCCACGGTCATCAATGCTCTAGCACTTCAAGATGCCCTGGAGAGATTGGGTGGTCAGACCCGGGTACAATCAGCTATAAGCATGAGAGCAGTGGCAGAACCCTACATTCGTCGTCGCGCTATTCGCCACTTGGAGAAGGGACGTATAGTAATCTTCGCCGCGGGAACCGGAAATCCTTATTTTACAACGGATACCGCTGCCGCCTTGCGCGCCATGGAGGTACAGGCCGATGTCCTGCTGAAAGCCACCAGGGTTGATGGTGTCTATCCGGCGGATCCGGAGAAGACCCCGGGTGCCCAAATAATAGACAGGATCACTCATCTGGAAGTCCTTCATAAGCAGTTGAAAGTAATGGATGCAACTGCTATTTCTCTGGCTATGGATAATGCGATGCCCATAATCGTCTTCAACCTCACAAAGCCGGGCAACATGAAGAAAGTCGTTATGGGTGAACCGGTTGGCACAATCGTAGAGGGAGAGGATAATGCTTGAAGAAATATTCGAAGATTTGAAGGACAGGATGGGAAAGTCAATAGAATCTCTCAAGCGAGAATACAGCCGCCTGCGCACCGGCAGGGCCTCCATTTCCCTCCTGGATGGAATCCGGGTCTCTTACTATGATACCCTAACCCCTCTCAATCAAATGGCCTCACTGGCAGTGCCGGAACCTCGCCTCATTGTCATCCAGCCGTGGGACAAAACGGCAATTGAAGATATCGAAAAGGCAATCCTGAAATCAGAGCTGGGTCTTACCCCCATAAATGATGGAAAAGTCATACGCATATCAATACCTCCTCTCACCGAAGAACGACGGAAAGAACTGGTCAAAGTCGCGCGAAAAATGAGCGAAGAGAACAAGGTGGCTATTCGCAACATTCGTCGCGATGCCAACGAAATGCTCAAAGACCTCAAAAAAGAAAGTGAGATCACCGAGGATGACCTGTATCGGTCACAGGAAGAAGTTCAGAAAACAACCGATCAGTTTATCTCTCAGGTGGACGAACTCTGCGAAGCCAAGGAAAAAGAAATTCTTGAGATCTAGCTCGGAATGACCAATGGTTCCCGTTCCTGACCTGTCAAAACAAAATACTATTTCTGGTCAGCCCGCCACAGATAGCTCTAATCTGAAAAAGCTGCCCCACCACCTGGCCATTATCATGGATGGTAACGGTCGTTGGGCTCAAGAGCGCAACCTCAGTCGTATAGAAGGACATCGTGCCGGAGCCGAGTCTGTTCGAATCATAGTCAGAAACTGCCGCAGAATTGGTATTCCTATCCTCACACTTTATGCCTTTTCAAAAGAGAACTGGCAACGACCAGGTCGTGAGGTTCAGGCCCTGTGGAGGCTGTTGAGCCGATATCTTAAATCTGAGCTTGACGAGATGATGGAGAACTCCATCCGTCTCAATGCCATTGGTGATATCCAAGAACTGCCGAAAAGTGTTAATCGGTTGCTGGTAGACACCATGAACAAGACCTCGGCAAATAGTGAGATGATCCTCAACCTCGCCCTTAGCTACAGTGGCCGGACCGAGATCGTCCGAACTGCTCAAAAGCTGGCGGCGGCCTGCGTGGCCAATCAACTGAAACCCTCAGAAATAGATGAAGTAACGTTTTCCCGGAATCTCTACACCTCAGACATGCCTGACCCGGACCTGCTTATTCGTACCAGTGGTGAACAACGGATCAGCAATTTTCTCCTGTGGCAAATGGCCTACACTGAGCTTTACGTCAGCCCGATATACTGGCCGGATTTTCGTGAGGCCCAGTTGATGGAAGCGCTCGCTGACTACCAGCGACGGGAACGCCGTTTTGGTAAAACTGGAGAACAACAGGCAAAAGAGGGGTAGAAAATCTTTTCGCCGCCAAATGCTTAAAATACCGTCCCGCCCTGCCCTCTCCAAGTGGATTCCCCACCTGTATCTGCAGCGCCAAGCCTCAGCCTAAGCGCTCTGCGCACCAGCAGGCTGCTGAAAAACTCAATATTTTGACTATGAGCATCAGGTCCGTCATTCCGGAAGGCGCGAAGTCCGCCTGCGGCGGAGAATCCAGTAAAAAAACAGCCCACTGGATACCGGATCTCGACTTCGTCTCGTCGGGTATGACGTTTGGGATTGTTTCCAGGATTTTTTAGCAGTCTGCAGGGAGCTTCAATATCGAATAAGGAATTTCGAACAGCAGAAGTTTCTAGAAAAAGTAAGACAATGTTTTTCACTTCGATATTCTGCGGTTCATATTCTCGAAGACTGGATAGCTGATACTTGAGTGCTGACCGGGGAGACTGATCCGATTTTATGGCTCCTCCAGGGGCTGCCCAGAGCTGAGTTTTTGGAGCAGGATTTTTTACTCGCAACAAAGCGTTGGCTAAGGGAAGATAAGGGAATATCCCAAAACTTCCAAGGTGTGGTTACGCCTCCGGTTACAATTTGTGAATCGGGCGATCCCCCTGTTGCTCGTAATAGGGCATCATCTCAGGTACATACTCGGCGAGTTTTTTCTCGCGGTTTGCCGGAGACGGGTGGGTACTGAGAAATTCGGGGGGACCTTTCCCACCAACCTGGGCCATCTTCTGCCAGAGGGTGATCGCAGCCCGTGGGTCATAGCCCGCCTTAGCTGCCAGCTCAATCCCGATACGATCCGCTTCAGACTCCGCTGTCCGACTGTTTGGTAACTGGACAGCCAGTGCAGCGGCAAGCGCCGCCCCTGTTAGTGCCAACCCCTTGCGATCAGAGGCGACACCCACCGCAGCCACTCCAACGGAAGTGGCCATGGCAATCGACATCTGTTCGGCGGAATGATTAGCCAAAGCGTGGGCAATCTCGTGTCCGAGGACTTGGGCCAGTTCATCATCCGTCGCTTTGAGCTGTATCACCAGACCACTATAGAGGGCCATCTTACCGCCGGCCATGGCCCAGGCGTTCACTGTTTTCGGATCATCGATGATTTTGATACTCCAGTCCCACTTTTCCGTCTCCGGCCGCATTTTTATGGCCTGGGCAATCAATCGCTCGGTAATCTTATAGACCCGAGCCTTCAAGGCCGGATCATTATCGACCTTGCCCTGCTGTTCATAGGGCTTTATCATCTCGACATACGCCTGTTTGGAGGCGGAAATGGCTGATTCCTCCGAGACGATCATGAGCTGAGGTCTTCCTGTAGGACTGGTAGCACAGCCAATGATAAATGCTATGCAAAAAATAAAGCCCAGATATTTTTTCTTCATGTGCATAACCCCTAAACTCCCTGATCTCCTGGTTTCATATTTCTGCAGGGTTTGCTGGTCAAGACAATCCCTTGACCGACAAAAGTGTTCGGGAGAAGTCATTATTTTTTTACGTTTCGCGGAAATCATAAGGTCGTTGATCTGGCATGTCAAGATCGAGCATAAAGTACGGGGGATTAGGAAGTAATTGAGGATTTCGCTTCGGGTCATGTGGCTGCGCCGTCATTAGATCATCACGCTTCGCTGTCATTTGTTGTAAGAGGTAGAGGAAGATTGCAGCTTGATGAAAGGCGCAAGGCGGTAGAAGACTAAATTCTTCCCCTGCGCCCTGCGCCTTGAGCCGTATGCCTCTCTGAATTCTGCCTACTGACTACTATCTACTGGATTCCTTGATTTTGAATTGCGGATGGGGGATTGAGCCTTTGAGATATTGGTCCTTCGGACTCCCCACCCTTCTTGGGAATTTCATGGCACAATCCATACCGCAGTGTCCTTGGCCCGGTGTAGTACTTTTGTGGCAACTTGACCCAAAGGGAGTTCCTGCATTGCAGACAACCCTCTGCGTCCTATAATGAGGGCGCCATAGTCCCCTTCACTTGCTTCCTCGAGAATGTCACCTGCACGGGTTTGGCTTCGTAATTTATATTTAATTGAAATTCGTGTCCCTTGCACTCCAGCCTGCTCAAGTCGTTTCCTGTAAGAATCAAACATGCTGCAAATATCCCTCTCCACCTCTTCCAATAACTTGCTTTCTATCTCTTCGCCCCTGGGAGTGGAAACATCGAGCAATTGCAACTTAAAGTCTCGGACCACACTGAAGAGAGTTACTTCAGCACCAGCAGCAGCAGCGAAAGCTCCAACGTAATCCACCGCCCTGCGACAATTTTCAGAACCATCCACCGCGAGAAGCATCTTTCTCAAGCGCGTATCACCCCCAATCACCCATACAGGTGTGTTTTCCACCCCTTGGGCAATCTTGTAGGAAACGGAACCGGGAAAGAGGTCTTGCATCTTGCCAGAACCTCTTCTCCCTAAAACCAAAGCGTCATAACCTTCAGAGCTCTCAGAAATAATGTCATGGGCAATGCCTATCAGCCGCTCTCTGTGTATGATGTTAATGTCCTCTTCCCTAAAATTGGCTTGGAGTATCAACTTTCTGGCTTCATCTAAGAATGCCTCTGCTGCCCTTTCCTTATTCTGCTTCCATTCAGTGTACTTTGCCCGCATCTTCCTCTTGAAAAAGCCAGCTTTCTCAAAGTCCCAGAATGCTTCAGGGGCTGTAGATATCACATACATCAGGCTAATCCTAGGGTTCAATGCAGCGCAGTTATGAGCAACATAGCTCACTGCCTTGAGTGAATGAGGCGATCCATCTACCGCAATCAGAAGTTTTTTCGATTCTATCATTCTTTGTCCTCCACCGAATGTTCTCCACCCCAACCTTGGCAATCGTGTCTCAAATGAAGGAGAACTTTAGAGCAGAACAGACAGAAATTCTTCAAACGAGAGAATTTCCTTTTATTTTGACTTCGTAAAGACGAAAGGAGGGCTCCAGTACTATTTGATGAAAAGCTGCAAAAGGTGGATCTGCGGTATGACCAAGGAGTCGACGAAAGGTGGAGTCTTTATGGTGGCAAGTGAGGTTGCTATATTCGCTAATATTAGAAACCTGACTTCACAGCAAATCCCAGGAGAATCTCAGCTAAAATCTTATACTCCCGATAGAACAAACAATGTTCTATTAGGAGTCAAACTGGCACATTTTTAGGTTCATTTCTTTCGCTAAAAGAACATGTCTGGTTACGGTTGAAAAAGGAGACCAACCTAAAATCAGAATACAATCAGGCCAGCGATTGGGTCAATATAAAAACTACTATTTCTTAGATCAATCTGCTGGTTGCAAAAGGGAGAGGGTGAAGGATAAGATCTTATACTTCAGCTGCCAATTTTTCACCCAGCTATCAAAACTGACTTGATGCCAGAACCATTTCATATTATGTTGACTTTTCTATATGTTGAGAGGAATTCTTTTCTCTAGCCTGGAGCCGTTGCGAGATCGTGGAGAAGGCATGAAAAACAAGACCATTGACAAACACCACTTGTATCGCTGGCTGACCGCAGCAGTAGCTCTGCCCATACTGGCGATGATCATTGTCATAGGGCCTGACTGGCTTTTGCTGACCCTCGTACTCCTGGTTACCGCCGGCGGACTGCTAGAGTTGTCGAGCTTGCTGCTGGCTGATAGCAAAGCTTGGCTGCGAATGTTGACCTGGAGCATGGGGCTGTTGTTGCCGCTGGCAACTTACTGGAAAGGTCTCCTCGGCCTGACCGTAGCCACCGTCTCTACAGTCTTTGTTGCCTTGGCAGTACACCTCTTTCTTTATGCTAGAGGGGAAAAGATTCTACCTTCATTGGGAGCTACGGTCTTTTCCCAGCTCTACATCCCCTTTTTGATAAGCCACGTTCTCCTCCTTTTTCGAGTGCCTTCGGGACGGCAGTGGATCCTCTTACTTTTCTTTGTCGTCTTTTCCTGCGATACCGGCGCCTATTACGTAGGCCACCGCTGGGGACGACATAAGCTCTGGCCTACTGTCAGTCCAGGGAAAACGGTTGAAGGGGCCATTGGCGGCCTTTTGAGTTCTGTGGCCGTGTCGCTGCTGGTCGGCACGTTGCTGCCTCTAGATGCGGCCACCGTTGGCTTCCTTCTTGCCTTAGGCTTGGTCTTGGCATTGGTGGGTCAGGTAGGTGATCTGATGGAGTCAATGCTGAAAAGGGTCAGTCAGGTCAAAGACGCCGGTGGCATACTTCCGGGACACGGCGGATTATTGGATCGACTCGACAGTCTGATCTTCGCTTTTCCCGCAGTGTATTATGGTGTGGTGTTTTTTACTTAGAGAAATTGAGGGATTGAGGAGCACCGGTCTTTTTGAGAGAGTCTGGTGCAACGAGAGTAATGCAGTACTGCAAAATATAAGCTTCCAAGCACAAAATCTGAAGGTGTCGGGTGTCAGGTGTCAGGTGTCAGTGAGGAAAACAAAAAAACTGAAACCTGAACACTGAAACCTGAAACCTTCTCTACATTAAGGTGAAAGGAAACGTTCCTTTGAAAAAAATCGCTATTCTCGGCTCCACAGGCTCCATTGGGCGCAGTGCCCTGCAGGTAGTCGAGCAATTTCCAGACCGTCTCCAGGTTGTCGCTCTAGCAGCAGGAAGAAACATCGATCTGTTAGCTGAGCAAATTCACCGCTTTCGACCCAAGCTAGCGGCGGTTCTTGATCCTCAGCTGGCCAAAGATCTAACCAGTCGCCTGCAACCGGGCATCGAGGTGGAAGTGGTTGCCGACTCGACAGGCTATCAGCAGGTAGCCAGTTGTGCTGAGGCAGAAATGATACTCTCTTCCATGGTCGGCGCCGCAGGACTTATCCCCACTCTCAGTGCCATTCGGGCCGGTAAGGACGTGGCATTAGCCAACAAGGAAACTCTGGTAATGGCTGGCGCCCTCGTCATGGGGGAGGTCCGCCGGTCTCAGGTGGAACTGCTTCCGGTGGACAGCGAACACAACGCCATCTTTCAAGCCTTGGAAGGACACCGCCGAGAAGATCTTAAGCGTATTTTACTTACTGCCTCGGGCGGTCCCTTCCTGAACCTGCCCAAAGAGCAACTCGAATCCGTAACTCCAACCCAGGCTTTGGCTCACCCCAACTGGTCCATGGGTCCCAAGATTACCATTGATTCAGCCACCCTCATGAATAAAGGTCTGGAGGTCATTGAGGCTAAGTGGCTGTTTGACATTCCAGTGGAAAAAATAGATGTTCATGTCCATCCTCAGAGTATTGTCCACTCCATGGTGGAATACATTGACGGCTCGGTCATTGCCCAGATGGGTATACCTGACATGCGTATTCCCATAGCCTATGCCTTAGCCTATCCGGAACGTCTAGAGCTGGACCTGCCTCGCTTGGATTTTTTCACCGTGCAAACCCTTACGTTTCAGGAACCCGACCTCAACCGGTTCCCCTGCCTGAAATTGGCCTTTGCCGCTTGTAAGGCGGGTGGCACTATGCCAGCCGTTCTTAATGCTGCAAATGAGGTTGCAGTCCAGGCTTTTCTGGATAACCGCATCCCGTTTAGCGGAATTCCCAGATTGGTGAACCTGGCCATGGAAGAGCATGCCCTGGACCCTGGCGCTGAGCTTGAGGCCATTCTGGAAGCCGACGCCTGGGCGCGGCGACGAACCGAAGAGGAAATTCCTAATCTTCGATAACAGAGTCATTGCGGATTTGGCCTTGCGTCATTTCTTCGCGCTCGCTCCGCTCCGCTCAGGCCCGCAAGCGGGTCCCTAGTTTGGTTGCGCTGTCATTGGGCCACTACGCTGCGCTGTCATTTGTTGTAAGAGGGATAAGATCGCGGCTACCCTTCGACAAGACTTGTCGACGAGCTCAAGTCGTGTCGCTCAGGATGGGGGATGCCCTGGGCATTGGCCCAAAAACTGCATTGGAACTACTCGTCCACTTGGTTGGCAACAGCTTTTGGCCACGTTATAATGCAAAAGAAATTTTTGCTCTTATATTAATAAACAACATGAACTGAATAGAGGAGTTAATTAATCTTGGAAGCGCTTTTGGAAATTTCTCGCACGATCATATCCTTTGTAGTTTCACTGGGAATCCTCATCTTTATTCATGAGTTCGGTCATTTTGTGGCCGCCAAGTTATTCGGGGTCAAAGTTGAGCGTTTTTCCTTGGGCTTTGGTCCGCGACTGCTGGGCAAAGAGGTCGGCGATACCGACTACCGCATCTCAGCGTTCCCCCTCGGCGGCTATGTCAAAATGCTGGGCGAGTCCACCGATGAAGAAATACCAGAGGAGTTGCATCCTGTCTCTTTTTCCCATCAACCCTTGCGGCGCCGCATGAACATTGTTGCAGCTGGCCCGGGCTCCAATCTGTTGTTGGCAGTTTTGCTCTATGCTTTTATCTTTGCCTTTTTTGGACTAACCGAAACCTCCACGGACATCGGCTCAGTGACCCCTGATTCGCCCGCAGCTGCAGCCGGATTGAAAAGTAACGACAAGGTCCTGGCTATTGACGGGGCCCCAGTGAAGGTATGGAGTGACCTCTCTCAGTTAATCCAGGAAAGTGGTAACAAGAAGATCCAGCTTAAGCTGCAACGGGGAGATGAGGTGTTTACAGTGGAGCTCACTCCCGAAGTTCGGGAAACCAAAAACATACTGGGTGAGAAGATCAGCCGCCCCCTCATCGGCATCGTGGCCTCCAACAATATCGTTGTGGAGAAAGTTAACCCATTCCAGGCGGCGTATTATGCGGTCGCCCAGACGTACGGCATGATAAAGCTTACCTTCGTTGTCCTGGGCAAACTCATTGTCGGCGCGATTTCTCCCAAGACTCTGGCTGGACCTATTGGCATAGCTCAGATGTCCGGCGAGGTGGCAAAGGCTGGGCCGGTCGCCTTCCTTTATTTCCTGGCGCTCCTCAGTATTAACTTGGGGATACTTAATCTCCTCCCCATTCCCATACTCGACGGTGGTCACCTGCTCTTCTTCTCCATAGAGGCGATCATGGGCAAGCCGCTCAGTATAAGAAAGCGTGAGGTGGCCCAGCAGGTTGGTCTCTTCCTCCTCATTGCACTGATGGTATTCGTTTTCTACAACGACATCTATCGGTTGTTTGATCCGGGGAGGGGAATGCCCTGATTTTTGGGCTGGCAGAGAGCGCATCTTTTAGCTACCAACTGGCCCGAAATCGTGAGCAAAAGCCATTCCTTGGTCATATGGCTGCGCCGTCAGCAAGTCATTTGGGCTTACGCCCGTCATTAAGTTGCAATTGACCATGAGTGACAGCGAAGCGTAATGACGGCCACCTTTAGTAGCCAAGTGACCATGAATGACAGCCTAGCACAATAACTTTATAATCCATGATGCTGCGCGCTATGCGCTTAGCGCTATGCGACCATAATGAAAATCCTTGCCATTGACACGTCCACGCCCGTCGGGAGTATTGCTATAGTAGAGGGAGCTTTGCTCAAGGCTCAGCATATCCTCAACATCAGTGCAACCCACAATCAACGCTTGTTGCCGGGCATTGACCGGATTCTGAGGGATGCCGACTGGACCGTGGACGATCTCGATGGGCTGGCGGTGAGTCTTGGTCCTGGAAGTTTCACCGGTTTGCGAATCGGGCTGAGCGTCGTCAAAGGGCTAGCATGGGCAACGGGCAAACCGTTGGCCGGTGTTCCCACTTTAGATGCACTGGCAGCTAATATTCCCCTCGCCCCTTACCCAATCTACCCGGTTTTAGATGCACGCAAAGGTGAGATCTATACAGCCCTTTACCGCATTGGCGATGAGCAGGTGCCGGAGAGGCTTACCCCTTACCTGGCGATCAAGCCTGAAAAACTTGTTGACCTCATCTCAGAGGAAACCATCCTGGTTGGAGACGCGCTCCTGAGCTACGGAGACTACTTGACAGGTAAACTCGGTGATCGTTTACATCTGGTACCACCCCATTTAAATGTCATCCATGCAAGCTCTGTGGCCTGGTTGGCCTGGCATAAGCTCCGCAGAGGAATACACGAAGACCTCTCACGTTGCACTCCGCTATACGTCCGTCCATCCGAGGCAGAACTCAACAGGATGTCCGAGTAGAGTTCCACGCTCACCGGCATGACCGTAATGCAAACCCATTAGAGGTCAAAAAGTTGTGGTGTACCAATACAATGGCCACTGGAGTAGTGGAGTAATGGAGCAACGGAGTAATGAGAAAAGAAAGCCTTCGACATTTGGATATTTTCCAATACTCCAGTACTCCAACACTCCAATACCCCAATGATTAGATCATTATTGACAAAATAGTCCAGATTGCATATAGATATTCATTTATCCCTTCATTTTAGGTAATCTCATTCACATCCAACTTTTTGTAGGCTGGATGCTTCAAGGGGAATAGGGTATGGAAAAATGGGATGAAGAGTTGATCGCCCGTCTCCTTCCTCGCAGCGAAGAGTTGCGCCAGTACATTGAAGAACATCAGCGTTATGAGGAGCAACTGGAAAAATTCAGTGAGCGCCCGTATCTGACTAATGAAGAGGAAATGGAGAAGAGACGCATCCAAAAACTGAAATTGGCGGGCCGAGACAAAATCGAGGCCATTTTGGCCAAACATAGATAGAGGTGAGTTATGAAGCTAACAGGAGCCCAAATATTCTTTGAATGTTTGAAAGCCGAAGGAGTTGAGGTCGTTTTTGGCCTGCCGGGTGGAGCAGTCATCGACCTCTACGATGAGATGCCCAAGCACGACATACGCCACATCCTCGTTCGCCACGAGCAGGGAGCAACCCACATGGCCGATGGCTATGCCCGCGCCACTGGAAAAGTGGGTGTTTGCCTGGTAACCTCGGGCCCTGGAGCAACCAACACGGTTACCGGCATTGCCACGGCTTATTGTGATTCCATACCCATAGTGGTTTTCACCGGCCAGGTACCCACACCTCTGATAGGCAATGACGCCTTTCAAGAGGCAGACATTGTTGGCATCACCCGGCCATGCACCAAACACAACTACCTAGTAAAAGACGTCCGTGATCTTGCCAGGGTCATTCGTGAGGCGTTCTTTCTGGCCCGTTCCGGTCGTCCGGGTCCTGTGCTGGTGGATCTGCCGAAAGACGTAATTATTAGCAAGGCTGATTTCAACTATCCCAAGAAACTTGAAATGAAGGGGTATAAGCCCACCACCGAGGCTCATATGGGCCAGATCAAAAGAGCCTACAAAGCAATTGCCAAAGCCAAAAGACCAGTGATTTATGCCGGCGGTGGCGTGATCCTTTCCAGTGGCGCTAAGGAGCTCAAACAGCTGGGTGAGAAACTCATGTGTCCGGTGACCACTACCCTCATGGGTTTGGGCGGGTTTCCAGCCCCTCACGAGTTGTGGCTCGGGATGTTGGGAATGCACGGCACTTTCCGGGCCAATATGGCTGTGGCGAATAGCGATGTACTCATTGCTATAGGTGCCCGCTTCGACGATCGGGTAACCGGCAAGCTCGATGAGTTCGCCCCATCGGCCAAGATTATCCACATTGACATAGATCCGACCTCAATAAGTAAGAATGTCAAGGTCGACATACCCATTGTTGGGGATTGTAAAGATGCGCTCAAAAAGTTGCTCCAACTGGTCAAAGAAAGTCCCATTGACGACCTGGAGAAGGTCAGGAAGCCGTGGCTGGATCAGATCAAGAAATGGAAGGAAACCTATCCTTTAGCGTATGAACAAAGGGACGATTTGATCAAACCGCAGTATGTGGTCGAAAAACTTTACGAACTTTCTGAGGGTAAGGGCATTATTTCCACCGAGGTTGGTCAAAACCAGATGTGGGCGGCCCAGTACTATCACTTCTCCAAGCCCCGAACGTTGCTCACTTCGGGCGGACTGGGCACTATGGGGTACGGCCTTCCAGCAGCCATCGGCGCCCAAGCTGCCTTTCCTGACCGCTTGGTCATTGATGTTGCCGGAGACGGCAGTATTCAAATGTGTATACAGGAGCTTATCACTGCGGTGGAAAATAATTTGCCGGTGAAGGTGGCAATTCTGAACAACCAATATCTGGGGATGGTCCGGCAATGGCAGCAACTCTTCTACGAGCAGCAATACTGTGCTACCTGCCTCAAGATGGCACCGGATTTCGTAAAATTGGCTGAGGCTTACGGTGCTGTAGGACTGCGTGCCACCAAACCCAGTGAGGTGGAACAGGTGATCAAGGAAGCATTTGCCACCCCCAAGCCGGTAGTCATGGACTTTGTGGTTAACCCTGAAGAATGTGTCTACCCCATGGTGCCTGCTGGAGCAGCTACCACAGAAATGATCCTGGTATAACACTTTGCCAGTTGTCCGTGGTCAGTTGACTAAAATCGCATAGCGCATAGCGCAATAAAGTGTAAACGAAGTGCGCTGTGCGCTGAGCGCTCTGCGCTTTGCTGCGAACTCAGTGAATTGGTAGAGGACAGTTCTCAACAGGTACAGCATAGCGATTGAAAATGTCGCTAGCGTATTGAAGCTCCCTGCAGTCCGCCTGCGGCGGACAGGGAATCTTCGAAATGTAAGGAAGAGATCCCATTTTATTGTAGTTCGCTCGCTAACCCCGTCCGCCTTCGGCGGACTACGGGGAATGCGCTCGCTGGAGCATTTTCAGTTTGCTTCTGCGTAGGCTGAAAGGAGAGACGTCGTGAAGCATACCCTCGGAGTTCTGGTGGAGAATCAGCCCGGTGTCCTTTCCCGGGTAGCTGGCCTGTTCAGTGGCAGGGGGTTCAATATTGAAAGCCTGACCGTGGCCGAAACCCTTGATCCGCAAATTTCCCATATCACCTTGGTGACCACCGGCGACGAAATGATTATGGAGCAGATTGTCAAGCAGCTCAACAAGCTGGTTAATGTGATCAAGGTGATCGATTTTCGCGAGGTGAAATTCGTGGACCGGGAAATGGTCCTGATCAAGGTGAAGGCCGAGGCCAATACCCGATCTGAAGCACTCCGGATTGTGGATATTTTCAGGGGCAAGGTGGTGGACGTCAGTCCGAATTTTTTCACCATTGAGGTAACCGGTGACGAGGGCAAAATCCAAGCGATTCTCGATCTGCTGAATCAGCAGGGTATTGTTGAGGTGGTCCGCACCGGCAAAGTCGCCATTGCCCGCAGTAGAAAGAACAGCACAAAAAAGTAGGGGCGGGACACTGATATATCCCGTCTTGTCAAAAATCGGGAACCATTTGAAGAGCTACACATTGTTGCCTGAATCCACCGAGGAATGTGCTTTGCTCTGATCTTGATGGTTATCTGGACCTATCGGTTCTCGGTTCTTTACTGGAGCTACAGGAGGACACAGTGAAAATTTACTATGATTCTGATGCCGATTTGGGCGTGCTGAAAGGGAAAAAAGTGGCAATCATTGGCTACGGCAGTCAGGGCCACGCCCAGGCACAAAACTTGAGGGATAGTGGCGTGGATGTTATCGTTGCCGAACTCAAAGACACTGCCAATTATGACCTGGCGAAGGAACATGGTTTCGAACCCACCACAGCCGATGAGGCTTCGAGCCTTGCCGACGTGGTTCAGATCCTTGCTCAGGACGATGTTCAGGCAATGTTGTACCGAAAAGAAGTTGCCCCCCACATGACCGAGGGCAAAACCCTGGTCTTTTCACACGGCTTTAATATCCACTTCGGCCAAATCAAACCTGCGGCACACCTGGACGTGGTTATGATTGCTCCCAAAGGTCCGGGCCATTTGGTGCGCAGCGAATACGAAAAGGGAGCGGGGGTACCATCTTTGGTTGCCATTCACCAGGATGCCACCGGCAACGCTCTGGTGACGGCTCTGGCATACGCCAAAGGGTTGGGAGCCACCCGTGCCGGGGTAATTGAAACCACTTTCGAAGAAGAAACCGAGACCGACCTTTTCGGGGAGCAGGCGGTTCTTTGTGGTGGAGTGACAGAGTTGGTCAAGGCAAGTTTCGATACCCTGGTGGAGGCCGGCTACCAGCCGGAGATCGCTTACTTCGAGTGCCTGCACGAACTGAAGCTTATCGTTGACCTTTTTTACCAGGGAGGCATATCCTATATGCGCTACTCGGTGAGCGATACAGCCGAGTACGGGGATTACTCTCGGGGCAAACGAATAATTACGGAAGAAACCAGGGAAACCATGCAGGAGATCCTGGCTGAAGTGCAGAGCGGTGAGTTCGCTCGGGAGTGGATTCTGGAAAATCAGGCCGGTCGCCCCGTTTTCAATGCCCTGCGACGGGCGGAGAGAGAGCACCCTATTGAAGAGGTGGGCGCCAAACTTCGTGCCATGATGCCCTGGTTGAAGAAGTCCTAGCCCGTGCACTAACAGATACTTCGAGATCTTCGATGTCGGTACCATGAGACGATTGCCCATTGCCAAGCAAGGCTCTCCATACATTATTGGCCTTGCGGTGCTGTTACTGCTGTTCGGTCTTTTGGGCTGGACTATTTTGACTGTTCTGACTTTCATCGTAACGCTTTTGGTGATAAACTTCTTCCGAGACCCTGAGAGAACCATACCGCAGGACCCCAAGGCGGTGTTGGCGCCGGCTGATGGACGAATCATCTTCGTCGGCAAAGTATTTGAAGATAGGTTTTTAAACAAAGAGACTTTGAAGATCAGCATCTTTATGTCAATCTTCAACGTCCACGTGAACCGCATACCTTTCTCCGGAGAGGTGGAAAGCGTTCATTACCAAAAGGGCACATTTTTTGCTGCTCATGTGGATAAGGCCTCTAGAGACAACGAACACAACGCAGTGATTTTGAGAATCTCTGGGGGTGAAAAAATAGTTTTTATCCAAATTGCCGGCTTGGTCGCTCGGCGAATCGACTGCTGGGTGAAGCCGGGTGAGCGGGTTCAGCGGGGCGACCGTTTTGGTATGATTCGTTTCGGCTCCCGGCTGGACGTCTTCGTTCCCCTCGACAGCGAGCTGGCAGTGAACAAGGGGCAAGGTGTTAAGGCAGGAGAGACTATTTTATGTTACCACCAAAAAAACAAGTGAAGCGGAAAAGCAATAAGCGGAAACAGAAGAAAAGAGGTATCTACTTACTCCCGAATCTTCTTACCACCGGCAACCTATTTTGCGGCTTTTATAGTATTGTTGCCACCATCAATCACGACTTCAGGACGGCAGCAATTGCGATTCTTTTTGCCTGTCTCTTCGATATTCTCGATGGCAAGGTGGCTCGTCTCACTGGCTCCAGCAGCCGCTTTGGGGTGGAGTATGATTCTCTGGCGGATCTGGTGGCTTTCGGTGTAGCACCTGCTCTGCTTGTGTACAGGTGGGCGCTTGAACCATTCGGCCGCCTGGGGTGGGGAGCGGCTTTCGTCTTTGTTGCCTGTGGTGCCCTGCGGCTGGCTCGTTTCAATACCCAGACTAATTCGACTCCCAAAAAGCATTTCGTGGGACTTCCCATTCCCGGAGCCGCCTTAATGGTAGCCACAACCGTGATGTTTTTTTACCGGATGGGAGGCAGTGGTCCCACAAAGCATTTCCTGTTGTTGGCCATGACCTACCTCTTGGGTTTTCTCATGGTCAGCAGCATCCCTTACAACAGCTTCAAAGAGTTTGATGGATTTCAGCGGATGCCGTTTCGGACACTGTTCTTGATAATCCTCCTCTTGTCGGTAATCGCTGCCCAACCTTCCATCATGCTCTTTACTCTGGGCTTTGTCTATGTGAGTTCAGGCCCTTTGGGTTACACTCACGGTTTACTCCAAAGCCGCAGGCAATCCGTTGAGGGACAAACGGATAGCCAGGAGATGGTAAAGAGCAAAAACAGAACAAAATAGAGGCTACTCCCACCATACGAGGCAAATGACGAAAATGAACCTGAGTGCCTGAAGCCTTGTAACAGACCATTACCACTTCGTCAGTCAAGACTTACAGGGTCTAGCCCGGATATTTCATGAAATATCCGGGCTCAATCTATTCCCCTCCCAGGTAGTATCCAGGAAGGGGAAATTTTTCTTTACAGTGGGGTCAACTGCTTGGTGGTGTCACCACTTGCGGCTGACACCACCGTGATGAATGTTAGCCCGGATATTTCATGAAATATCCGGGCTAGATGACCAGTGACAAAGGTAGCTACTATGAGAATGACGATTACCGAGAAAATTCTTGCGGCCCACGCCGGATTGGACAGAGTAGTACCGGGAGAACTCATCGAAGTCAGTGTTGACTTCTCCCTCGCCAATGATATTACCGCGCCCATTGCCATTGAGCAGTTCCGCCAGGCGGGTGCTGAAAAGCTCTATGACGTGGCGAGGGTTGCTCTTGTCCCCGACCATTTTGTACCCAACAAGGACATTGAATCTGCCGCCCAGTGCCAGCTTTTGCGTGAGTTTGCCGCCGAGCATGAATTACCCCATTTTTTTGAGGTGGGTCGCATGGGCATCGAACATGCACTCCTGCCTGAACAGGGACTGGTCCTCCCCGGAGATGTGGTAGTGGGAGCCGACAGCCACACGTGTACCTACGGGGGACTCGGAGCCTTTGCCACCGGCGTTGGCAGTACGGATCTTGCTGCGGTTATGATAACCGGCCGGACCTGGTTCCGCGTGCCGGCCTCCATCAAATTTATCTTCCAGGGGGATCTTCGTCCCTGGGTTACCGGCAAGGATCTGATTCTTTATACCATTGGCCAGATTGGCGTTGATGGTGCCCGTTACCGGGCCATGGAGTTCACCGGCCCTGTCATTGCTCAACTCTCCATGGATCAACGGTTGACCATGGCCAACATGGCCATTGAAGCAGGGGCAAAAAACGGCATCATCGCACCTGACGAGTGCACCCGGGCGTTTGTGGAGGAAAGGGCCCAGCGGCCCTACCAATTTTACCAAAGCGACGCTGATGCTGAGTATGAGCAGGTCATTACCTACAATGTTAGTGAGATCGAACCACAAGTGGCCCTGCCACCTTCCCCAGCGAACAGCCAACCGGTTTCATCCTTGGATGAGATTCCCATTGACCAGGTAGTGATCGGCTCCTGTACCAATGGCCGCATTGAGGATTTGAGATTGGCTGCCCAGTTGCTGAAAAGCCGCAAGGTGGCACCTAGGGTACGCTGCCTCATCATTCCTGCCACCCAGGCCATTTACCGACAGGCCATGGATGAGGGTCTGTTCACAATTTTTCTCAAGGCGGAGGCTGCTATAAGCACCCCGACCTGTGGTCCCTGCCTGGGTGGTTACATGGGCATTCTCGCTGCTGGGGAGAGGGCTGTGGCCACCACCAACAGGAATTTCGTGGGGCGAATGGGTCATCCGGAAAGTGAAGTCTATCTGGCCTCTCCTGCCGTGGCAGCAGCCTCGGCCGTGCTGGGCCGCATCGCCAGCCCAGAGGAACTGTGAAGATTATTCACCACAAAGAACACGAAGGGCACAAAGGGGAATACAGAGCCTGTCCGATAACTGCTTTCCCCTCCCCTAGCGGGAGGGGATAACGGGGAGGGGGGGGGAATATTAACCCCCTGAAGTTTCATTGCTTTTTCACCCCCACCCTAATTCTCCCCCGTCGAGGGGGAGAGAATTATGAGGTTGTCGGACACCCTTTACTGAGAGATTAGAAATCGCTATTAACTTGAACTCTGGTCGAGATAATTGCCCTATTTCAACTTTAGTCCTCAATATTCTTTGTGTACTTTGTGACCTTTGTGGTCCAATCTTGATGTGATTGCAACCTAGGAGATGAAGATACATGAAACTCTCTGGCAAGGCATGGAAGTTCGGGGCTGACATTGACACTGATGCCATTATTCCAGCTCGCTATCTAAACACTTCAGATCCGCAGGAGCTTGCCCAGCATTGCATGGAGGACGCTGATCCCGAGTTTGCCCATAAGGTCTCACCAGGTGATGTTATTGTCGCTGATAGGAATTTCGGTTGCGGCTCCTCGCGAGAACACGCCCCCATTGCTATTAAAGCGGCTGGGGTAAGCTGCGTAATTGCCGCCAGCTTCGCTCGCATTTTCTACCGTAACGCTTTTAATATGGGTCTGCCCATTCTGGAGTCAGAGGAGGCGGCGGCAGATGTTGTCACGGGCGAACAGTTAGAAATAGATCTGGCAACTGGAATTATTATCAACAAAAGCCGAAACTTGTCTTACAAGGCTCAGCCAGTGCCGCCCTTCATGCAAGAGTTAGTGGCCGGAGGCGGTCTGATACCTTATGTTATGAAGAGATTGAGGGATTAAGGAGTGGTGAATGTCTAATACTTATCGGATTGGCGTGATTCCGGGCGATGGCACCGGTCCTGAGGTGGTAGCGGAAGGCCTCAAGGCCCTCGCAGCCGTTGCCGAACGTAATGGCTTCTCCTACGAACTGGTTTCCTATGACATTGGCGGGGAGCGCTATCTGAAAACTGGTGAAACCCTGCCTAAATCAGTGCTCAATGAACTGCAGGAAGTGCACGCCATTTACTTGGGTGCCATCGGTCACCCTGAGGTTCAGCCCGGGATTCTGGAACAGGGTATCTTGTTAACAGTCCGGTTTGCCCTGGACCAGTACATAAATCTACGCCCGGTCGTCCTCTATCCTGGTGTCTGGACACCGCTGCGGGATAAGAATCCTGAAGATATCGATTGTGTGGTGGTTAGAGAGAATACCGAAGGTCTCTATGTTGGCAGTGGTGGTTTTTTGAGAAAGGGTACTCCGGATGAGGTTGCCATTCAGGAATCGGTGAATACGCGCAGAGGCGTGGAGCGCTGTGTCCGCTATGCTTTTGAGCTTTGCCAGCGCCAGGGACGTAAGAAGGTAACGCTTTGCGGTAAGACCAATGTATTGACCTACGCCTTCGACCTGTGGGAGCGGACCTTCAATGAGGTAGGCCAGGAATACAAAAACATCGAAACGGATTATGCCCACGTGGATGCCATCTGTATGTGGATGGTGAAAAATCCAGAATGGTTCGACGTTATTGTGACCGACAATATGTTCGGTGACATTATTACCGATCTGGGGGCAATGATTCAGGGTGGGATGGGCATAGCAGCCGGGGGCAATATAAACCCACACGGTGTTTCCATGTTCGAGCCCATTGGAGGTTCTGCCCCTAAATATACCGGGAAAAGTGTAATCAATCCTCTGGCAGCCGTTGCTGCCTTGGCCATGCTCCTGGATAATCTGGGCGAAGAAGATGCTGGTCGCCAGGTGGAGGACGCCATCAAGCGTGTAGTGAAAGATGACTTGAAAAGCATGGACGCCGGTCATATGGGGTATACTACCCAGGAGGTTGGTAATTTGGTGGTTAGATATATTTCAGAGAGCTAGTTGGTTTATAAGAGGTAATGGGCAATGAAAAGCGAATATCATGTAGCGGTAGCCGGTGCCACGGGCGCGGTTGGCAATGAGATGATCCGGATTCTTGAAGAGCAGGAGTTCCCGGTAGCTTCCCTCAAACTCCTGGCCTCTTCCCGCTCCGTGGGAAAGACTCTAGATTTTCGCGGTGAAAGCCTGCACGTTGAAGAGCTCCATGAGGATTCTTTCGAGGGCGTAGATATTGCTCTGTTCTCGGCAGGTGCTGGGCCCAGCAGGGAGTTCGCGCCGGCAGCGGCCGAGTCTGGCTGTGTGGTAATCGACAATTCCAGCGGTTGGCGGATGGATCCGGAGGTGCCGTTGGTGGTACCTGAGGTCAACCCTCACGCTGTCGCCGACTATCGTAACAAAGGCATCATCGCCAACCCGAACTGTTCTACCATTCAGATGGTGGTCGTGCTTAAGCCTATCTATGACGCCGTGGGAATTGAGCGAGTGGTAGTGTCAACCTACCAGGCGGTCTCGGGTACCGGAAAAAACGCCATGGATGAATTGATGGAACAGACAAGAAATCTCTTGACTTTCCAAGAAGTTACACCCGAGGTTTATCCTCACCGAATCGCCTTTAACTGCTTTCCTCATATCGGCAGCTTCCTGGAAAATGGCTATACCGAAGAAGAGATGAAAATGGTCCATGAGACCCATAAGATCATGGAGGATCCCACCATTAGGATAAGCGCTACCACCGTGCGCATTCCGGTCTTCTATGGCCACTCGGAAGCGGTAAATATTCAGACCGGACGCAAGCTATCTGCTAAAGAAGCACGGGTTCTGCTTTTTCAGGCTCCCGGGGTGAGGGTGATGGACAATCCGGATGAGCGAATCTATCCAATGCCATCGGAAGCAGCCGGCATCAACGACACCCTGGTGGGAAGGATTCGAGAAGACATCTCTAACGAAAATGGGCTCGACCTTTGGATCGTAGCCGATAATATCCGCAAGGGTGCCGCCCTCAACACCGTGCAGATCGCAGAACTCTTGGTGAGAGAATGCCTATAATGTTGCCCTGCAATCCGGCGGGAATTGTTATCTCAGAGGACCATGAGGGCGGGGATAAGCCCCGCCCCTTCACATGCAGCAAAGCGCAGAGCGCCAGGCGCATAGCGTTTGGTAAAGAACGAACAGTGGCCGGTAAAACGATTATGCACTGATTCTTTAAAACGTTCAGCGTTTACCACTTAGCCTTCACTCATTTTTTTCTCTATGCTCTATGCGCTATGCGCTATGCGATATTAGGCATTTCCTTCCATGAAATTTCTTCGAGACCTTACACTCGGCCACTATTATCCCACGAGCTCTCCCATCCACAAACTGGATCCCCGGATAAAGCTCATCGGTTTGTGTTTCGCTGGTATTACGCTTTTTGCCCTCGATGAACTGTTGGGCCTCGCTCTTTTTTTTCTCGGCTCTCTTTGGCTGATCCACTTGGCCCACCTGCCTCTTACCACCGTCCTTCGAGGGTTGCGACCGTTCGCCTGGCTTTTCGTATTGACTGCCTGCCTACAATTGTTTTTCACCTCAGGCCGACCGGTTTTCTCTTTTGACTTGGGGCCCCTGAATATTACCTGGGAAGGTCTCCATCAAGCAGTCCGCATTGGTGGTCAACTTTCTCTTTTCATCCTGTTCTCCTCTATTCTAACCCTGACCACCTCACCTCTGGAATTGCTGCGGGCTTTGGAGAAGTTTGGCAGCCCCCTTGCCCGAGTCCGCATTCCAGTTGCAGAATTATGCCTGGCAATGCTCCTCTGCATCCGCTTTCTCCCTATCCTGGGACAGGAGGCAGAGAGAATTGTCGAATCCCAGATGGCACGCGGCATCGATCTTAGCTCTGGAACCTGGCGTAACCGTTTAGAAAAATTTCATAGTATTTTTTTCCCTCTTCTCTATAATGTCCTGTGGCGCGCGGATGAACTGGCCACTGCCATGGCCGTCCGTGGCTATGGGCAGATTACTGAAAAACAGACTTTAAAGTATATGCGTTTATCCAGGGTAGACTGCTTGAGTCTGGCAGTAATTGTGACCTGGTGTATCGCGCTCTTTTGGCTCTTCCGTGGTTGAGGGTTACATTGCGAATTATCGCCGGTGAGCATCGAGGTCTGCGGCTGAGGACCCCACAGGGTAAAAGCATGCGACCTACAGCCGAGCGAGTGCGGGAGGCCATCTTTAGTATCATCGATTTTGATTTGACTGGACTCTGGGTTCTGGATCTTTTTGCTGGCACAGGGGCCATGGGGCTCGAGGCACTCAGTCGCGGTGCCGGTTTTGTGGTCATGGTGGATCAACACCCTGGAGCCGTAAAGCTGATTAATCGCAATCTGGCCGCTTGCGGTAATCCCCAGCGCGCCAAACTCTTCAGACTGGACCTGCGCCGTGGGCTCAAGGGACTCATACGACGTGGTTACCGCTTCGATTTGGTGTTCCTGGATCCACCTTACGGGCGGGGATTGAGCCAGCGCTGCTTGGAGCAACTCGGCAACGGCACGCTCCTTAATGCGACTGCTACCGTGGTTAGTGAGCATGCCACTGAGGAGAATCTCACTTCAACCTATGGCTGTCTCCAGCGCCAGAAAATCCGCCGCTATGGGAGTACGGCAGTTAGTTTTTACTTAAGGGGAGAATAGGAAACTATGAAAGACAAAAGAGTCACCGTCTATGCCGGATCTTTTGACCCTATCACCAACGGTCATCTGGACTTACTGGACCGAGCCCTCAAGATCTTCGACAACATCATCATCGCAGTTGCTGAAAATCCAGCAAAACAGCCGCTTTTTACTCTTGAAGAACGTCTTGACCTCATCCGCGCAAGTCTAAAGAACCATCAAGAGCCCGAGCGTATTAGGGTGGACAGCTTTAAGGGACTGCTCGTGGACTACGTTGAGCGCTGCGGCGCTATGGCCATTCTCAGAGGACTGCGGGCCGTAAGCGACTTTGAGTATGAGTTTCAAATGGCCCTTATGAATCGAAAGCTAAGCCGCAAGCCGGAAACCCTGTACCTGATGACAGGGGCTCGCTGGATCTACATCTCATCCAGAATAATCAAGGAGGTAGTGCAGGCGGGGGGTGGTGTGACCGGCCTGGTGCCAGAGGCGGTAGAGAAAAAGTTGCGTGAAAAATTCGAGATTGACTAGCCCGGATGTTTCATAAATTGCCTTTGTGAGACCCTCTAACCGGAGACCCGCCCCAAAGGGATTGAGACTGAGCGCAGCGAGCGCGAAGAAGAAGGGTGTGCCACAGAAGCGACGATCACAGAACGCGGATTAAAATTTTCCTGAAAAGCTCGTGAGAACCAGAGATCTAATGGCGCAATGTGAACTCTTACATTCAATATCATCAATTGTAGTCAAAAATCCGAAACCGGGAACCCGCCCGGAGGGTGGGAGTCCGAAGGACAAATTCGCAATCCGCAATCCGAAATCAGGCTTGCTTATTATTCTGCTGGTCAGTATCGCCTTGAACCATTGCGGACTTTCTGGAATCAACAGTTGGGACAGCCAGGTGCGCGGTTCGGACCAGATGCCGGACAGTATCCGACACCTGGTGCAGAAGCTCGCCACAAAAAGTAAGAAAGTCGAAAACCACACCGGTCTGGCCATTACCTATCCTTATGATGGAGCTGTTTTTCCTCCTGAGATTGCAGCACCTGTTATCGTATGGGAAGACGCCAATGCGGCTTCGAACCACTGGCTTATCGTGGTCGAATTCAGCAGCCAACGCAGTCCGATTTACGCTATTGCTGACGAGCAGGGCTGGGCACCGGACCAATCGATCTGGGAGGCCGTCAAAGCCAACTCAGTCCGCGCTCCTGCGAAAATAACCGTTTACGGTTTTGACCTCCAACATTCCGACACCATCGTCGCCAAGAACAGCATCCGCATTTCCACTTCAAAAGATCGTGTTGATGCCTCAATATTTTACCGACAGGTCCAGCTCCCATTTAAAGTAGGGAAGAAGAATTTTAAAAAGCTAAAGTGGCGCCTTGGTGATATCTCTTCATATGAAAAACCGCCAGTTGTCATGGAAAATCTTCCTGTTTGTGCAAGCTGTCATCTTTTTTCAAAAGACGGCACTTTAATCAGCATGGAGATGAACTACAAGGAGGACAGTGGCGCTCATTTTATCACGTCGGTCAGGGAGAATATTGAGTTGTCTGCAGAGGATTTCATGAGCTGGAATGATTTCCCCAGGCCGGAACTTCTGCCAAAAACCAGGGGCCTGTTTGCCAAGATATCGCCCAGCGGAAAATACATGGTGAGTACGGTACATGAGATATCCTATGCCGCCCTGACCAATAATTTTGCTTTCTGCCAGCTCTTCTTCCCAACCTACGGCGTGCTGGCCTGGTATTCGGTTGACAACAGGGAGTTTCATCTCCTTGCCGGAGCTGATGATTATGACTTTGTCCAGACTGACCCCAGCTGGAGCTGGGATGAAAAGTATATTGTCTTTGCCAGGTCAACCACCAAAAACGACTACCATGAAGACATCACAAACATCCACACCCATATCGAGGATGCCGACATTCAGGAACTGAATGAAAAATTTCCCATCCAGTTTAATCTTTACAGGATGCCGTTCAATCAAGGAAAAGGCGGGATACCAGAGCCCTTAAAAGGTGCAAGTCACAACGGCATGAGCAACTATTTTCCAAGATATTCGCCGGACGGCAAGTGGATTGTCTTTACCCGCAGCAGGACCGGCATCATGCTCCAACCGGATAGCGAACTCTTTATTATACCGGCAGCCGGAGGCGAGGCTCGAAGGATGCGTTGCAACCGTGAGCTTTTCAATTCCTGGCACAGCTTTTCGCCCAATGGGAAATGGATGCTTTTCAGTTCCAAGGCCAATACTCCTTTTACCGAAATCTTTCTGACCCACATTGATGCCAACGGGGTTGACAGTCCCCCGGTATGTTTATCCCGTTTCAGCGATGACCACTATGCCGCCAATGTGCCGGAGTTTGTCAATATTGGGCCCGGGGCGATCAAGAAGATAAAGATTTCGGCTCAGCGCTGAGCGCAAAGCGTGAAGTAAACAGTAAACGGTGAACGGTAAACCGATCATGCGCTGGCTCCGCGACTGTTTACCGTTTACCATTTACCGTTCTTTCTTTTTTTCGCTATGCGCCATGCGCTATGCTCTATGCGATCTGACCTGGCCCTGAGGACCAGGTCTGCTACTTTGAATCAAAGACGGGAGTTAATCTATGAAAAGAGCTAGTGTCTATTTTATCCTGACACTGATCATTGTAGCCGGATGCAGTGCCTACAGGACTGCACAGTTTAAAAGGAGATATGGGCCGGTTCGTACTGTGGATCGGACTGTCAGTTCTCATAAATCAGGTGAGATCTCTTTTTATGATGAGGTGCAGCCCATCCTGGAGCGTCGCTGTGATGTGTGCCACGGCTGTTATGATGCGCCCTGCCAGCTGAAGCTCACCTGTTATGAAGGGCTCGAGCGGGGCGGTACCACAAAGCTGGTTTACGATAGTGCCAGATTGAGACCGGATAAGCCGACCCGGCTATTTGTTGATGCAAATTCAGTGGAAGAATGGCGCCAGATGGGTTTCCACCCTGTTCTCAACGAGAGGGATCAGACCCCGCCGGCAAATCTCGAAAACTCGGTGGTTAATCTGATGCTGCAGCTGAAAAAAGAGAATCCCCTGCCGGAGACGGAACTTCTGCCGGCCAGTTTTGATATCAGTCTTGACAAAAAACAGAACTGTACAACTGCGGAAGATTTCAGTGAATACAAGAAGAAATATCCTCTCTGGGGAATGCCGTATGCGCTGCCCGGACTGACCGACAAGGAGCATAAGACAATCGTAGAATGGTTGAGACAGGGGGGATTGATTACTCCGCGACCACCCATGTCGGCCAATGCCAAAAAAATTATAAACCAGTGGGAGGAATTCTTTAACGGAACGTCGCTGAAGCAGCAGCTTGTATCACGCTATATTTATGAACATCTGTTTATCGCCCATATCCATTTTGACGACCTGCCGGACCGGGAGTTTTACCGGCTGGTTCGATCCAAAACACCTCCAGGAGAACCGGTGGTTGAGATCAATACAGCCAGACCCTATGACGATCCCGGGGTTGAGAAATTCTACTATCGGTTTCGTCCAATAGAAACAACCATTGTGGCAAAAAATCACACTGTCTATCGGATGAATAGACAAAAAATGGAACTCTACCGGGAGCTCTTCCTGCAGGACGATTATGAGGTAAACAAGCTGCCGTCCTATGATCTCAAAACAGCCTCCAATCCGTTTAAGGCTTTTGCGGATCTGCCCGCTATTTCCCGTTACAAGTTCTTGCTGGATGATGCCCAGTTCTTCGTCATGGGCTTTATCAAGGGGCCTGTTTGCCGTGGCCAGATTGCCCTCAACGTTATTAACGACCACTTCTTTGTTGCCTTTTTTGATCCGGAAAAAGACATCATCAGCAATGATACCGCCTTTCTTGCCAGTGTGAGTGATTATCTGGACTTACCTACCAGCGGGGAAAATAAACTAAATATCACGATCCTTTGGACTGACTATCAGGATAAACAAAAAAAATATCTGGCTGCCAAGGGAGAGTATCTTGCCAAACTGGATCCGGCCAAAACGGGGAATGATATAACTCATATTTGGAACGGTGACGGCCACAATAGAAATGCGTTGTTAACGATTTTCAGACATTTTGACAGTGCCAGCGTGGTAAAGGGTTTTGTGGGAGACACACCCAAAACCGGCTGGGTGATTGACTATCCGCTTTTTGAAAGGATCCACTATCTGCTGGTTGCCGGTTTCAACGTGTTTGGCAATGTGGGACATCAACTAGAAACTCGGCTTTATATGGACTTTCTCCGCATGGAGGGAGAGAATAATTTCTTGAGCTTCCTGCCAAAGGATAAGCGCGTCGAGGAACGGGCAGATTGGTATAAGGGCGCCAGGGCCGAACATAAGATTCACCTGGAGGACCCTCTTCGGGGGCTTCAATGGGACACCGGAATTGTCTACACAACAAACGATCCCAAAAAGGAATTTTTTGAGCAGATCATTGAGCATGCAGGTCCGGCTGCCGGTCCGAAGGACTACTTGAACCGCTGCCCTGAGAAAAACTGTGTTGATAAGAATACAGGGCCACTTGAACAAAGAGCGGACTTGGCCCTGCAAAAGGTGACCGGGAAGCGCGGCCCTGAGATACAGGTGGTCCAGGATGTGGCCTTTATTCATGTGGTTACCGGTAACAAGGATAATGACCTCGCCTATACCGTTATCCGCAACAAGGCTTTGAGCAACAATTCATTCATGTTTGGTGAGGAGAGAAGGCGCATTGTTGAAGACGACACCCTTACCATAGTCAAGGGTTATGTGGGCAACTATCCAAACTCATTCGTCCGAGTAAACCTAGACGAAATAGAGGAGTTTGTTGAAAGTTTTCTCAAAATCAGGGATCAACTCAGCTATTACAATGTCGCCAGAAAGTATGCCATTAGAAGAACCAGTCCCAATTTCTGGGAGGAGGCAGACTGGCACTACCAGAAATATCTCAAGGACGAACCGGTGGAAGCAGGGCTATTTGATATGTATCGTTTCAATCGGATTGCAGAGAAATCTGATGCGGAGTTTACATGGTAATTCGGGGATCGCTAGGAAGTAATCAGTGCGCCGTGAGCGCTCATAATACAACAGACCAGCATAAAGAGATGGAGAAACTACATTTACCTGGTGGCAAGCTTATTGTGGGGAAGTGCTACTGCCGTCTCTTTTTGCGGACAAAATAGTCAGCCAGGATCTGTGCATGATCGAAAGCCAGTGGTGAAGGCAGATCTTTTTCAGTAAACACCCCCACCTCTCTGGCATCGTCTCTGGCCTGCGGTTCACCTCCGGCTCGGGCCAAAAAAACTACAGTAATAGTGTGGTGTCTCGGATCGCGGTCGGGCGCAGAGTAAGCACCGAGTTGCCCGAGTAACTCCACATCCAAAGAGGTCTCTTCTCGGGCTTCCCGCCGGGCCGCCTCCTCAAGAGATTCGCCGTAATCCACAAACCCGCCCGGTATGGCCCAGCCATGGGGCTCATTGGCCCGCTGAATCAGGATAATCCCCTTGTCTCCCAGCTCAATGATGATGTCCACTGTGGGCAAGGGATTTCTATATCTGGATATCAGCTCACCACAGTGCGGACAGGCAAGACCCTTCATCATATCCGTCTCCTTCTAAGGGTTGTGGCTCACTCCGTTCGTCGCATAGCGCCAAGCGCAGAGCGTTTTGTTATCATCTAATCATCCGCTTCGCGCTATGATCTATGCCCTTTGCGCCTTTTTGCAACAGACAACGGACAACTGACCACTGACCCTGCCGGCAGGCAGTTAGTGCTGGATCTCGAACAATCGGCTGATGGAATCTTCGTTGTGAATACTCTTGATGGCCTCGGCGAACAGGAGCGCCGATGAGAGTACTTTTAGGTTGGGGATATCGGCTCTGTCAGGTTTCCTAGGTAGGGTATCAGTGACCACTACCGATCCGAAAGGACTCTGGGTCAATCTTTCAGCAGCCGGACCGGACAAAATTGCATGGGTGCAACAGGCATGCACCGCTTTGGCACCGTTTTCCAGGAGGGTCCGGGCCGCCTCTACAAGGGTTCCACCGGTATCTACCATATCATCGAGGATGATCGCTATTTTCTCTTCCACCTCACCAATCAGGTGCATGGCCTCCGCCTGGTTGGCATCTGCTCTTCTCTTGTCGATGAGGGCCAGACTTGCATTCAGTCGGCTGGCATAGGCGCGAGCCCGAGGAACACCTCCGGCGTCGGGGGCTACTATTACGAGTTCATTTCTGAACTGTTCCCGTATATGGGGCAAGATAATCGGAGAGGCATAGAGATTGTCCACAGGGATGTTGAAAAAACCTTGGATCTGGCCGGCATGTAAATCCATGGTGAGCACCCGGTTCGTTCCCACTTTGGTAAGAAGGTCGGCCACCAAACGTGCGGTAATGGGTACCCGAGGCTTGCTCTTCCGATCCTGGCGGGCATAACCGTAATATGGCATCACCGCTGTAATTCGCTTTGCTGATGCACGTTTAAGAGCATCAATTATTGCCAGCAGTTCCATGAGATGATCATTTACAGGATGGGCGAGGGATTGAATCACGAATGCGTCTGTGCCCCGCACATTTTCTCCAACCTCCACGAGAGTCTCGCCATCGTTGAATGTGTCTATCCTGGCACGACAGAGGGATATTCCAAGATGATCGCAGATCTTTTCTGCCAGACCCCGGTTGCTATTACCGCCGATAACTCTCAAGCCCACCGTTGCCATAACCAACTCTCCTCGTGCTTCTCTTTGTCATTGGAAAATGAGTCTATGATTACTTTCTTATTTAGCTCCAGTCCAGGGTAATAGATTCTGAAGAGAACCTATGAATCAAGGGAAGAGCGGTAGGATTTCGGCCTGCTACCATAGTACACACTGGCGTAAATCTCAAGCACCAAATCTGAGGGTGTCAGGTGTCAGGGAAGCAAGAAAGCCAACCGCTGAACACTTAAACCTCAATTATTTAATGGCTACCACAATGGTCACAGCAGTGAACTGTTGCTGCCAAGGCCTGGACTACCTCTTTGGGTTCAGCCTTCACAATTTTGACGACCCTCAGCTCAAGGACCAAACTCTTCTCCACCTTGGGCAAATCATCTTGGGGCAACAACTGAGATGCCACAAATGCTGCTGCCTCCGACGCTAGCACCAGTTCCAGGCATTCTCCTTCTCTAAGGCTTTCCAGTCTTTGATCCACCCCTTCGATCCAAGACTCCACACCATAAAGAAAGCGGTGCTGCCCTGAGGCTTTCATTGCTTGGTTCTCTTGTTTTTCATCATATAGCCGAAATTCAAGCGTCACATAGTGTAAGGGCGTCACCTCTATCGCCATTGCCAAGATCTCCTATCCCCGTAACGTTTTATAAAAATAACTAAGTTATTATCTTAACGTTTTTTCCTCGCTCTTTCCATCGCTAATGTTCTCCTTGAACAATGAGGTTTCAGTGTTCAGGTTTCAGCTTTTATTGCTGTATTTCCTGACACCTGACACCCGACACCTGAAACCTCCACAAAAGCCCGCAATCTTCACCTACAACCCTGCCACGGGCGGGAGTCACCTGGTCTCCGGTGCACAATGATTTGCTTTTTTCTTGACTTGCCGCTACTATCTGACGGTCATCAACGAAAAGGGAGTAAGTATGGCGAGGCTAGGGACTGTGCAAAAAAAAATATCTTTGTTTACCATGATCGTGACGATGTCCATTACTTTTTCTTTCCTTTCCGCCGCAAATGTTAGAGGCGGCAATCTCATGGATCTCACGTTGGTGGATGTGGATGGGAAGAAGGTGAGTCTCGATCAGGTGGCTGGGGACCAACTGCTCCTGCTTTATTTTTGGGCTACCTGGTGTAAGCCCTGTCGAAAAGCACAACCCAAGGTTGCCGCACTTGCCGAAAAATATAAGGACATGGTTAAGGTGGTGGGAATTAATGTGGGAGAATTGGATTCGCCAAAAGATATAAAAAAATATATTTCCCGTCAAAAGATCACCTACACCATGTTAATTGACCACAACGATGAGGCAGTGAAAAAGTTCTCCGTTGCTGCCATCCCAGTGATTATCCTTTTGGATGAAACCGGTAAAATCTTGTTCCGCGATCATGAGCCGCCGGCAAATCTGGATAAGTTCTTCTCTGAATAGCCCGGATGTTTCATGACTTGCAGTAAGCCCATGTTCGATGACATTACAATTGAAGCTCCCTGAGTTCATGGTTCAGACTTCCAAAAAGAGTTAGCTCAGCCCATTTGGCAGCAAGATTCTCTAATAAGGTGGAAAGCACACTATGACTATGCCTTTACTGATTGCCAGTATTTTGGCGGGAATTTTGGTGACCTGTGTAGGTATTTACCGTGCTTACAACCAGGGCGAGTTCATGCCCCTGGTCTTGGGCATGCTAATATTAATGAGTTGCGCAGCTAATTACCTCAAACGGCTTACCAAAAAAGAAGACGGGGAAGACCAATCCACAGATGAGGCGGCAAACGGTTAGACCGAATCGACGATTTTACCTTTGTTCTGCTGGCTAGCCCGGATATTTCATGAATGACTTGCTGCGACCACGGATATGCACGTCCTTCCTGGCGTCCTCGGATGTCGGCCCCTGCAACGTACGGTACAGGTACGCCTCGGAACCGACACCCTGCGGTTGCCAGGTTGCACGCCCATCTTCGTGGTCTCGCGACAGCAATTCATGAAATATCCGGGCTAGGTTTCAAGGCGGTGACCAGCATACGTTTGTTGAGAAGACCGTAATCGTCGGCCTTTGGGTGAGAAACCAGAAGACCACCACAGTCGATTTGCTGGAAGCCGCTTTCAGTGAGGAGCGCTTCCATATCTTGGGGCTGGAAAAGCCGGGCAAAGTAGCGAACATCTCGGATAAGACCACGTTCTTTACTCAAAACAATTTCCCTCACCAAAACCCCTTCGTCTTGTAGTTGACGTTCCCGACATACCACCACATCTTCATTGGCCTCGTGCCAACTGCTGGGCTTGAATTGCCGGCGCGCGTAGTCGCTGTGGATTAAGTCAAGGAGCACCCTACCGCCTGGTTTCAACAAGCGGCGGATCTCTCGAAGTATCTCCTGGTTCTGGCTGTCTTCTTTGAAGTAACCAAAGGAATTTCCCATAACCAATACCACGTCAAAGCTTTCGTCCGCCAACCCTACCCTACAGGCATCACCGCGACAGAAATGTATCGAGGAGTCGATTTTCGTGGCAGCGTGAGAACCCACTTCTAACAATACCTGCGAGTAGTCAACCACCATCACATTTCTGTAGCCGCGCCTGGTCAACTCGATGGCATGTCGCCCTTGACCGCCACAAAGGTCGAGAATGAGATCGTCAGTCCTGAGGCTGAGAGTGGCCTCAACCATGTCGACCTCGGTAGCTGTTACTTCCGGGCAACACACACTACGAGCGTCAGTTACAAGATACGTCTCGTCAAAAATATGTTGCCACCAAGTGGGATCATATTCATCCATAACTACCTCTCCACTGCCGGGAGGGGGCTAACCATTTGGTAACAGAGGGGGATTCTGTCTGCGCAGTCAGAAAATCCCAAATCCGAATATCTAAATCCTAATGACCAAAACTAAGAATGATTCTATTTGTGCAATTTTGTTTTGAACATTGGAAAATTGGGATTTAGAATTTGTTTCGAGCTTCGGATTTAGGATTTCGGATTTATTATCTGCCGTTTTCGGCTCGAAATTCGGAATTCGAAACTTACGCTTCTTTCGAGAGAAGTTGCTTCCCGCACTACTCTTGAGGATGAGAGCCGAAGGAGAAAAGCCCATCACTTGCCATCAAGGCTGGTTGTCCGGTCCAGGGGGCGGTCCTGGCAATGGCTTCCTCTTCAGCGGCAATATGGACAAAATCGTCCAACCTTCCCGCCCGCCACCACTCAGTCAACTGCACAGCGTCAGCCCACAGGTTCTCGCAGTAGACTTGCAGTTGTTTCATCTGAGCCTCATTTATGAGCCGCGGTCGCCAAGCGGTCATTATCGGGCCCAACAGATAAGTGTGCCCCATGGCCACGGCCTGCTCATTCACTTCCTGGCGAATTTCTTCAAGTAAGCTGTACTGCACTCGACAAATGGCTGCATTGATTTGCTCTGCCACTTCGCCCCCGGGAGTGGTTCTCGGCAGGAGAGCAAGCGCCTGGGTGCCACCTCCAGCCCCAACATTCGTAGGAATTCCGCCAAAACGGCCCAGAAAACCGATCAGTCCCGCATCTGTGATGAGGCAGCGAAAATCCGTCTGCCACCTTTGCAATCCCACCCTTTGCTCTTCGCTGAAAAGCCAGGGGGAGTCTTCCGCCCACAGAGGAAGTGGCACCAGTTCCTGCACAATATAATCGCCGGCCGTGAGAGCCTCCTGGAGATCTGCATCCGGGTCTTCACTCTTGAAGCCGATAAAGATCCCTTCGCCGGAATAGCCTTGCACGGGCTTGAGCACCAGCCGATCCCAATTCTCCTTGGTCCAGGTCACCAAATCGTTTATGGCCTCGTCCTCGGGCCCGGTGGTAGATCTCTCATACAATTGCCTCGTCCAAGGTGTTCTTTGAACCGTGGTCTCATGCAACTGCTCACGTAGGGAATCGGTAACTGCTTCAAATATACCTTTGGCTCCCGCAGGCTCCATCCCGCGAGGGTTCACAACCAGATCATCTTTGATGGCTTGACGTAGGGCCGTGAGGGGTCCGTCTTTTTCCATCTTTAAAAGCACGTCATTGTTGAAATCCATAAAGATCAAGGTTACCTGAAGGCCCTGGTGGTACAGAGATCCTTTATGATAATCAAGCTCCTGCGGGGCGGCCAGTGCCGCCGTTACCTCATCGATACTACCTAGATACTGGACAAAATTTCGGTTTTCAACGACTGTATCCAGCGTATCAGGCTCGGCCACCAGAACGATGTGAGCTGCTTGGTTTCCATTCCGTTTCTTATGAGCTCGAAGCAAGGCAGCTGCAAAAGCAGGTACCGGATTCAAAAATTCATGGTCGAAATCAAGACGAATATCCAAGCCTAAATGAGGTTGCAGCAGACGCCATGCTAATTTACCCAACTCCTGGGTGATTCGTTGATATTCCCAACCACCAGGACTGCCGAGATTCCACTCCGAGTGATAACCTAAGAAATCTTCCACAGATACCTCCCTCGTTCGTGTCCACCCGAATGTCGGGTGTCAGGTGTCAGGTGTCAGGGAAGAAAAACAAAACAACTGAAACCTGAACACTGAAACCTGAAACCTCTTCTACCGACAAAGACATTGAACTATGACCCCCGCAAGGCGGGATCGTGGACTGGCCCCAAGGACCAGGTTTTCGATGTTAAATAAGTGCTGACTAACCAGTTTATTTGAAGCCACCTGCAGCTGAACTACCATCCTCCGTCAGATTTTCAAATCTCCAGGCAGCAAGATGAAATGGTATCTCGCCCCCCTCCAATAGGAGCCGGTGAAAATGCTGCCAGCCAAACGCGGGGAGAAAACGTTGCCGCAGCTCCATAATCTCGTATTTCCCCAGGCTGTAACACAGCTGGTAGCCAGGATTCAACCGAAATCGTTCCACTTGAGCCATTGCCTCGTCCGCCGCGAAACCTACTGATACGAGGAGATCGGCACCCTTTTCCATGGTAAAGCTCTGCATGGCCAGGCCGGAGTCTATCAAACACCGAGCTGCCCGCCACAGTCTTCTCTTACAATCCACCAGGAGTTCCAACTCGTCCTTTACATACCCGGATTCGGCAAGAATAGCTTCCGCATAGTAGGCCCACCCTTCATAGAAAAGGGGCGATTCGATTTGACGCCGCACAGGGTTTTTCAGGTGTCGCCGGATGCTGTCCAATAAATGATGTCCGGGATAGGTTTCGTGTCCAGAAAGAAACCTGTACTCACGATGTAACCGTTGCCTGCGGAGTACGTCCATGTGTGAATTGCCGGCTGTATTACCAGCGGTAATGTAGAAGTAGGCCTGTTCACCAGGGTCAATAGTTAACGGCGCGCTGTATGAGGCACCACTTCTCACTGATCGTAAATAGGTTGGTGTTTCGCTGAGTACTACCTCCTGGTCCAGATGGCCATCTAACAGCTTGAGTTTTTGGCAAAGATCACGAAGACTTTCTATTTCATCACCGTAGAGGCGAAAAAGATCCAGTTCTTCCCCTGTGCCAGGTAGGTAGTTCTCATAAAGCTGCTGCCAATCCTGGCTGGGATCGATGCTTCGACGCAGCCGGTCCATTTCTTCCTGGCTGTCCTGCCATTCTTCCTCAGCGATGGCGAAAATTTCCTCCAATGGCCTATTGCAGCCGAAATGGCGCTGAACAAGCTCTTCTACCGAAATCGACTGAACCGACGCTGCGGGTGTCGGTCCAATTGCTCGCAGTCTCTGGGAAAAAGCAGCAAGCGCATGCTGGGCTTCGTTGCACACTCGTACCAGTTGTCTCCGGTGGCTCTCTCTCCTCACCTCTCGAAGAAGTTCTTCAAGATACTCTTGCGCATCCTTACCCATCGCCACTGCGGCCCGATAGTAGGGCCCGGGGATGGTGCTTAAATTCTTGCCCGCTTGCCTCAACAAGCAGCTCAGACCAGCAAGCCGTTCAATAGTACGCTCGAAACGCTCCTTTTCGTCGGCGGCAGGCTTGTTCACAGCATGATCCACCCCGATACAACCGACCTTGAGATACATCAGAGGATTATGACGCCAGGATTGGACCTCTTCTAATTCAATGAGCACGCCAGCCATGTTGTGCAGCAGAAACTGCCGATCAATTTCCTCTTCGAAATCCTGAGCCGCTGGTTGTTTTCGCAATTGGTTCTGCAGGTCACGCACGGACGCCCCCACTGTTCCAATTGCTTCCTGGCTCAATTCGTCCGTACGGTCCAAAAACTGTACCGCTTCTTGGACACGGGGCAGAAAGTGGAATTCATCACTGGCGCACATCACCGGAAAAGCTCTGGCGAGTAAGGAGAAGTACTCTTCGGCTATTCTGCTTATCTGGCTTTCCGGCTGATCTGACATCATTCGTGCTATTTTATTGAGGTTATGAATTCCGAAATGAGAAACACGAAGCACGAAACAAATTCAAAATTCAAATTTTCCAATATTCAAAACAATTTCTTTCCGGAAAGCAATTACCATTTTGGCCATTTGGATTTCGAAAATTTGAAAATTGTTTCGGATTTCGATATTCGGATTTCGGAGTTTGAAACTATCGCTGCGGATCTGGGACACCTTCTGGTTACCAGCGATCATTCTAACCAAAATCTAAGTCTGGGGGTACCTCCCAGTCGTCGCCGAGAAAAAGCGGGAGCTCAGCGATGCAGATCGGACCCACCCTTACCTTCCAGCCAGTCTGCCTCGCCAGTGGCTCCTGCAACGAGGAGGCGAATCCGGGAAGAATCATCTCCCGCTTCGCCTTTTCGTGGTTCAACTGTGAATCTTCCAGGTGGGCAGCTATCTTTTCGGCTTTCAATGACTGGTAGATCATGGCCATATCAACGGTATCTCCGCGGCAATCAACGCAGAGCAGCCAAAAAGGACTAAGAGTGCAGGCCATTATTGAGGTAAGCACTTCTTGGGTAAACTCGCTGTTGCCTGAAACGATGAGCAGGCTGCGTTCGTTCGCCTGGTTAATCTCCGTCAGCCCTTCAGGGGCTGGGCGTGGTAGCTCCAGGGCAGGGACTTGGGGAAGAAATTGGTCGGCCTTCATAGCCAAATAGAAAGCCCGTACTTGGTTGCCCTTTAGAGAGGGGCAGTTGTCCGGCGTCCGGGTTCCGTTTTTCATGTGCTTTACGAAAGCAGCACAAGAAACCTCTCCGCACTCTTTACAGTCAGTCCGCGGGAGATATTGGAGAAAATCGATTCTTTTCAGGTAAAGGTCAGCTGCAATCATATATTCACTGGGGTTAATCCGGCGTGACGTAGGCTGATTCTCTGAAAAGAGGAAAAGGCACGCTAGATTACAGGGAAGGGATATGAGAAATAACTACTAGGAGTGCTTCCAGGCGGCGTTAGACTACGCTTCCTGCGAGTGACGGACAAAGTTATCGAGCCTGAAAACATCCGACCGGCTGAGTTCGATCCACTTCAACCCCACGCCTTGATCCCCACAAGGTTCGTGTTTGGGGCATATCCAGACGACTTCAGCCCGGGATACAACTGAGCCATGATATTGGGGTAGGTGAACGTTGATTTGCACCCGATCACCCACGTGCATGCTTTCACCGGTGCGGACAAAAACTCCAACAGGGCTTATATTCTTGGCCTTGCCTTTGGCGGCGCCACGATCGCCAATCAGACAGTATTGTGTATTGATGCTTGCGCGCGGAAAGCGTCTTTCTTCTTTCATCTAGAGCCGCTCCAAAGTGTTTTATTTGTTCATCTTATATCATAATAACAAGGAATTGTATAGTGAAAGTGGTCACTCCCCTGTACTCATCAGCCATGCGATAGCCTGCTGGAGTAATGGAGTGGCGAAGCATTGCAGAATATCAAATTGGTCCTTCGGACACCCCACCCTGCGGGCGGGTCCCCGGTTTCCAAGCACAAAATCTCTGGGTATCAGGTGTCGGGTGTCAGGGAAGAAAAACAAAACAACTGAAACCTGAAACCTCCTCTACCGGCACAGCCATTGAACGCTGACTTGGCCCCAAGGTCTAAGTTTTCATCTTGAAAATGCTCCAGCGAGCGCATTCCCCGTAGCGACACGACTTGAGCGACACGACCTGAGCTCGTCGACAGGTCTCGTCGACAGGTCTTGCTGCAGGGAGCTTCAATAAATAGAGGAGCTCCCGACAAGGTAATTCTGTGTCTTGACGATTGTTTATGCTAAAATGTTGCGGTCTTTTCTACTGATCTAGTCTTGGAGGTAATGTATGAAGGTTCGAAAGTTGGTCATTGTTGGTGGTGTGGCCGGAGGTGCTTCTGCCGCAGCCAAGGCGAGGCGCTGTAGCGAAGCAGTGGAAATCATCATGTACGAAAAGGGGCCGGATATCTCTTACGCTAATTGTGGCCTCCCCTACTATCTTTCTGGCGTCATCGAGAAGCGGGAAGATTTGCTCATCACCTCTGCCGAGTTCTTTCGCCGCCGCTTTCAGGTGGATGCCCGAACCAGTCACGAGGTCATTCAGATAGACCGCGATAGCAAAAAAGTGATTGTGAAGAATCTCAATACAGGGCAGATGGAAGAAGAATCCTATGATCGTTTAATCTTGGCCCCCGGCTCTCACCCCATAGTACCGCCGGTACCCGGTATAGATCTTCCTTTCGTTTTTTCCTTAAAAACTCTTGAAGACACCGATCGCATATTCAACTACCTTCAGAACAAAAATCCCCGCAGGGCCGTGGTAGTGGGCGGCGGCCTTATCGGCATTGAAGCTGTCGAGAATCTTGCTCTCAAAGGACTCGAAACCACCGTAGTGGAACTTGCCCCGCAGGTACTCACCTTCTTGGATTGGGAAATGGCTGAGATGGTCCGCTTGCATATGCGTCAAAAAGATATAAACCTCTGTCTTTCAGAAGGTTTACAGTCAATAGAGGAGCAAAACGGCCAAGGGTTGGTGCGCACCGACAAAGGTGGAGAAATCCCCGCTGACCTGGTTCTGGTGGCGATTGGTGTCAGGCCCAACGTTGATCTTGCCCAGAATGCGGACCTGGAACTAGGTGTTACCGGCGGGATTAAAGTCAACGAGTTCATGCAGACCAGTGACCCTGATATCTTTGCTGCAGGCGACTGTATCGAATCCATGAACCTGGTGACCGGCAAGCCGGTTCTCACGCCCATGGGCTCAGCGGCAAACAAAGAAGGACGTGCCGCCGGGGCCAACGCCCTTGGTCGCAGCATTGCGGTCAAAGGTTTTACCGGTACCATTATTGTCAAGGTCTTCGACCTGACCGTAGCAAAGACTGGCCTATCTGAAAGGGAAGCGATAGCGGAAGGCTACTCCCCTCTGCCCCTTTATGTGCAACCCGGCCACCACGCCGGCTACTATCCAGGATCCAAGCCCCTCCATATTAAGACTGTGACCGAACGAGAGAGCGGTAGACTCCTTGGGGCCCAGGTTATTGGGGAGGAGGGAGTAGACAAGCGTGTGGACGTTTTCGCCACCGCCATCTACCAGCAAATGCGTTTGGAGGATCTCCTTCAACTTGATCTGGCCTATGCCCCTCCCTACTCAGCGGCCAGAGACCCGGTGATAATTGCCGGTGCGGTAGGCCAGAATTATTATCAAGGTGACTGGGATCCCATCAGCCCCCACGAATTGAAAACGAAAATGGATGCGGGAGAATCCTTTGTGCTGGTGGATGTCCGCACCAGATTGGAACTGCAAGACAGAGGACCCTTGCCAGGTGCCCTCCATATTCCCATAGATCTTCTCCGAAGGCAGTTGCAGAAACTGGATCCTGAGAAAGAAACCATTTTGTATTGTGCCCAGGGATTCCGCTCCTACTTGGGCAACCGAATCCTGGCCATGCGTGGCTTCAAACGGGTCAGGACTCTCTCAGGGGGCATGGATAACTGGATGTATGAGGGGGAATCAGCCCCTGCCCAGTCGGCTGATTAATAGATAACCCCCACCATCAAGTGAGGCTACGCTAGTTCTATTGAAGCTCCCTGCAGTCCGCCTTCGGCGGACTACGGGGAATGCGCTCGCTAGAGCATTTTCAACGCAGAAAATCTGGCGCTTGGGGCCAGTCTTTTTTGATTTATGATTGCAGATTGAAGTGTATACATTTTATATTTAAAAGTTGTGAGTTCTTAAATCTAAAATCTGCATTCTAAAATCTAAAATCCCACAGGCAGTCCTAAGCCGGGTCCTTTGGGCCCGGATTCTTTATTCTCTACCCTCATGCACATGGAATTCTTTGACTTTTTCACTTGATTTTTCCCAAAGCCATGTATTAAATTCGCCTTGATAATCGCCGGTTTCTCAAAGTGGGTCGATTTCGCTTCAAAGGATTGCTTCCTTGGCCAAAGCGGCGACCTAAAGTCTAGCCCGGATTTTTCATGAATTGCTGTCGCGAGACCGAGAGACTGGGAACCCGCTTGCGGGACTGAGCGGAGCGCAGCGAGCGCGAAGAGGATGGGTGTACCACCGGGAAACCGCAGGGGGTTGGATCTGAGGTGTACTTGAACAGTACGTCGCAAGATCCGACACCCGAGGACGCCCGGCTTCCGGCTCGGAGAGCCTACAGCTCGGAGAGAAGGACAGTCATATCCGCGGTCGCAGCAGGCAACTCGTGAAATATCCGGGCCGAAACGTTATGGGTTAATCTTGAAAAAGGAGGTCAGCGTTTTGGCAAACGGCATTGTAAAGTGGTTCAATGACAGGAAAGGCTATGGTTTTATCCAGCAGGAAGATGGCGAGGACATATTCGTTCACTACTCTTCTATCGACATGGCCGGTTATAAGTCTCTCGCAGAAGGCGAGCAGGTGACCTTCGAGGTGGAAGAGGGCGACCGGGGGCCTGTGGCCAAAAACGTCCAAAAACTTTAATTCAGATCCGAACAAGCTATCAGCACACACATGATGGGCATCTCGTCCTGGAGAGACTGGATGCCCTTCCCCTTTTTTGGGTTAATACTGCATTGCTTCATCTTACGCACTAAGTCTTTGACTCCTTTTCTCTCTTGCTTCTCTGGATCAGTTGACACTGATATAGCTGGGGGGGTAACGTTGAGGAGAAGAAAGGGATGTTATCTCGGAGCTGAAATGATGCATAAGCGATGGGGGTGGGGTATCATCTTTATCTGCTTAGTCCTTACCGTGACTGGCTGCGCCGCTGTGGAGGTTTATTCAAGCCACCCAGCAGTGCAAAAGATGAGTAATGACTATTTCAATGTCGAGCTTGAACCCCAGCTTCAAGAAGGCCAGAACTTTTTTACCTCTTTTCGTTTTGTCTTTACCAATAAAACCAAGCGAGATTTGCACCTTGACTGGGAAAACACCTATTATCTCTTCAATGGCCGCAGGGGTGGTCGCTTCCTCTGGGAAGGTGTTGACTGGGATGCCTTGAAAAAAGTAAGAAACCAGCCACTTATCCCGGTCGCCGCAGGTGATACTGTTACAGCAGTGATCTTTCCCAAGAACTTGGCTGGCAGATCGAGAATAACATCGACCACGGGTCTGAGGTACACCAGAGGCCCACTACCAGTCGGGGAGAATGGCATATTTCTCGTGGTCAGACATAATGGGAGAGAAATACGGGAAAAAATTGTCGTCGAAATAGAAGCGCAACAGGGTTGATGTCAACAAAACGCTCGGAGTCATCCTCCGGACTGTGCTTGACTGTTGACAAATACATTGAATTTGAGTAGCTTACGTTGCCTTAATAGCCCCTGTCTCTGCTGAGATAGCAGCACCACATACACAAAGTTTGCCTATTGAGAGGTCCATATCGGAGATATGAAGCGAAAATTCACCATCAACATTGGCAAGCTCTTCGGCATCATTGTGTACGTTTTGGCTGTACAGCAAAGGCGGCTCGTCATTCGCAATCTGCGTTTTTGTTATCCTGAGTGGCACGACGATCAGATTAGGAAGCTCGCCAGACGTGTTTTCAAGAACTTCGGCATCACCTCTGTTGAAGTGTGTCAATCCGCACTCATGTCTCGGGAGAAACTCTCACGTAGATATAGAGTAATTGGTGAGGATATTCTCATAAATGCCCTGAAGGCGAACGAGGGTATACTGATCGTTACAGCCCACCTAGGGAACTGGGAAGTTGCCCAACACTATATGAATAACTTTGCAACGCCTTTCTCGGTGGTGGCTACCAGGATGAAGCAGGCGTGGGCGAATCGGTTGTTGAATCATTTGCGCTCCCGTTTTGGCAATACTGTCATCGACAAGAAAGGCGGGTTGCCAAACATAATGCAGGCCCTTCGCAGAGGGGAAATAGTTGCCTTGCTCATAGACCAAAGCAGACGCAAACAAGGGATTGAAGTTACTTTCTTCGGTCGGGAGGCAACTGCAACCCCTGCCGCTGCCCTGCTGGCGATGCGATGCAAAAGTACGGTTTTACCAATGTTTTGTGTCCGGGATCCTGACGGCCAGCTCACCATTCAGGTGAAACCACCTCTGGAAACGATACGGACAGGCGACTTGCGGAGCGATCTACAGACAAACACCCAAATTATGATGAATGCTGTGGAAGAGATGGTCAGGGAATATCCAGATCAGTGGTTTTGGACTCTGAAACCGTGGAAGGTCGCCTACCCACACCTCTATAGGGAGTGGGAGGAGCGACGAAAAAAACACAAAACAAGAAAAAAACGACGCCGGGCCGCAGCGCGAAAAACGAACTCACCCGCCACTCCCCGATAGCACTTATAGGTCTAGCTGACAATTCTTTGGGGGCGTTCTGCTCTTTCTCGGGCTACGTCTTTTTGCAAGAATTCGCACTCCTCACGGTCGAACTCCCAGCAGCATCTCGGCTTGATCTCATAAATGGCGCAGAAAAACTTGGCGGTAGCGAAGTATTCGAAGAGAAAAGGACAGAAACGCTGATACTTGCAGCCATCACCCCGAAAATACACGTACCAGAGGCTGGGAAGTTTAGAATTTGCCCTGAATTCAGGAATCCCACCTCGGATCTCACAGCACTCCCCACAGTATTCACACCAGATCGCTTCAGGCAGGGATTCCTGCGGAGGGTCTAGCAGCTGCATGGTGAATATCTCACTATGATCGTTGAGATTTTTCAAGTCTTGCCGAATGGAGAGGAATATTTCCACCCACCTCAACAGATGTTCCGCCGAGATCCTTGCCAGACTCGCTTCAGACAAATCAGCAAAGCCGGGCTCTCTGCTGAACCCTCCAACGTTCAGTTTTCGTAGCTTGCTGAAAGGAAAATAGGGATCAGACAGCCCCTTAGTCACCAATTCTCGCTCCCGGGTTGGCTGATAACAGGATGCCAGTGAGTCCAGCGCATCATGCCAACGACTCAGGGTCTTCGGATCAGATTGCCTCAGGAGCTCGAGTTTTCGTTGCCGTCGATTGAGGTCACAAAAAGCGATGAATCGTTGATGGAACGACGATGTGGGCATGGCGTTAGGAGCTGGTTTTTGCATCACCCCGTGCTCTATGTTTCCTCGGAAAGCTCATGACGTTGCAGAAACCGCTGCCACCGTTTGTCAATCCAACCTTGCAGATAATCTATCTGCTCAGGGGTGACGTGCTTAAAGCGTCCCTGTAATTTCAGGTATTGGCTGACCGGTTTTTTCTTGCCGCTACGGGCCATGCTGCGGCTCCGTCCAGTTAGGCGCAGGACACCGTTTTCAATCTCAAGAAGGACCCACATGGCGGTGTCCACCGCCAATTTTCCCAGCTCGACCAAATCATCGGTGGGAAACCCCCACCCAGGAGAGCAGGGAATGTTTATGTGCATGAAGCGGGTGCCATTGATGTTCTTGGCTTTCACAACCTTGTCATACAAATCCAGTGGGTATGCTGGCGAGGCTGAAGCCATGTACGGTATTCCGTGGGCTTCCATGATGGCCAGAATGTCCTTCTTGTGCTCGAACTTGGTTCCCGGAGTGGTGGTGGTGAATGCACCCATAGGCGTGGCGCTGGACCGTTGAGTGCCCGTGTTCATATAGCCTTCATTATCGTAACAGATATAGAGAAAATCGGTATTTCTTTCCGCAGCAGCGCTGAGAGCCTGAATCCCAATGTCGAAAGTGCCGCCGTCGCCGGCAATTCCCACCACCGTGTAGTCGGTCTTGCCCAGCGCTTTCAGACCGGCGGCGATTCCGGTAGCCGAAGCCGCAGTAGTGGCGAAGGCGGTGTTGATATTAGTAAGCCCAACCGAGGTGGACGGATAGAGTCCATGGAGCACGGTCAAGCAGGAGGCCGGTATGGTTAGAATGGTCTTTTCGCCCAAAGCCTTGAGAATATGACGATACGCCAGGGACAAACCGCACCCAGAACAGGCCCTGGTTCCGGGCAACATGTATTCTTCCTCCGGAAGTTGCATCAAATTAGTAACCATAATCCCAGTGCCCTTTCCTATTAAGCTCTTTGTTGCTTGCTACAATGACAGTGCAGGAAGCGTAACAGAGAAATTAAGGGATTCGGGAATTCAGGGATTGAGGAATTGGAATCCCCCAATCCCTAAATTCCTAAATTCCCTAATTCGCAATTAATGTCATTAGACTGCTACCCCTATCCACTGTGGGCCGTTTATCTGGACCCTCCGCTTCAAGGCCTCCTCAGTGGCAGCTTCCAGATCCGTGGCCACGATGTTCTTGCCGCCCAGACCAACAATGAAATTCGTGATCGTTGGCTGCAGGCCGCCTTCGAAAAGAGCGGCCTTGGTCTCGGTGCAGGTGGCGCCTTCGTTGCCGTAACTAATATTCTTGTCAAAAATCACTACGTGTTTCGCCCCTGATAGCGCTTGGCGCAGTGGTTCCGCCGGGAAAGGCCGAAAAATCCGCAGGGACACCACTCCCGCCTTGCAACCCTTTTCCCTGAGCGCATCAGCCGCAAGGGAAGCCTCATTGGCCAGGGAACCCATGGTGAGCAGAATAGTATCTGCCCCTTCAGTCCGGTATTGCCACAGCAGGCATTCATAGCTCCGGCCGAAAACCTCCCCAAACTCGCGGCCCACCTCGAGGATAACATCCCCTGCGGACTCGAGGGCTTCCTGCAGACGCATGCGAAACCCCATGTAGCTCGGACAGAACACACCCTGGGCATTCGCCCGCGGACCCGCCAGCATTACGGGATTGATATTTATGGGTTCCGGCCCGTCCACCTGCAAGTGGGGCACGTATGGCGGCAGGAATGCATCCACTTGCTTCTGGTCCGGTATCTCCACCGGCATGACCGTGTGTGAAAGCACAAAGCCGTCGAAGCAGACCATCATGGGGACGTGGAGCTGCTCACAGATCTTATATGCCATGATCATGCTGTCCATAATCTCCTGATTATCCCGGCAGTAGACTTGCATCCAGCCGGTGTCGCGCTGGGAGATGGAATCCTGCATGTCATTGAAAATTGTCCAGGGCGCCCCAAGTCCCCGGTTAGCAAGAGCCATGACAATTGGCAACCTTGCCCCTGCGGCCCAGTGCAGTTGCTCATGCATGTAGGCCAGTCCATTGGCCGCCGTAGCAGTGAATACTCGCGCACCTACAGTTGAGGCGGAAATGCACACAGTCAGGGCGCTATGTTCGCTTTCAACCCGAATAAACTCGGCTTCCAACTCTCCTGAGTCCACATACTTGACCAAGGTCTCTGGAATTTTTGACTGTGGGGTTATGGGGTAGGCAGCAATGACCTGCACCCGGCAAAGCTTGGCCCCCATTGCGGCTGTCTCGTTACCATTGATAATTTGCACATTGCTCACAAGAAGTCACCACACCATCTGGTCAGATTTCTCCCGTACCTGGCCATGGAAAGTCAAATTAACCACAAAGAGCACAAAGCACACAAAGGATCAAGATATATACGAGATGAGAAAAATATCAGGCATGACCGGACATCTAATATATCACATTTCACATCTGTTATTTCTTGGTGATCTTCGTGTCCTTCGTGGTGAAAATGTATCTCTGTTATTCTCTATTCAGTATCTTCCTCGATGACGCACTCAGCGAGCACAAATTCTTCCTCGACCTCCATCCGAATTGCCTTGGTCGGGCACACCTGGGCGCAAACCCCGCAACCTTTACAATATTGAAGATCTATCTCAATGGGTATTCCTCTTTTCACTGTGCCATCCGGACAATAGAGCCAGCACAAATAACAGGTGTCTTTCTGCTTTTTATAAGGAGTACACTTGCTTAGGTCGATTATCGGACGCTTAGCCCTCCACTCGCCTGTATTACCTGCCTCTCCTTTGGTCAGCGTGGCGCAAGCGGAAATGAACTGGTCTTTTTTAGATGCCATAGAGGCCTTCCTTAGCTTACCTAGCTTTTCCTAGTTACTTCTAGAGCTGTACGAGCTACCAAGCTTGGAAAGGGTTTTTGGTATTATAACACCTGCGGTCCAAGAAAAGGATCATCTCGGGCTAAGACAGTTGCCAGCTGCGGTTGATTCTCGTTGCTTCGTAGGTGAGTCGGGCGCCTTGAATGTTAATCTTTGCTGCTTGCCCGCTGAAATTCTCGCCAATGGCTTTTTCCAGGCTCTTCATCTGAATCAGAGAACTGGCCTTGGAAAAGGCTCCAAGTAAAGACGTATTGATCAGCACCGCTCCAGCAACCACCAGACCAATCTCTCTGGCAATAGAGTTGGCATCGGAAGTTGCCACCGCAATGTCCATGTCAGTGCAAAATATTTCGGGGGGACTGCTGGCGTTTAAGATAAGAAGCCCATCCGCTCTCAGACCGCCCAGCACATCAACCGCCTGCAAAAGTCTTTCATCCAGCACAACTACTACATCAGCTTGAGTCGCTGGACTCAAGGTGCGAATAGGTTTTTTTGAAAACCTGGTTGTGGCAGTAATGGGAGCTCCTCGTCGCTCAACACCGAAAAATGGCGCTGCAGTCACTCCTTGGTAACCATCAAGATACGCAGCCTCAGCAAGTATCATAGCAGCGGTTACCGCACCCTGACCGCCACGGCCGTGCCAGGTTACATTGATGACTCTCTCTTCTGTGAGATCCTCAGCCATGCTTACCTATATACCTTCGGACCCCCTTGATTGTCCAGCCCGGGTATTTCATGAATCACTTGCCGCTTTCCTATTTCTACGGTAGATTCCTAGAGGTGGAAATAACCACTCCTTTATTACCGGTTGAGAGCGTTGGATATGTCTGAAAGACTGATAGAGAAAATCGCCCTGCCAAACGGTTTGATTCTAGAAATCTGGGACACATCTCACCTCATGGCGGGCGACAGATGGTTGGTCTCGCTTCTCGCCAAGGTGGAAGTCACTGTCTTGCCCGAGTACTTCTCTCCACTTGACGATGGCGAACAGGCTTACCAAGATCTGGTCGCCGCCCATGGCAACTCTCTGGTTTTTACCCAGGAAAAAGTGAGACTTTTCGTGGATAAAGGCGAAACCAAAGAGGTGCTCACCAGACTGCGCCGGAGCATCAAGGACAATCTGGCAGCATATCTCGGCAACCCCAAATTTGCCTCGTCTTACGTACTGAAAAAATATGGCGACCTCCGAGATCGCCAGAATTGGGGCGCCGCCCCCCCTAGCCCGGATGTTTCATGAAAATGCTATAGCGAGCGCGTCCTCCGTAGCGACTCGACCTGAGCGACACGACCTGAGCTCGTCGACAGGTCTCGTCGACAAGTCTTGCTGCGGGGTTAGCGAGCGAATTACAATAAAACGGTACGTCGCAAAGTGCGACACCCGAGGACGCCCAGAAGGACGCCTATATCCGCGGTCGCAGTCCGCCGTAGGCGGAATTCATGAAACATCCGGGCTACAAATGATGCGCTTTTCCCATAGGGAGAAGCCAAATACGGCTAAAATCTTGTAACCCTAACCGCCCTGCGAGAGTTCTTTCCTTAGGCTGCCGAGCGATAACGTCTTTGCTTTCTCTGAATCCTCTTGATCGCTTTTTTGCGTTTGATCCGTCGGCGCTCACTCTTACTCAGATAATATGTGTGTCTCCGAAGCGCCGGTTGAACGTTTCTCTGAAAATCCTTTCGCAGCTTTTTGATTTTCCTTTCCAGGGAATCACTCTCAAAGCCGGCCATCCACTGTTCACCTCTCTTTCACCATAAAAAAAGCCCTTTTCACAGGGCCCAGCCGCAACTTTCTTTGGCATGAATCGTTGTAAGGAACTGAACCTCTTCATGGTCTCAGAAGTTATCTACCAAAGCAATCGTGCTGCTGCAGTCCCCTATCAACTTTTTATCTAACATATCCTCTTGGCAGTGGCAACCCCGCACCCCTCAGGAGTTACTCCATTCCTTTGCTCACTTGGCAGATGATAGGTTGAACCGCAGAATATCGAAGTGAAAAACATTGTCTTATTTCTTTCAAAAACTTCTGCCGTTCGAAATTCCTCGTTCGATATTCACAAACGACTATTTACTTCACTCCGTATTATAGCGACCCAAGGAAGGCTGATTGAATATCTACCACAGAGGCACAGAGATCACGGAGGAGGTTGTTTTTTCCCTGGCCGGGAGACGACGGCCAGGGAAAAGAGCCTCCGCCTTCGGCGAAAGCTCCTTAACTGGTTCCAACCGATGACATCAAACCACCGGGTTACTTGATCGTGCCCGCAGGGCTGCGATCTTTTGCCCGATCGCCGTCTCCCGATCGGGCAAAAAAAATATTCCCTCTGTGCTCTCCGTGTCTCTGTGGTTAGTAAATAAAAGTGGATATCGAAATCTAGTATTGATAGCATGCGCAGCTGAGGGAATAGGCGTTATTCAAAATTGAAAACAGGCTGAATCCCGCTTTAATCATAACTGAAAGTGCGGCACTATCCCTTCAGTGATCCTGTAAAATTCGGCTTCCTTTTCTCCAGGAAGGCCCCAAAGCCTTCGCCAGCATCCTCACTGGCGAAACAGAGTGCAAAAGCTTCCATCTCTAGGGCACAGGCATTCAGCAAGTCCAGGTTCATACCCTGATCGATAACGTGCTTGACTGCCTTCGTCGCAACCCTGCCCTTGCTCGCCATGAGGGATGCAACCTTCCTGGTCTCTTCCATGAGTGTTTCAGGCGGAAACACCCTGTTCACCAACCCCATGTCTTTCGCCTCCTGAGCACTGATCATGACACCGGTCAGGCAAAGCTCTTTGGCCAGGGCCCGCCCCACTAACCGAAGCAGACGCTGGGTGCCACCAAAACCGGGAATAATGCCCAGATTAATTTCTGGCTGGCCGAGCTGTGCCGTTTCTGAAGCATAAATAAAATCACATGCCAGTGCGATCTCGCAGCCACCGCCAAGCGCGAATCCGTTTACACAAGCGATTACGGGAATGCTCAGACTTTCCAGGGCAAAGAGAGCCTCCTGCCCCTTTACGGCAAAGTACTTGGCAGAGATAGGATTCAGCTTCTGTAACTCCTTTATGTCAGCACCAGCCACAAAGGCCCTGTCGCCCGCGCCCGTCAAAATAAGCGCCCTGACCTCCTCATCGTCTGCAATTGTCTTTATGGCCTCACCCACTTCGGTGAGAGTGCCCATTTTAAGGGCATTCAGCACCTCAGGCCGGTTGAAAGTTATGGTAGCAATTCCCCCTTCTACCTCAAACAAAATATCCTCATACGGCATGTTACACCTCTCCTTTGTTAATCTAAGATCCATTCCAATAGCTTTAACGATTGAGTCCATAAGAATTGAAATTTTCCTCCATGTCAAGAAAAAGCCGGCTGCAAAGATTTACCCGTTTTTTATCCGGTAAAAAATGGGTAAATCTTTGCAAAAGTAATACGGCCAAGAATCGCAACGAATACAGACCAGGACATGGGCTTTTCGGTTGATTGACTGGGCCTTGCCCCTATGCTAGTAAAAGAGGCCACATCATACTGGCCTGTAACTAATTTAATGCCAGAAGTTCGAAACTAGTGGTTATCTAACAGTCGTTCTTGGATGAATGGAGTAAGTGTCATTTATGATTTAAGATTGCTGATTGCAGATTGAGACTAAACAGTGCTTATGACTTCGATGCGCAAAGCTCTTCAATCTAAAATCTGCATTCTAAAATCAAAAATCGCTAGTACTCCAGCCCATCCTCCGAAGGCGCAACCGGCGACCTCCTATCACTTGGTTGCTTCTTAACCAGTTTGAGGGCTCGATACATGATTGATCTCCGTAGTGACACAGTGACCATGCCTGGCCGGGCCATGCGAGAGGCCATGGTTACAGCCGAGGTTGGTGACGATGTTTTGGGTGAGGACCCCACCATCAACCTTCTCCAAGATAAGATGGCGTCCCTGCTGGGCCAGGGAGCCGGGCTTTTCGTGCCCTCGGGTACGATGGCCAACCAGGTAGCCATTAAGACCCATATTCAACCAGGCGATGAAATTTTAATCGATCAGGATGCGCACATCTATTACTATGAGTGTGCGGCCACGGCGGTAATCGCCGGTGGCCAGTTTCACTGCCTGAAAGGGGACAATGGCATCTTGTCGCCTGAAGCCATAGCGGCTGCCATCAGGCCTCCGGACATCCATCAACCTCCATCGCGACTTGTTTGCTTGGAGAATACTCACAACCGGGGCGGTGGGACTATTTATACCGTAGAGAGAACAACCTCCATAACAAAACTGGCCTCTAGCCAAAACATAAAAGTTCACCTTGATGGCGCTCGGCTTTTTAATGCTGCCCTCGCTGCGAGAACCACGGTAAAAGAGTTGACCGGCGGGGTGGATTCCGTTTCCATCTGTTTCTCGAAAGGACTGGGGGCACCCGTGGGTTCGGTACTGTGCGGTTCCGCGGACTTCATCGCCGAAGCCCGGCGCTTCCGCAAAATGTTTGGTGGCGGTATGCGCCAGGTTGGCATCCTGGCTGCAGCTTGTCTTTACGCACTTGACCATCATGTGGAGCGGTTGGAGGAAGATCATGAAAACGCCAGGAGACTTGCCTCCGAACTTGCCCAGATGGACGGAATTCAGATTGAGCCCGAACAAGTGATAACCAACATTGTCATCTTTGATGTGGCTGGCACCGGTCTGGATGCAGGCAGTTTTTCAGACAAACTGGCTACCGAGGGAGTCCTCACGATTCCCTTCGGCCCCACCACCGTTCGCGCCGTAACTCATCTGGATGTGAGGGCAGCGGATATTGACAGAGCGCTTGAAATCATAAGGCATTTTCTCAAATCATCGGCCAGATAAGATGTGGGGCCATATCCCCGTGTCGCGTACATGAACCGAGTGGCTTTTCATGAGCGGAATCGTAACCCTACTCACAGATTTTGGCAGCCGCGACCAGTACGTGGCCGCAGTCAAAGGCGTGCTGTTGAGCATTAACCCGTCACTCAATATAGTAGACATCACCCACGAAATAAGCCCGCAAAACATCAAGGAGGCAGGCTTTATTCTGGCCTCAGCCTGCACATATTTCCCGGAAGGGACGCTCCACCTGGCAATTGTGGATCCTGGGGTTGGTGGGGAACGCCAGGGTTTGGCCGCCGCAACCGAGCGCTATCTTTTTGTCGGTCCTGACAACGGCTTGTTTGACTGGGTTTTTGCTGTTGATCCACCTCATCAGGTTGTGGTGCTGGAAAACCCTGACTATCAACTGCCGCAGGTTAGCGCCACATTCCATGGCCGTGATATCTTCGCCCCAGCAGCCGGACACCTGTCTCTCGGCATACCTTTGGAGAAACTGGGGCCAGCCAGCCATTACCGGATGCATTTCCCCGGCAGACAGATCTTGAGGGATCAGGACAAACTACAGGGAGAAATCATTCATGTAGATCGTTTCGGTAACCTCATCTCTAATATTGAAATCTTGTCTGCCGGGACCGAAAGAAAGTTGCGGGACCTACAGGTCACTCTCGCTACCGAGCAACTACTCACAGGCCCCGGCACCTATGAAGAGGCTCCCCCTTTACGCCCGTTTGCCTTGATTGGCAGCAGTGGTCTCTTGGAGGTGTCAGTCCGTAATGGCAGCGCCCATAAGGTTACCGGCTGCGGTGTGGGTACTCCAGTACTGGTTCGCCGGCTAAAGTGAACAGCATGGCTTACTCAAAGCTGAGAATCACTTTACCAAAACGCCCATGCCATTAACTCCGCATACCATGGATACTAGATTTCGATATGCACTTTTATTTACTAACCACAGAGACACGGAGAGCACAGAGGGAACCATTTCTCTTGCCCGATCGGGAGACGGCGATCGGGCAAGAGATCGCAGCCCTGCGGGCACGATCTAGTAACCGGGTGGTTCATGCCTACGGTTGGATCTAGGCTAAAGAGCTTTCGCCGCAGGCGGAGGCTCTTTTCCCTGGCCGTCGTCTCCCGGCCAGGGAAAAAACAACATCCTCCGTGTCCTCTGTGCCTCTGTGGTAAATTTTCACTCAGGCTTCATTAGGCCGCAACCACACGGAGCAGAGTAAATAGTCGTTTGCAAAATCCGATTAGCAGAAAAGATTCAAACATTAGGGGATTGGGGGAGCAAAATATGGCAAAAGATCAGCTCATTGAAGAACTCAAGAAGGCCGACTTGTTTTCTCGCCTGGAAGCTGACGATCTGGATGCTCTGTTGGGAATTGCTCGGATGCGCCAGATTGACGACGGCGAAATTCTTTTTGCTGCCGGTGATCGAGCAACTGGATTCTACGTGCTGCTCCAGGGCAAGATCAAACTGTATAAGGTCTCTGCCGATGGAAAAGAATACATTCTGCGAGTGGTGCACAGCAGGCAAACATTTGCCGAGGCAGCCGCTTTCTCCGGGCTCACCTACCCCGTCTTCGCGGAATGCATGAGCTCATGCCAACTTGTTTACTTTGACGCTAGCGACTTCCGCGCTCTCATCCAACGTAGCCCACAGCTAGCTCTCAACATGATCGCCACCATGGCGTCCCTCCTGCAATCCCTCAATCAGAAAATCGAAGACCTCTCCCTCCGAGAAGTTGCGGCTCGGCTTTGCCGTCACCTGCTGACACGAGCCCGGGATGAACACGGGGAAGTAACTGACGGTATCAGCGTCCAGCTTGAAACCACCAAAAGCGCCTTGGCGGCGAGGTTGGGGACAATCAGCGAAACCCTCTCCCGGAGTTTTAAGAAGCTCCAGCAGCGCGGTGTTGTGGCGGTTGATCGAGACCAGGTAACCTTGCTGGACTGCGACCAGGTGCAACAGGTTGCTGACGGCGATCTCAAGCTTTAGCGAGTGATTTCTATCGGCTTTCCCAGGGTAGATTAGTGTTACGCTGCAGCCCATTCATCTTTCTTTGCAGCTGCTTCTAGAACTAATCTCATGGTACTGATGTCTTCGATACCTCTTTCGTCGAATTCCATCTGACAATCCCTATATTCAAAATCCCCTTCCGCCCAAAGGGAGATGTCTAAGACTGCCTCTTGGATCTGATAGCGGATCAATTCTTTCAGGCTGTCTTCACTGATGTACCCCAGATCCAGTAACATCTCCCCTAGTCGCTTTTTTTCTTCCTTGGTCTTCTCCAGGGCCTCCTCCAATTGTTCTTGGGAAAGCAGTCCTCTATCATAGAGCATTTGCCCCAACCGCTGTCCCTCTCTGCCGCTAGCCGCGACAATTTTGCCGTCTTTCAGGCAAATGGCTCTCATTGCCTGCCCCTGTTCAAAGTGCAGCACCCCGGTTCTATTATCAGTTGATAAAATCTGCAAGATAGTAGACAGAGCCACTGACTTCAGGTTCCCTCTGAAGCCAACTGGATTCGTACACTTTGAAGATTCGAAGGGGTACTGAACCTGTTGTCGGTCATCAGGACCTCTGGCATTCCATGCCTCTATAGCGGTCCTTTTACTTTCCATTATGGGGCCTGAGCCGCCACACCAGCAGACCACTGTGAAATAACCTTCAGAACTCTCGGCAATATGCATCCGGATTTTGCCATCTCCGTTCTCTTTTGTCTCACAGAACGGACAGGGCCTCAGTCCCTTCTCAGCATCAGCCATTATCTCCCTCCCGCCTTCTTTCTTTTGGTATCCGGGTTATTAGGGCATCCCTCACACAGGAGAGGACCCTCATACCACCAGATGCAACCTCCGCATCTTTCGCTCGGCCGCTCATTCACAATATAATCCCCCTTAAACACCCCTTCCGGAAAACAGCTATGCTACATGTCGTTGTCGTTAATAGTGTCTTGGTTAGCGAAAGTAATGCCAAGAAAGAAAAAGGCTGGGAAAAGTCATGAAATCAACAAGATATAACTCTTGATCATGGTTTTGCTGTTGGCCGAATAGCTAAATTTGGCCACATAGCCAGATGCGACCTGATCAAATGGCTGAACCACAAACAATTGTCTCTTTACAAGTCTATTCTGCGTGATTACCTTACCGGATGAAAGAAAATGATGGGTTTCCCAACTATTAAAACAATCAATCAGATTTCTTTAGCCACGGGAAACCTTTTTTGGAGGGAAATAATGGCAGTAACCCTGTTTCGAGATAAATCGTCAATCTATCAACAACTCTTTAACCCGATGCGATCTAGCCCCTTGCCACATGGTTTCCACTTGTCAAGGGAACAGGTAGGCCATTCGGAGTCGCGGTCACCACAGTTGGCTGGCACCTGGAATAAAGGCGAGAATAGTGACCATGGTGATGTGGAGGAAGAGGCTCGACTGCATGAGCTCATGGAGGATATTAAACGCTATATTCGCAGCATTGATGTAAATGCTCTCTAAAGCAGCTAAACTTCCACCTGTTTCAGGTGTTTTTATATAAGCCCTCTGGAGTCCACGAAACGGAGGGTTTTCTTTTTTGGGCTATGTGTCTGCCTCTAAATTATATCCTAGGTGCGTAAGGGCTTTCTCGAGTTGCTGGCGGACGGTTGCGCTGTCAGCGCTCACCGGCCCTTTACTGAAACCACACTGCCGCAAGGAGTAACTCAGCTCGACTATTGGTGGTAGTGAAGCCGTCCGACGCACGGCCGGGTCACTGCTTTGACACAGTTCGGTTGGCGAACCGCAAAAGATAAGTCTCCCCGCGCCCATGACAGCCACTCTCCCCACCCAACCAAGAAACAGCTCCAGCTCATGGGCAATAACCAGCATGCTCCGATCCCCTCTGTTCCAGTGCTGCAGGAGCGAAACCACTCGTCTCCGTTCCCGAGCATTCAACCCAGCCAGCGGTTCATCCAGGATCAACACCTGTGGTTCCAGGGCCAGTAGGCTCACCAATGCAGCCTTTCGCTGTTGACCTGAACTCAGGGATCTGGGCGAACGATCGGCAAGTTGGGCGAGAGGAAAAGCAATATCCTCAGAGATCCTCCGCAGGCGGCGGGAGACATCTGATCTTTCCATACCGAGCCCCACTCGCAGGCCCCAACTTAGCTCATCCCAAACAGTGTTGGCAAAAAACTGACGCTCCGGATACTGAGACGCCAACACCACCCTGTCGGTGGTGGCAAACCGTCTGCCATTGCTGCCATAGAGATCTTCCCCATTGAACCGCACGGTTCCCTGCTCGGGCCGAACCAATCCAGCCAGAATGCGTGCAAGAGTTGTCTTGCCGCTACCGCTCGGTCCCGTCAGCAGAACAACCTCACCGGGCACTAACTTCAACCCGACCCCATTGAGCACCTGACGACTGAAAGGCGTGGATTCTGAGAACGTGTGGCTTATATCTACCGCCTCCAGCATAACTCAGTCTACCACCTTGTAAACCAGATCATTTTCCCGAACCCGGTCTGTAACCTGAATACCGACAAGTTGGCCCTTCACCGCCTTGGTGATCGCCTGTTTTTCCTCCTGAATGCTCTGAACTTCCTGTTTGAAATCAGTGGTGTATCCTTTGAACCAGAGCACATCACCTACCTCAAACTCCCCATTTGTCATCTCAATGGCCGCCACACTTAGTTTAACGAAAAAATTTTTGACTACTCCCACCTGGACGTCTGCCATTACCCTCACCCCCTTGTACATTTTTGATTGCAGACTGAAGATTGCAGATTACAAAATCTCAGTGCTGCAACTGAGCTCAATCTAAAATCTCAAATCTTAAATCTTAAATCTCAATCTTTTCATTATCCTGCGTGCACCCTGGAACTGTCAAGAGCTCCAGTAAATGCTCCAGAGTGACAACTTCATCCGGCTCAACCAGCCCTCTACGAGCGAGCATCTCTCCGAGGTCAGCAATGGCAGGCACTTCCAAGCCAAGTTGATTAACAAGCTCCTTTTCCTGTAAGAGCCTGCCTGGAGAGTCGTCGAAAACTAACACGCCATTGTCTAAGGCAACCAGCCTCTGAGCAAGAAGAGCCTCTTCCAAAAGATGCGTGCTGTGCACCATTGTGCAGGACTCTCTCGCCTGGATGTCTTTCAGGAGGTTTAGTATTTCAGCGCGGCTCCGTCCCGCAACCATACAAAGAGGATCGTCCAGCAGGAGACATCCTTTCTGCTGTGCCAGAGCGCCAGCAAGGATCAGCCGCTGCTGCTCCCCTCCTGAGAGATGGTGGCTGAAATGTGCCGCCCGTTCATAAAGATCAACATACCGCAGGGCTTCCTCTACCCGGATTTGAATAGTCTCCGGAGTTAATCCCATGTTTTCGAGACCGAAAGCTACGTCCTCTGCCACCACCGGTGAGACAATCTGGTTTTCAGGATTGGCAAAAATGCAGGCTGCAAGGTGGTTGAGTTCTCTTGCAGCAAGAACAGAGCCGTTTATCCTGATCTCTCCGGCTTGGGGTTGGAGTAAGCCCTTCATTAACTTCAGGAGCGTGGTCTTCCCGCTCCCTGAAGGACCCACTATTGCCACCCACTCTCCAGCAGTAATACGCAGATCGAAATCAGCAAATACCGGTTCCTCCGCGCCGTCCTGGTAAGAGAAGGTTACCTTGTTGAGCTCAATACTGACCATGCAGCAAGAATACTCCTATTTCGCCTAGATTTAAACGGTATTGTCGAGCACAATGCACAACCCAGCTCGGATGTTTCACCAATTGGTGTCGCGAGACCGCAATGATGAGTGTGCCACCGGGCAACCACAGGGTGTCGGATCCGAGGCGTACTTGAACAGTACGTCGCAGGGTCCGACACCCGAGGACGCCCGGGAGGACGATCATATCTGCGGTCGCAGCAGGTGATTCGTGAAATATCCGGGCTAAAATAGAGGGTATGTCATTGACTAATTTATTGATTTAATGGTACTTTAGCCATCGATATACGCAACTGCAAAGGGTACACGAACATGACCGACACCGCGAGATTCAAAAAAGGCGCCACCATCATCCACGAAGGAACCACCGGTTCTAACGCCTATCTCATTCTTTCGGGCTCGGTGGAGGTGTACAAAAAAGTTGGAGATGAAAAGCTGGTACTGTCCAGATTAGTAAAGGGCAACATTTTTGGGGAAATGAGCCTTGTGGATGACAAACCTCGCTCCGCGACTATTGCTGCCTTGGAAGATACCGAAGTGAGAATCTTGAGCCGCGAGCGCTTTGAGTCCATGTTGGAGCAAAACCCTCGCGCCGTTATCCCGCTACTCAAACAGGTTTTTCAGCGCGTCAGATATTTGAACCAGATGGTAACGGCATTCTGTGGTCAAGCCAGCACCGGGACCGTGGAATTGGCGACTCATCCTCTTCGGCTAACGGCCAAAACTGAAGAGGCCGAACAAGCCATGCAGGGCAAGGAGATAGATATCAGCAAAATACCCTTTCAAATTGGCAGGACCTCTACCAGCAGCGTGTTTGGCTCTAATGATTTGAACATTGAAGACACAGAGCCATATCGGATTTCTCGATGCCATTGCCTGATAACCATTGTGGATAACGAATATTATGTGGTTGATACGGTAAGCAGCCGCGGAACCGTGGTTGACAGCAGTAAAATCGGAGGCCGAGAAGACCTGAAGCGAGTATTACTTGCAAGTGGCAAACATCAGATTATCCTGGGTGGCGAAGAGTCACCGTATGTGTTTGATCTTGAAGTTCCCTAGCCCGGAGAGATTTTAGATTTGTCCTGCGGACTCCCACCCTTCGGGCGGGTTCCCAGTTTTAGAATGCAGATTTCAGATTTAAAAGCTCAAGACCTTCTAGTGAAGAATGCATTCACCTCAATCTGCAATCTCCAATCTGCAATCATAAATCTAAAGAGACTGGCCCTGAGACCAGGTTTTCTACGACTAAATAAGATCTAATTCCCCCCACTCCCCCCATACAAAGTGGTAATTTATTTCCACTTTGTTACCTTTACTTCCCAAAAATTACCTCGCAGTTTTCCCATAAGATCTTTTTAACTATTTGGAATCGTAGAGAAATTTAAAAGATTGCCTTTTGGCACGGTCTTTGTTTATCAAGGCTTCACTGAGCAAATTAACTCATGCTGACGCCGACAAGGAATGGTACGAGAAGTCCGTATGAAATTAACTAAAGCAAGACGGCTTTCACTGCGTGTTCCGGTGATAGGATGGGAAGCGTTTATATCAACAAAGAAATCCGAAAACACGCGCGCGAAAGTTGCCAATGTCAGCGCTGACGGGGCTTATCTAATTACCGGAAAACACTATCAGCCAGCCTCAACGGTCGCTCTGTCGATCAAGTCTCCTGTAATCTCCTTTTCCGTTACAGGAATGGTAGTTCGAAACGATCCATTCGGTGTGGCTATTCGTTTTCTCAATCACAGTGCATCAACCAGAAATTCGCTTTTGACAATTATCTCTAAATTATTGGCCGAAAAAAAGTCAAACCCATCAGGTTTGAACGAGGCTCCAATAGGCAGTGAACATCAATCAAAGCTCAACCTTGATGCAGAGCAAGAATGCTTTCACGCCAGTGGACTATTATCCACGCCATCGGGCACAGCAGCCCCACGTTCACGAGAGAGAAAGAGCATGAGGTCATCAGGACAAGAATGTTTCTACACCAGTGCACTGATGGCCACGGCACCGTGCAGCGAACCCCCTCCCCGTTTGGCGGAGTGTAATAGTACCAGGTCAAAGGACAACAATTTTATGATTAGCTCAGCTCCAGCCCATAGCGCAGAATCACTGAAGGTATTCTTGAGCCACTGTGGAACAACTACAGTGAAGTGCCCTTTATGTAAGAAATGTCATTACACCACAGTCCCTGAACATTTTCACAACAAACCGGTTCGGGCAAAATGTGAGTGTGGCAAGTCTTTTTCTGTGCTTTTCGACAGCCGACAATATTTTCGCAAAGAGGTGCAACTGCCTGGGGAATACCGGGACACGTCTGGCGCGCAGGACCTGATGACCGTAACAACGCTATCTATTCGCGGTGCAGGATTTGAAACAAGACGAGGCAACATTTTATTAAAAGAAGGAGAAACCATTCAGGTAAACTTCTTGCTCAATAAAAATGATCGGAACTGGATTAAATTAAAAGCAGTCGTCAAACGGGTTAAGGGTAATCAGGTAGGCGTAGAATTCACTGGGCTGAATGAGCACCAGCAAAAGTGCATTGGATTTTATCTGATGCCTTGAAACGAGTACCACTGTCTGAGTCTTGGGGCACCCGGTTTTCTTTGAGATTTCACCCCTCACACTGTAATCCATGCCTTCTTCCTGAAAGACCTGCTACCACCTTGTGTGCGAGATCCAATACGTTCAGAACTATGAAGGAGGGGATGAGATCCACACTGCAGAGTCTCACCTTCCTTTCTAAGCTAATCGATTAACCCAGAAAATGGTGGTTTTTCAGTTCACTTGTGGTAAAATGTCAATGGATCACAGGGTAGGAGATTCAGGTTTTCTGCATTATCCTACTCCCGCAGGCTTTGCCCTCACTGGCTCTGGCCAGTGGGGGCATTTTTTTTGGTGTTGCGCCCTTAACGTTTTCCAATATTCTGTGCCAGACTGAAATCCAGCCGAGTGTGCATTAAGGGATGTAATGAGCGCTTGCCCGTCGTGCTAGCTTCGTTCATATATTGCATCTTCAGCCGCAGTTTGGGCAACTCTTGGAACAGAAAACTTGATCTGGTCCCTCATTGGATTGGGAAGCTTGCCGAATGGGACTATTGAGGTCATGCGGTGACACTTGACAAAGAGATATTGGTTACTGGCCACTTCTCTGATAAAATCGGTCTTTCTTATCGACTTCTTTATTCCTAACGGGAATTTTTATCATTAAAGAGCAATGAATGGTTAGAAATGTTGTAAGGACATCTGCGGAAAAAACGATTGACCGGTTTGGGACTCCGGCCGCAGCGGAGAAATACTCGACTGCTTTAGAAGGGACAAAAACACATCTAAGGGAACAAAGGTGTATCCAACGTGCGCTGCAAATGGTTCCTGTGGGTGCGAAGGTGCTCGATCTTCCCTGCGGAGCGGGTAGGTTACTGCCCTCACTCACGGCCCTGGGTCTTCAGGCTGTCGCTGTCGACTCATCCCCCCATATGGTTGCTCTTGCCCGCCAACGGGCGGAAACCAGAGGATTTAAGAAAGAAACAGAGTTTCTTGTTTCCAGTATTTTTGACACCGGTTTGAAAGATGATACTTTCGATGCAGCAATCTGCAACCGATTGTTTCACCACTTTAGGGAGCCGCAAATTCGCCGGAATGCCCTGAGAGAACTTCACCGACTCTGTACCGGAACAATTGTGGTTTCATTTTTCTGTAATCTGGCGCTTGATGCATTAGTGTTTCATCTTAAAAATGCAATCAGGCGGAAAAAGCCGTCGGACCGCATCCCAATCGGTTATGGTGTCTTTGCTCGTGATATAGATGCAGCGGATCTTCTTATTGAGAGATCGATAGCGACGCGACCTGGAATTTCTCGACAATGGTACTTTGTTGTGAGGCGTAAAGTCCTTCCCTGAAAACACTTATAAACGGTAACTAATCGTTCTAGGTATGGACCCAGATGGAAAGACTAGATCTAGCAGACTATGAACGACTGGTTGCCGGAGCTAGAGTGCTCTCTGCCGACAGTTATGGTGAAAAAGTTCTAGAACTTCCTGATGGTCTTATGCTCAAGCTCTTCCGCCGAAAACGAGGATTTTCCTCCGACCTTTTATGGCCTTATGCAAAAAGATTTGAAGCTGGGGCGAGAAAGCTTCGTGAACGACAGATTCCAACTGTAGAAGTGGTCGGCACCTATCGAGTAAAATCTATCAGGAGAGATGCCGTGGTTTATTATCCTCTCGAGGGTAGGTCCCTGCGGCAAGCATTGAGAGACTTCAATAATCAAAAAGCCCTGATCATGAACTTTGCGGCATTTTTTGTAAGCCTGCATGAAGGAGGGATCTATTTTCGTGCAACTCATTTCGGGAACGTTGTTATTACTCCCAACGGTGAGTTCGGCTTGATTGATGTGTCAGAGGTCTACTTCTCCCGATCTGCTCTGAGCCTGTCAAAACGAGTCAGAAATTTTAGGGTCATATTTCGCTACAGAGAAGATCGGGAGGCTATTCTGGCCTCTGGTTTTGACTTGTTCTTGGATTCTTACCTTGCAAATTCAAGTGTCCCAGTCAACGATCGTCAATCGTTTGTCCAACGGCTCTGGAGTGCACTTCAGCTTGACAGCTCATAGAGTTGATCATCTGCTAAATACCAGACTCGATTGTTATATGGACTCAGCCCTAAAGAGTTATGTAAATTTTTTAGGAGGCATCAATCGCTCTGAGTTTCAGGTAATTTCTGGATTAGGTTGTGGCTAACCCAAGACTTATTATCTACATTGCATAGCAGTTTGTCGAAATTTTATATAGCATACTTTAATCCACCGTGTACCGCTTGAGAACCAGATACCATATGGTGGAGCAACCAAACCATGCTCCAGCGCTCCTGGAAATTCCACCAAGACTAAGCTGCCAGCCGCTGACCAATTCTCGAGGGGTTAACGTCAGGAGCAGTAAAGAATCCGGGCCCATCGAAGATCCCGCTGTGCGTAAAAGGAGCCCAGCACTTTACGGTTTGTCCTGCGGACTCCCACCCTACGGGTGGGTTCCCGGTTTGTCCTGCGGACTCCCACCCTACGGGTGGGTTCCCAGTTTGTCCTGCGGACCAGGTTTCCTAAAACTAAATAAGAAAGGGCAGTCCATCTGCAGACTGCCCTCTTTATGAGTCACCGTGGAAAAGAACTACTACTTCTCGTCCTCGTCTTTGGCTTTCTTGGTCCTACCTTTTTTCTTTTTGGCAGTTTTTGTAGCTTTCTCTGACTCAGGCTCTGAGGCCTCTTCAGCTGCCGGGGCTTCGGCTTTCGCCTTTTTCGCGGGTTTACGCTTCTTCTTTTTCTCTTCGACAGCTTCCTCTGCTACCGCCTTTTCAGCTGCCGGTGCTTCGGCTTTCGCCTTTTTCGCGGGCTTACGCTTCTTCTTTTTCTGCTCGACAGCTTCCTCTGCTACCGCCTCTTCAGTTGCAGCTTCCTCCTCTACTATCTCCTCAACAGCCGGAGGTGCAGCCTCTACAGCTTTGCGGGGTTTGCGTTTCCTCTTCTTTTTCTTCTTTGCAGCTTCCCCGGTCATCAGCTCGATGAGACTCAATGGGGCACCATCACCAACCCGAAAACCTACTCTTACCATACGAGTGTAGCCGCCACTGCGGGCCTGATAACGCTGGGCCAGATCAGTAAATAATTTGTGAACCACCGCCTTATCTCGTATGACTTGGAGTGCCTGGCGTCTGGCGTGCAGATCTCCCCTTTTTCCCAAGGTTATCATCCAATCAGCCCAGCGCCGAAGCTCCTTGGCCTTGGCATGGGTGGTGTATATACGTTCGTGATCCAGCAGCGAAGTCACCATGTTGCGAAACATGGCCAACCGATGGCTGGAAGAGCGATTCAGCTTTCTCCCACTCTTGCCGTGTCGCATCTATTCCTGTTCCTTTCTCGCCTCTATTTCTTCCCTCGAGGGGAAGTTTTCTAACTTCATACCCAGCGACAAGCCCATTTCTGCCAGAATCTCTTTGATCTCATTGAGCGACTTGCGGCCAAAATTCTTTGTTTTTAGCATCTCCGCTTCGGTTTTCTGGACAAGTTCGCCAATCAGCCGGATATTGGCGTTCTTGAGACAATTTGCTGAACGTACTGACAATTCGAGCTCGTCCACCGAACGAAAGAGGTTGTCGTTCAGTTTCGGTTCCTCTACCTCTTCTTCGGGAGCTTCGATTTCTGGTTCCTCATCGAAGTTAATAAAGATGGCCATCTGCTCTTTCATAATCTTTGCAGCAAAAGCCAGAGCATCCTCTGGAAGCACACTGCCATCGGTCCAGATCTCCATAGTCAACTTGTCGTAGTCCGTAATCTGGCCGACACGGGCCTGACTCACCACATAATTCACTTTGCGAATGGGAGAGAAGATAGCATCCATGGGAATGACTCCAATGGCAGCATCCTCTTCCACATTGCGCTCAGCCGGAATGTAGCCCTTCCCGCTTTTGATCTGCATCTCCATCTGTAGCCTGCCGTCTTTTGACAAAGAGGCAATGTGTTGCTCTGGATTGAGAATTTCCACCTCGGGCGGACAGACAAAATCACCTGCCGTAACCGTGGCCTCACCTGCTTTGTCCACCGATATGGTCTTGGGCTCTTCTCCATGTAGTTTGAGCCTGACTTCTTTCAAGTTCAGGATAACATCGGTAACATCTTCCCGAACTCCGGCAATGGTGGAGAATTCATGCAGGACCCCATCTATTTTCACCGAGCTGATCGCAGAACCTTGCAGCGATGACAGCAAGATGCGTCTCAGGGCGTTACCGATGGTAATGCCAAAGCCCCGCTCTAAAGGTTCGCAGGAGAATTTTCCGAAAAACCTAGAAGCGGTCTTTGCGTCCAGTTCCAAACGTTTTGGGCTGATCAATTCACGCCAATTTTTATGCATTGTAACTCCTCTTATGATAACCCCAACCGGCCAGATGTGAGAAGAGAGGCAGGAGCCAGATGCCGAGGATCAGGCCAGGGGGGCCGTCTATTTGGAGTAGAGCTCCACAATGAGCTGCTCCTGAATAGGCATGGTCAACTCGTCGCGAGCCGGGTATCCCTTGATTGTCCCTTTGAACTTGTCCTTTTCTATCTCCAGCCACTGCGGCACTCCTCGTCTGGCTACGGCCTCCATTGCCTCTGCAATCGGAACAATATTTCTACTCTTCTCTTTCACCTCAACGGTGTCATTCTCTTTGATGAGATAAGACGGAATGTTAACCCGCTTGCCGTTGACAACGAAGTGGTTGTGGCGCACCAACTGCCTCGCCTGAGCCCGGGAATTCGCAAAACCCATGCGGTAGACCACGTTGTCCAAACGCCGTTCCAGGAGAATGAGAAGGTTCGTGCCGGTAACCCCCTTCTGCCGCTCCGCCTTGTGAAAGTAGAAGCGAAATTGACGTTCCAGCAGACCGTACATGCGTTTCACCTTCTGCTTTTCCCGTAACTGGATGCCGTAGTCGGAAAACTTCTTCCGCCCCTGGCCGTGCTGGCCCGGAGGATAGCTGCGTCTTTCATAGGCACATTTGTCCGAATAACAGCGGTCGCCTTTCAGATACAATTTAAGGTTTTCGCGGCGACAGATGCGACATACAGATTCGGTATATCGAGCCAAAGTAGACCTCCTTACTTATACCCGTCTCCTTTTGGGTGGACGGCATCCATTGTGGGGAATGGGTGTTACATCTCGGATGAGTGTGACGTTAAAGCCAGCTGCCTGTAGGGCTCGGAGGGCAGCTTCTCGGCCGGACCCTGGTCCTTTTACGTAAACCTCAATGTTCTGCACCCCATGTTCTTGCGCTTTCTTTGCGGCGTCATCTGCGGCAAGCTGCGCTGCGAAAGGCGTGCTCTTGCGGGAGCCCTTAAAACCCTGACTGCCAGCGCTGGACCAGGCTATGGTGTTGCCACTGGTGTCAGTGATGGTAATAATGGTATTGTTGAAAGTTGATTGGATATGAGCAATACCGTTTTGGATGTTCTTTCGTTCTTTCTTTTTCCGGGAAACTCTGCCCTTTGGTTTGGCCATTTTTCCACCTGCCTCTTAATGCTTCTTGCGTCGACCTATCATGGATCGACGAGGTCCCTTGCGAGTGCGGGCATTGGTATGGGTTCGCTGTCCACGAACCGGCATCCCTCGTCGGTGACGAAGCCCTCGATAGCAACCCAGATCCATAAGCCGCTTGATGTTCATGGAGACCTCAGTCCTCAAATCACCTTCCACCTTGTGATCACTGTCAATGACTTGGCGGATGGCGTTGATCTCCTCCTCGGTGAGAAGATCTGACTTGGTGTCGCGGTCTACATTGGCCTTGTCCAGAATCTTTTGCGATGTAGTGCGGCCGATTCCGTAAATGTAAGTAAGAGCTATCTCGATTCTCTTGTTTTTCGGCAAGTCAATGCCTGCAATTCGTGCCAATGGTTCTATCCTCCGTTATTATCCCTGACGCTGTTTGTGCCTCGGATTTTCACAAATGACACGTACGACGCCGTGACGTCTGATAATTTTACACTTTCGACACATACGTTTAACCGAAGCCCGTACTTTCATAAATCCCTCTCCATCTGCCCGCCTCTCGGCGGTGGCTATTGCCTCCCGTAGCAACTGCGGCTATTTGCCTCGATGGGTAATTCGACCTCGAGTCACATCATACGGTGACAGCTCAAGGGCCACCTGATCTCCGGGAAGAATCTTGATAAAAGGCATACGCATCTTTCTAGAGATATGGGTAACGATTCTGTGGCCGTTTTCGGTTATGGCTAGCGAATGCTCAAAATAGGCCGAAAGACTACAATCCTTCGTTACCGCTGGTAGCGCCTATTCCTCCCTCAGGAAAGTACCTCAGTGACCCGTTTGAAGATCTCTTTGATCTCCCCTACGCCGTCAATGGGCCTTATCTTGCCTTGAGCCGTATAATAGTCTATGAGCGGCATGGTCTGCGACTCATAGACATCTAACCGTGAAGTCACGGTCTCCACGTTATCATCATCCCGTTGATAAAGTTCGCCGCCGCACTTGTCGCACACCCCTTCTTTGTCCGGCGGATCGAACATAACATGGAATCCGGCACCGCAGTCGCGACAGGTGCGTCGCCCCGTGAGACGCCCGACCAGCTCCTCGTTGGCCACTTCAATGCTCACAACGTGGTCGATCTTCGAGCTCAGATTCTGCAGCATTCCATCCAGGGCCTCGGCCTGTGGAACAGTCCTGGGGAAACCATCCAACATGTACCCTTTGGTGCAGTCAGGCTGCTGAATCCGCTCTTCGACGATACCAATTACCACCGAATCGGGGACCAGTTCACCCTTGTCCATGCACGCCTTGGCCTCCTTCCCCAAGGGGCTTCCTTCTTTGACCGCAGCCCGCAGAATGTCTCCCGTGGAGATCTGAGGAATCTGATACTTTTCAACGAGCATTTTAGCTTGAGTTCCTTTTCCTGCTCCCGGTGGCCCTAGCAAAATGATGTTCATAAAACCCTCCATCTCCCTGAATTAAGATGATCTGTGACCGGAACTAAACCAACACAAACTAACCACTGCAACGTTCGCCTCGCGAACGAACTTTACCGTCTTCCTTTCACTCTTGACTTCTTAATGAAACCCTCATAGTGGCGAGTCAACATATGGGATTCTATCTGTGCCACCGTATCGATAGCCACACCCACCACAATCAGCAAGGCAGTACCACCAAAATAGAACGGAACCCTGAACTTCTGAATGAGTATGGTGGGAAGCACACACACCGCTGAGACGTAAATAGCACCACCAAATGTTATTCGTGACAGCACCCGGTCAATGTAGTCAGCGGTACGCTTACCAGGTCGAATGCCAGGGATGAAGCCTCCGTACTTTTTCATGTTATCGGCAGCGTCCACCGGATTGAAGACCACTGCGGTGTAAAAATAGCAAAAGAAAATAATAAATCCCACATACAGCAGGCTGTAAACCAGCTTTCCTGGCGCCACTGCATCGGCAACAGTTTTCATCCAGGGGATTTGGATGAAGTTGGCAATGGTGGCGGGAAACATGATAATGGAGGAAGCAAAAATCGGCGGAATTACTCCGGCTGTGTTTACCTTGAGCGGCAGGTGAGTGGACTGCCCTCCGTACATCTTGCGGCCAACAACACGCTTGGCATACTGCACCGGGATCTTACGCTGACCTCTTTCCACATAAATAATTATCGCCACCACGACAACCATCATCACCGTTATAATGAGTATCATAAAGGTGGAGATCGTGTCGGCTCTCCACATCCGAACAGTGTTGATAATGGCAGCCGGCATGCGAGCAACGATGCCGGCAAAAATGATGAGCGAAATGCCGTTGCCAATCCCCCGCTCGGTGATTTGCTCTCCCAGCCACATGATGAAAGCTGTGCCCGCGGTAAGGGTGATAACAGTCATCAAACGAAAGCCCCACCCTGGACTTAAGACCACCATCTCGCCCCCAGGTCCGCTCATGCCTTCCAGGCCGACGGCAATGCCAAAGCCCTGGATGAGACTGAGAAGCACTGTGCCATAGCGAGTATATTGAGTGATCTTCTTCCGGCCCGCCTCTCCCTCTTTGTTGAGTCGGTCCAGATAGGGAATGACCACGGTCAATAACTGGAGAATAATGGAGGCACTGATGTAGGGCATAATTCCCAGAGCAAAGACAGAAAGATTGCGGAGAGCACCGCCAGCAAACATGTCGAAGAGCCCCAGGAGAGTGCCCTGTGCTTGGTTGAAAAACGCCTGCAGGGCCTCAGCGTTGATTCCTGGCGTTGGCACGTGCACGCCTATGCGATACACCGCCAAAAGCGCAAACGTCATCAGGATGCGACGTTTGAGCTCAGGAATCTTGCCTATTGCCTGGAATCCACCAATCACTTGAGCCTAGCTCCCTTCATCCGGAGTAAGTGCTTTCGTATGACCTGATCTATATTCGATCTATGCAAATCCGAAATCCGAATATCGAAATCCGAAACAATTTTCAAATGTTCAAAATCCAAATGACCAAAACGCCCTAGGTTGAGACCTAATCTTTATCGTTTCGAGAATTAGAAAATTTGAATTTCGAATTTGTTTCGTGCTTCGTGCTTCGAATTTCGAATTTAATATTGCCGGTCTCAACCCCAAAGCCTACGAACAGCTACAGCGCCCGTTTGCAAACAACCTACTACGGTACCTCGATCTTGCCTCCCGCAGCCTCAATTTTTTGTCGGGCCGCAGCACTGCACCGGTCTACTTGCACTGTAAGCGGCTTACTGATCTCGCCGGTACCCAGCAACTTAACGCCATCCCATTGCCCTTTGACCAGCCCCCTCTGGCGGAGGATCTCTTCATCCACAACGCTCTTGGGATCAAACTGCTCCAGATCCCTGACATTGACCTCCGCGTAGACCTTTTTGAAGGGGTTATAAAAACCCCTTTTGGGAAGTCGGCGCTGCAAAGGCATTTGACCACCCTCAAATCCTGGTGGTGTGCCTCCTCCCGAACGTGACCCCTGGCCCTTGTTGCCCCGGCCAGCTGTTTTGCCACGTCCTGATCCAGGCCCACGTCCAAATCGCTTGGCTTTTTTCTTCGCTCCCTTAGGAGGTTTCAACTCATCAAGTCTCATCGCTAACCCACTATGCTCAATAGGTAGTACCTAGAGCGATCCTTTAAACCTGAGATACTTCCACCAAGTGTTCCACCTTACGAATTGCCCCCATAATTTGAGGGGTATCATAGAGCGTAACCGTCTTGTGCATCCGAGTGAGGCCAAGGCTTCTCAGAATCTTCCGATGTCTTTCGGGTCTTCCTACCATACTGCGAACAAGTCTTACCCTGATCTCCTTTGACATGCTGTACCCTCTTCCTTATTCCGCCTTCCAACTAACAAGATTAAATCTTGATCTCATCAAGGGTCTTGCCGCGTCTCTTGGCAATCTCCTCTGGCTTGCGCAGCATACGCAATCCCTCTATGGTCGCTTTCACCACGTTGTGAGGATTGTTTGAACCCAAACATTTTGTGAGGATGTTGTGGACACCGGCTGCTTCCATGATGGCGCGAACAGCACCTCCGGCAATTACCCCTGTTCCCTCAGAGGCAGGTTTGAGGAGCACACTTGCCGCACCAAACTTACCCAAAATCTCATAGGGAATGGTGTTGTTGATAAGAGGTACATCAAACATGTTCTTCTTGGCCATATCCACTCCCTTGCGGATTGCCTCTGGTACCTCGTTCGCCTTTCCCAAAGCAGCACCCACTGAACCCTGCCCGTCACCCACTACAACGATGGCACTGAAGCTGAAACGCCGCCCGCCTTTCACCACCTTGGCTACACGGCTAATGTGCACCACCTTGTCAATTAACTGCAGCTCCGTTGCGTCCATTTCATACAAGGGCTTATCTCCTTTTTTAGCATTCCGCCTTCAGCAATCAGCTTTGAGTCTTCAGTTGCTGAGGGCCGATAGCTGACAGCTTCTAAAACTCCAGTCCTGCTTCCCTGGCCGCCGTGGCAAGAGCTCGCACTCGGCCATGATACAAAAAACCGTTGCGATCAAATACTACCTCGGTAATCCCTTTCGCCTTGGCCTGATCGGCAATCATCTTGCCCACCCTTTTGGCGTCCTCGATCTTACCCTTAACCTTTTCTTGTTGACGAACATCTGGATGCAAGGTGGAGACGGCAACCAAGGTCAAACCGTTGTCATCATCGATCAGTTGGGCATAAATGTGTTTGCTGGACCGAAAAACGCTAAGCCTTGGTCGCTCCGGATTTCCTGATATTTTTTTGCGTATCCGTTTCTTCCGCTTGAGCCGTGCCTGCTGCCTGGGATTAGTCTTTGAAGCCATATCTCTACTCAATTAGTTAGTAAAATACGTTTAGCCATAATCTTTATAGATACTGGATTCTAAATTACTTTACTCCGGTTTTACCAACCTTCCGCCGCACCACTTCGTCGGCATATTTGATACCTTTGCCCTTGTAGGGTTCGCAGCGGCGGAAATCGCGAATCTTAGCGGCGGCCATACCCAGCATTTCGTTGTCGACACCGGTCAAGGTAATGCGGTTCTTTTTGTCAACTGAAGCCTCTATTCCTTTGGGCAACTTGAACTCAATAGGGTGCGAATAACCCAAACTCAGATGGAGGGTATCACCCTTAACGTCGGCACGATAGCCAACGCCGCTAATCTCCAATACCTTGGTATAACCATTGGTCACACCTTTCACCATGTTGTTGATCAGGGTTCGGGTCAACCCATGGAGCGCCCTCGCCTCTCTACCGTTATCTGCCGGACTCACTGTAATAGTGCCATCGGTCATTTCCACCTTTACCCGCGGTGGAAGTTCACGCTTAAGTGTACCCTTGGTCCCACTTACTTCGATCTCCGAACCCCGGAGATTCACTTTGACGCCTGCCGGAATTTCAACAGGTTTTTTACCAATACGAGACATGTAAGATCCTCCTCAGTGGATCCTGGTTTCCTTGCAGTCGGGCTACCACACCTTACAAAGAAGCTCCCCTCCAACCCTCTGCTTGCGGGCCTCCCGATCAGTTAGTACGCCTTTTGAAGTAGAGAGAATTGCGGTGCCATAGCCATTGAGCACAGGGGGAATTTTATCGTGGTGCACGTAAACTCTACAGCTTGGCTTACTTATACGCTCTAGACCAGCAATAACTGGAACATTACCTGCATCGTATTTCAGATAGAGTCGCAGTCTACCCTGCCTTTTATCTTTAATGAGCTTGTAGTTCTTAATATAGCCCTCTTCTTTTAGTAATTTAGCGAGACTCAACTTCATCTTGGAAGCAGGAATATCAACCTGTTCAAACCTTGCCATACACCCGTTGCGAATCTGGGTGAGAAAATCTGCGATAGGATCCGTCATCACCATGGAGATGCTCCTTTGTCTACCAGCTTGACTTTATTACCCCGGGAAGTTCGCCTCGAAGGGCCATGTCCCGGAAACAGATGCGGCAAATGCCGAACTTGCGCAAGTAGGCCCTGGAGCGTCCACAAAGAGGGCAGCGATTGTATGACCGCACCGTAAATTTCGGTTTTCTTTTTGCTTTGGCGATAAGTGCCTTTCGAGCCAAGGTTACCTCCTCCGTCCTCATTAACTTTTGAAGGGCATTCCCATCATTTTCAACAGGGCCTTACCCTCTTCATCGGTTTTAGCTGTGGTGACTATGGTAATGTTCAACCCCTTGATTTTGTCAATCTTGTCGTAATCGATCTCTGGGAAAATAATATGCTCTTTGATACCCACGGTAAAGTTCCCTCGCCCATCGAGAGCTTTGTCAGACAGACCCCGGAAGTCACGAACTCGAGGTAGTGCCACGTTAACCAGTTTGTCAAAGAAGTCGTACATCCTCCCTCTTCGAAGGGTTACCATGCAGCCGATGGGCATGCCCTCTCTCAACTTGAAAGAAGCAATGGATTTACGCGCTCGGGTGACCACCGGACGTTGCCCAGCAATGAGGGCCAACTCTTCCATTGAGGCATCCAGCACTTTGATGTTTTGAATTGCCTCGCCCAATCCCATGTTGAGCACGATCTTCTCCAGCCGAGGTACTTCCATTGGACTGGTGTAACGAAACTCTTTCGTGAGAGCAGGCATCAGATCTCGCTCATATGTTTCTTTCAATCTGGACATCTAACAAATCCTTTTTTCACCACTCAAATCACAGTTTCTCAATTCAGATCACAGTTTCTCAATAGATGTGGGATGTGGGATATGAGATGTGAGAAAAGATATGACTTTGCGTTTACCCATCTCACATCTCACTTCACACATCTGTTGTTCATTGTGACCTTCGTGGCTATTTGCTCGCCTTAATCAATGATTTCATCGCATTTCTTGCAGAAGCGAACGCTCTTGCCGTCTTCGAGCACCCTCCGTCCCACCCGAGTGGGATCAGTGCATTTGCCGCATACCACCATGAGGTTGGAAATTTGGATCGGATTCTCCTTTTCCACGATACCTCCCTGGCGACTGTGTGCCCCTGGCCGCATGTGGCGTTTGATGAAGTTAACTTTCTCCACTACGGCCCGGTCTTTCTTGGGTAAAATCTTCAGAACTTTGCCGGACTTCCCTTTTTCTTTCCCGGCAACAACCATAACTATGTCGTCTCTTTTAATATGGTATTTCTTTCTCTGTGCCATCAAATCTCCCTCTCGGTTAGCCCCTAGAGCACTTCTGGTGCCAGAGAGATGATTTTCATAAATCCCTTGGCTCTCAGTTCACGCGCCACCGGACCAAAAATCCTGGTACCAATAGGTTCACGCTGTTGGTTAACCAATACTGCAGAATTGTCGTCAAAGCGTATATAGGACCCATCCTGCCGCCGAATTTCTTTCTTCGTCCTTACCACCACTGCTCTCATCACTTCTCCGGGTCTAACCTTGGCGTTGGGAATGGCCTCCTTGATTGAGACCACAATAATATCTCCCACCCGAGCGTAACGCCTCCGGGACCCGCCCAGGACCTTTATGCAATAAAGCTTCTTGGCTCCTGAATTGTCAGCGGCCAACAGCTTGGTTTCTGTCTGAATCATGGCTTACTCCACTCGTACTTCAATCCGCAGCTAGTGTTTACTACCCTCATGTTGCCTACCCAAACCGGCAAAAAGCGCTGGGCCTCGGTGTGGGCAGGCAACATGAGGGTATGATTTCTTGAATAGTAGAAAGCTCTCGACTCTGCCCACTCAGCTCGAGTTAGGTGACACCCTTTTCAAGGATCTGGCTCACTCGCCACCGCTTGGTCTTACTCAAAGGCCTCGTTTCACGAATCACCACTCGATCGCCTTTCTTACATTCATTACTTTCATCATGAGCTTTATGTTTTGAGCGTCTCCGTACATATTTCTTATAGGTGTGGTGCTTGACCAGCCTATCGACTTGCACCACCACGGTTTTGTCCATTTGATCGCTAATGACAGTACCCGTTAGGGTCTTCCCTAGACCTCTCTCTTTCATGCTCTAGTCCTCATGTGCCCGTTGCTTCTCTCCCAAAACAGTTTTTACCCGGGCAATGTCTTTGCGGGTTCTTCTCAGTTGGGCTGTATTGTCCAACTGACCGGTGGCGTGTTGAAATTTCAGGTTAAAGAACGCCTCCGCCAGTTCTTTTGCTTTTACTTCCAACTCTTCAACGCTCAGCTCACGGAATTCGCTAGCCTTCATCAACTTCCTCCCCGGCTGACGAATTTAGTGCCAAAGCCTAATTTGTGGCCAGCCAACCTGAAGGCCTCCCTTGCTACTGCTTCAGGCACGCCTTCCATCTCGTACAGGATTTTACCAGGGCGAACCACTGCAACCCAGCCTTCAGGGGATCCCTTACCTTTTCCCATCCTGGTTTCGGTGGGTTTTTTGGTAATAGGCTTATCTGGAAAAACTCTGATCCAAATCTTCCCGCCCCTCTTGATATGTCGGGTCATGGCGATCCGTGCCGCCTCAATCTGTCGGGAGGTCATCCACGAACCCTCTGTGGCCTGCAAACCATAATCACCAAATACCAGCTTGCCGCCTCGATAGGCCTTGCCTCCCATTCGGCCTTTTTGTTTTTTCCGGTATTTAACCTTCTTCGGTGCTAACATATCTAGCTATCCCTCTGGATCTGCTTAGGTAAGAACCTCACCCTTGAAAATCCAAACCTTTACGCCGATTACCCCATACGTTGTCTTGGCCACCGCCGTGCCATAGTCAATATCAGCTCTCAGCGTGTGCAGCGGCACCCGACCTTCTCGATACCACTCACGCCGAGCCATTTCCGCTCCCCCCAAACGACCGGCACAGGCCACACGTACTCCTTTGGCACCGAACTTCAATGACGAGCTCACAGCCTTCTTCATTGCCCGACGAAAAGCGACCCTCCGTGTCAGCTGGAGAGCAATGTTTTCGGCAACCAAAGTGGCATCCATTTCGGGCTTGCGCACCTCTTGGATATCAATCATTACCTCGCGCTTGACTATCTGTTCCAGCTGTCGCTTCAAGGCCTCGATTTCGGAACCCTTTTTGCCAATCACTATGCCAGGCCGGGCGGTATGGATTCGGATCCTCGCCCGGTCAGCTGCACGCGCGATTTCGATCCGAGAAATCCCTGCGTGATAAAGCTTTTCTTTGAGGAACTTACGGATTTCAGCATCTTCATAAACGAGATTGGAGTATTCCTTCTTGGCAAACCACTTGGAATCCCACGATCGGATGATGCCCAGCCTTAGTCCTATCGGATGTACCTTTTGTCCCAAACTTCACCTCCAAGGTCCAGTAAACCATCGCTTGGGTTACCGGAAAAAGTCATATCTTTAAACAAGTTGAGGGTTGTGCCGATTAAATTCGAATATCGAAATCCGAAACAAATCCCAATTCTTAAAATCCGAATGACCAAAACTGTCAATTGCACAGCTAGTCAGTATTGTTTTGAACATTTGAAAATTCGAAATTCGAATTTGTTTCGTGCTTCGAGCTTCGGATTTCGGATTTTTCACAACCTCCCTAAAACAGCTAAATCTAGCCAACTAACTCTGCCTAAGCCTCATCGAGAATAACCGTGATGTGACTGGTGCGCTTGATGATCTTAGTGGCGCGTCCCATAGCCCGAGCCCGCCAACGTTTCATTGTCGGACCCTCATCCACAAATATTCGCTTAATGTAGAGTGTATCTACATCGATATTAGGATTCTGCTCTGCGTTAGCCACCGCTGACCTGAGTGTTTTATCCACCAAACGCGCTGCCTTCTTAGGCACGAATCTGAGAATCGTTAAGGCCTCTTCAACCTGTTTTCCCTGTATAAGTTCGGTGACCAATCGCGCCTTGCGCGGCGCCATTCTGACATATCGAGTAACTGCCTTGACTTCCATAATTCGCGTCCTATGGTCGGCCGGCTCTGTCGCCGCCAGGTTCTTACCTCTTGCCCTTCAGACGACTCTTGCGATCGCCCGCATGACTGTAAAATACCCTCGTGGGAGCAAATTCACCCAGTTTATGTCCCACCATATTCTCGGTGACAAACACAGGAATGAACTTCTTGCCGTTGTGCACCGCTATGGTCAAACCCACAAATTCAGGCACAACGGTGGAGCGACGAGACCAGGTCTTGATCATGCGGTGATCCCGGTGCTCCTGAGCAATCAGTACCTTCTTCAATAATTTTTCTTCAACAAAAGGGCCTTTTTTTAACGATCGCGGCACGTTCGCCTCCTCAAACCTAGCGCACTACCTGGGGCGCCTCTTTACAATAAGCTTGTCACTTGGCTTCGCTTTACGAGTCCGGTATCCCTTGGTGGGCACACCCCATGGGGTAACCGGATGCCTTCCTCCTGAACTCTTGCCCTCGCCACCCCCGTGAGGATGATCCACCGGGTTCATGGCCACACCACGCACTTTGGATCTGCGCCCGAGCCAGCGCGTCCGTCCCGCCTTGCCTAAGCTTATGTTTTCGTGATCAATATTTCCCACCTGGCCGATGGTGGCCTTGCACTCTCGCAATACTCTCCGCAGCTCTCCCGAGGGCAGCTTCAGCAAGGCATAACGACCCTCCTTGGCCATAAGTTGCACCCCGGTTCCGGCGCTCCGCGCCAACTGTCCGCCCTTTCCTGCTTTCATTTCCACATTGTGGATAATGGTACCAAGGGGGATTTTTTCTAAGGTTAGAGTATTGCCCGGTTTAATGTCGGCCGACTCGCTGGTAATCACCATATCGCCCACCCTCATCCCTACGGGTGCGAGGATGTAACGCTTCTCACCGTCTGCATAATGGAGGAGCGCAATCCGAGCAGAGCGATTCGGATCGTACTCAATGGTGGCCACCCGGGCTGGGATGTCGCTTTTTTCGCGCTTAAAATCGATAACACGATACCTACGCTTGTGCCCTCCTCCCCGATGGCGCACGGTAACCCGGCCATAAGAGTTGCGACCACCCGATCTCTTGTATGGCCGCAGGAGACTCTTCTCAGGTTTAGTGCGAGTAATCTCCTCAAAGGTCGGGTAGGTTTGAAACCGTCTCCCAGGTGATGTCGGTTTTACGCTTTTGACTGCCATATTGTTCCTCTTTTAAACGCCTTCAAAAAACTCGATCTTTTGCCCAGGTTTCAGAGTAACAACAGCTTTTTTCCAATGGCGCCTGCGGCCCTCTGTGCGACCAAGCCGCTTGCGTTTGCCCTGATAGTTCATGGTGCGCACATCCTCAACCTGAACCTTAAATATTCTCTCCACAGCCTTCTTGATCTCTATCTTGTTGGCCCGACGATCCACCTCGAAGGCCAGCTGATTGTGCATCTCTTTTACTATCGTGCTCTTTTCAGTAATCAGTGGTCGTTTGATAATCTTGTAGGCATCATCCATAATTCACCTATAGCCTAGCGGGCAGAGCGTTACGTTTCTGTTTTTCGCTCTGCGCTTGGCGCTATGCGCTATGCGATTCTCTCCCGAGCAGGGCAGCCTCTATTTTCGGAACCGCCTCTTTCATCAGCACCAGATGCTGATACCTGAGGATGTCATAAACATTCAGCCCTGCAGAGCGCAGAACCTTCGTATGGGGCACATTTCTGGCCGAAACTTCGACAACATCGTCACGCTCTGGAATCACCACCAAAACGCTATCCAGATCAAAGGCCTGCAAAACTTCCGCAAAAGCCTTTGTTTTTATCTCATCAAGACCAAACCCATCCAGTACCACTACCTGATTTTCTTTACATTTGCTGCTCAAGGCCATCTTCAAGGCCTGCTTGCGGATTTTTTTGTTGACCTTGGGGGTATAATCTCTCGGCTTGGGGCCGAAGGCGACGCCCCCCCCGCGCCAGATTGGAGAAGATCTCGTTCCCGCCCGAGCACGTCCAGTCCCCTTTTGCCGCCAGGGCTTGCGACCGCCACCTCTCACCTCAGAACGTCCTTTGGTGCTGGCACTCCCAGATCTCCTCTTGGCCAGCTGCATGAGCACCACTTCATGGAGCAGGTGGGACTTGACCTGGACATTGAAAATCTCGTCGTTCAGTTCGATTTCACCTATCTGTTCGTTCTTGCTATTGCAAACGGCCACTGTTGCCACGACCAGCCTCTTTTCTTGTCTCTACCGTGGGAGCAGCTTTTCCTTCAGAGACTACTTTGTTGCTAGAATTTGCCGCTCTTTTTGATAAATACCACTCCGTTTCGCCCGCCAGGCACGGCACCCCTAATAAGAATGATGTTTTCTTCGGGTCTGACGTCCACCACCATGAGCCCCTTAACCGTCGCGCTCCGATTGCCCATCTGGCCTGGCATCTTTCTTCCCTTGATCACCCGAGAGGGCGAAGCACTGCAGCCTACGGATCCTGGAGGACGTTTGTTCATGCCTCCGTGACTCATCGGACCCCGAGAAAAATTCCAGCGCTTGATGGTGCCGGCAAAGCCTTTCCCCTTGCTCTTGCCAGCCACCTGGACCAACTCGCCTACCTGAAATATATCAGCGCTGACTTCTTGCCCCAGCTCAAATTCTCCTACATCGTCCACTCTCACCTCTCTAACCACGGCGAAAGGGCCTTTCCCGCTTTTCTTGAAATGACCCAGCAAAGGTTTCTGGGTCCGCTCGGGCTTCCTTTCTCCAAAGCCCAACTGCACGGCATTGTAACCATCGCTGTCAACACTCTTGATCTGGGTGACCGTGCACGGCCCCGCCTGAATAACCGTAACCGGGGTGACCTCACCGTCTGGAGAAAATAACTGGGACATCCCCAATTTCTTGCCAATTAGTGCATTAACCATTTTCAATCACTTTCACGCCAGCGTTTTGAGCTATGCGGTTACAGCTTTATCTCAACATCCACCCCTGCCGACAGGTCCAACTTCATCAGGGCATCCACTGTCTGCTGGGTGGGTTCGACAATATCCAAAAGTCGCTTGTGGGTTCGAATTTCGAACTGTTCCCTAGATTTCTTGTCCACATGTGGAGAACGGAGCACGCAATATTTGGTAATCTTGGTGGGCAAAGGTATGGGTCCCGCCACCTTGGCACCAGTTCTCTTTGCCGTCTCGACGATCTCGTTGGTGGATTGATCCAACAACTTGTGGTCGTATGCCTTGAGTCGTATACGGATTTTTTGGTTTGCCATAACTACTCCATCCTCAAAAACAGGATCTGGGCTGTGCGATGTGTGATGTGAGATACAATAGGTCTATTGAAATCTCACATCTCATATCTCATATCTACTCAATGACTTCACTGATGACACCGGCGCCTACGGTGCGGCCTCCCTCTCGAATGGCAAACCGCAACTCCTTCTCCATCGCTATCGGCGTGATCAACTCAACGCTCATGGACACGTTGTCTCCGGGCATCACCATCTCCACCCCCTCCGGCAACGTCACCACTCCGGTCACATCCGTGGTCCGAAAATAAAACTGTGGCCTATAACCATTGAAAAACGGCGTGTGACGACCTCCCTCTTCCTTCTTTAATACATACGCCTCTGCCTTAAACTTACGGTGCGGCGTAATCGATCCAGGATGCGCCACTACCTGACCTCGCTCCACGTCATCTCGCTTCACACCTCGCAGTAAAACCCCTATATTGTCTCCCGCCTGACCTTCATCCAAGGTCTTGCGAAACATCTCCACTCCCGTACATACCGTCTTGTGCGTCGGCCGAATCCCCACTATCTCTACATCATCTCCTACTTTGATTACCCCACGCTCTAAACGACCGGTCACCACCGTACCCCGTCCCGATATGCTGAATACATCCTCTATCGGCATCAAAAACGGCTTGTCTACATCGCGCACAGGCTCCGGAATGTAGGCGTCCACCGCCTCCATTAACTCAAAAACACAACGAGCATCATCGCTGTCAGAATCATCCGTCTCCAACGCCTTCAACGCACTGCCCTTGATGATTGGAATATCATCACCGGGAAACTCATACTTCGACAACAACTCCCGTAACTCCAATTCAACCAGCTCGATTAACTCCTCATCGTCAACCATGTCTACCTTGTTCAAAAACACCACAATGTACGGCACCCCTACCTGACGCGCTAACAATATGTGCTCCCGGGTCTGGGGCATCGGTCCGTCATCCGCACCTACTACCAAAATCGCCCCGTCCATCTGAGCCGCACCTGTGATCATGTTCTTGATGTAGTCCGCGTGACCAGGACAATCAACATGGGCATAATGACGATTATCCGTCTCATACTCCACATGCGCCGTCGCTATCGTGATCCCGCGCTCCTTCTCCTCCGGCGCCTTGTCTATCTCATCGAACGGAACAAACTCCGCCATGCCCTTCTTCGATAAATGCTTCGTTATCGCCGCCGTCAACGTCGTCTTACCATGGTCTATGTGACCGATCGTACCTACATTTATATGCGGCTTCGTCCTCTCATACTTCTTCTTCGCCATGGCGGTTCCTCCTTGGACTCTGTACTGCCAATTGCGTGAGTGGGCTAGCTCTCTCAAGCCGCCCCTGATCTCTTTCCTTCACACCTCAACCGGTGGCCGCAGCCTTCACCTCTTCGGAAATGGAAAACGGTACCGGTTCGTAATGGGAAAATTGCATATGAAAAGTGGCTCGACCTTGAGTCACCGAGCGCAAGTCTGTAGCATATCCGAACATTTCTGCCAAAGGAACGCGCGACTCGATCACCTGGACATTGGTCCGAGTCTCCATGCTCATAATGCGGCCGCGGCGCGCGTTAACATCGCCCACAACTTCACCAATATATTCTTCCGGGACCACGACCTCCACAGCCATGATCGGCTCCAGCAAGATTGGGGTTGCATCCTTGACCCCTGATTTGACAGCCATGGATCCGGCAATGGCGAAAGCGATATCCGAGGAGTCCACTTCATGGTACGAACCATCCACCAAGCTTACCTGGATATCCACCAGCGGATAACCAGCAAGGATCCCCTGTTCCAAAGCCTCCTTGACTCCTCGCTCTACAGAGCGAATGTATTCTTTGGGTACTACACCACCTACAATGCGGTCTTCAAACTCAAACCCCGCACCCCGCTCATTGGGCTCAAGTTCTAACCAAACATGACCGAACTGTCCGCGCCCGCCACTCTGTCTGACAAAGCGCCCCTCCACCCGGACATTGCGGGTTATGGTTTCACGGTAGGCCACCTGAGGTTTACCCACGTTGGCATTTACCTTGAATTCTCTGAGTAGTCGATCGACTATTATCTCAAGGTGGAGTTCCCCCATCCCTGAAATGATGGTCTCACCAGTTTCTTTCTCCACCTTTACTACAAAAGTAGGATCTTCAGCGGCAATTTTTGCCAGGCTCATCCCTAGCTTTTCTTGATCTTCTTTGCTTTTGGGTTCGATAGCAATTGAGATCACCGGCGCCGGAATTTCCATGGCCTCCAGCACAATCGGGCGGGCAGGATCACAGAGAGTGTCGCCGGTGGCGGTATTACGTAGGCCCAGGGCCGCGACAATATCACCGGCATAGACCTCTTTAATTTCTTCCCGCTTGTTGGCGTGCATTTTCAGCAGCCGGCCTATTTTCTCCCGGACACTTTTGCTGGAATTCAACACCTGAATGCCACTCTTGAGATGTCCCGAATAGACCCGGAGAAAAGTAACGTGTCCCACAAAAGGATCGTTCATGAGCTTGAAGGCCAGTGCTGCAAACGGGGCATCATCATCAGCTGCGCTGGTCTCCACCTCACCTTGGGGCGTAATGCCAGAGATAGCCTCCACATCTGAGGGCGAAGGGAGGTACTTAACGATGCCGTCCAACAGAAGCTGCACCCCTTTATTCTTGAAGGCAGCACCACACAAAACCGGAACCAGCTGTAATTCGACGGTTGCTCTGCGCAATGCTGTCTCGATCTCTTCATTGCTGATCGTCTGGCCCTCCAGATACTTCTCCAAGAGGTTTTCGTCAGCTTCAGCAACCGCCTCCACCAGTAGTTGCCGATACTCCTCAGCCTCGTCCTGCACCTCTTCGGGCACATCAACCAGTTGGTAGCCGGCTCCCAGGGTGCTGTCCTCCCACACCACCGCTTTCATGCTGATCAAATCTACAACGCCACGGAAATCTTGCTCATCGCCCAGGGGAATTTGCACTGCCACAGCTGAGGCACCCAATCGCTCTCGCATCATTCTCAGACAGCGCTGAAAATCCGCTCCCAGCCGGTCCATCTTGTTAATGAAGGCGATACGGGGTACACCGTAGCGGTCGGCCTGGCGCCAGACCGTCTCCGACTGGGGTTCCACCCCCCCCACGGCACAGAAGATGGCTACTGCTCCATCGAGAACTCGCAGTGACCGCTCCACCTCCATGGTGAAATCCACATGCCCGGGAGTGTCGATGATATTGATGCGGTGGTCTCTCCAGAAACAGGTGGTGGCAGCGCTGGTAATGGTAATCCCCCGCTCCTGCTCCTGTTCCATCCAGTCCATCACCGCGGTGCCTTCGTGGACCTCCCCCATCTTGTAGGAAACTCCGGTGTAATAGAGTATCCTCTCGGTGGTGGTCGTCTTCCCGGCGTCAATGTGGGCCATGATGCCGATATTGCGAACCATATTTAATGGGACCTGACGGGCCATTCTTTTTCTCTATCCTTAGCCTGTAGGTCGGATCGTTCTCGCGCCGCGAGGTTGATCCGACACAGATTGCCGTCGGGTGAACCTGCTTCGCAGAACCTCCCGACCTACTAATCTCCAATTCACGATGTGAGATCTGAGATATGAGATGTGGGAAAAACTATCGGGGCTGTGCAAATCTCACATCACATATCACATATCCCACATCGCTTTGTGCCTACCAGCGATAATGCGCAAACGCCTTGTTCGCTTCGGCCATGCGATGGGTGTCTTCCTTCTTCTTCACCGACGCGCCGCGGTTGTTGGCTGCATCAAGCAATTCACCCGCCAGCTTATGCATCATGCTCTTCTCCGAGCGTTGTTGGGCATAATTGATAATCCAGCGGATAGCCAGCGCCACCCTCCGACTGCTTCGCACCTCAACTGGTACCTGATAGGTCGACCCCCCTACCCGTCTGGATTTGACTTCTAGAGTAGGCTTAACGTTATCCAAGGCCTTATTGAAGATTTCCAACGGGTCTTGCTTGGAGCGCTCGGCGATAATATCAAAGGATTCGTATAGTATGCGTTCGGCGACGCTTCTTTTGCCCATCCTCATAATGTTGTTGATAAACTTGGCAACCAGTTTGCTGCCGTACTTAGGATCTGGCAAAATGACCCTCTTGGGAACCTCTCTTCTTCTCGGCATTAGCATGCTCCTCAGATAGCGGAGTTGATCCCGCCGGCCCTCTCCCCGAGTAGGAGGTTTTTCGGGCCGATACATGACATGGGCCACGGCAAGATGTTTCCGTGGCCCATGCTCTGGTGACCGTTCACCTATTTAGCTACTTGGGTTTCTTTGCTCCGTACTTCGAGCGACCTTGGCGTCGATCTTGGACCCCTGTGGCGTCAAGCGTACCCCGGACTATATGGTAACGCACACCCGGCAGATCTTTGACCCTGCCACCCCGAATCAAAACCACAGAGTGCTCCTGGAGGTTGTGTCCCACACCTGGGATATAGGAGGTCACTTCTATGCCATTGGTTAGCCGCACCCTGGCAATTTTGCGGAGCGCCGAATTAGGCTTCTTCGGGGTCGTAGTGTAGACTCGCACACAAACCCCACGCTTCTGTGGGCACCCCTGCAAAGCCGGGGTCGTCTTTTTCCGCTTAACCTGTCTTCTTCCCTTGCGAACTAACTGATTAATAGTGGGCATAATACCTACGTCTCACTCGCTCGTAAAATCCGTCTCTGCGGTGCTGCAAAGCACCGGCACCAAAAACATCTAAAACTACTTGCCTGTTGTCGATTTGTCAAGACCTTTTTATCGTAGACGTCCTTAGCTTTCAGCTCTCAGTTTTACTTGTTGATTCCCGACTGCTGATCGCTCATTTCTTATGAAGATCCTGCCGCTTCTTCTTTTTCACCTGAAACCATATCCCGGTACTGCTTCAGACCGGTTCCTGCAGGGATCAGTCTTCCCATGATCACGTTCTCTTTCAGACCTCGCAGATAATCCACCCTGCCGCCCACTGCCGCATCGGTAAGCACCTTGGTGGTCTCTTGGAAAGAGGCGGCAGAGATGAAGCTCTCAGTGCTAAGAGATGCCTTGGTGATTCCCAGCAACAATGGTTCACCCACTGCGGGCTTCTTGCCTTCGTCGAGCAACTTCTGGTTGGTTTCCTCAAAACGGTGCTTCTCCACCTGTTCGCCCATGAGAAGGTCTGAATCACCTGGGTCGCTGATCCTGACCCGTTTGAGCATCTGGCGCACAATTACTTCTATGTGTTTGTCATTAATCTTGACCCCCTGCAGCCTGTACACTTGCTGGACTTCGTCCACCAGGTATTTGGCCAACTCCTTCTCACCAAGGATGTTGAGAATGTCGTGGGGGTTGGCAGCGCCATCCATAAGGGACTCACCTGCCCGTACCAGGTCGCCCTCATGGACACTGATGTGCTTGCCTTTGGGGATCAAGTACTCCTTGGGATCGCCAACTTCTGGAGTGATAACCACCTTGCGCTTACCTTTGGTATCCTTGCCAAAGGAGACCATACCGCTTATCTCGCTGATCACTGCCTGCTCTTTGGGTTTGCGGACTTCAAAGAGCTCAGCCACTCGTGGCAGACCACCGGTGATGTCCTTCGTCTTGGTGGTCTCACGCGGGATTTTGGCAAGGACATCTCCAGCGGAAAGCGGATCACCCTCGGCTACCATGATGATGGCGCCCACAGGCATAAAGTAACGGGCTGCAGCCTTGCCTATTTTTGCCGTCTTCCCTGACTTATCTTTCATGGAAATCCGCGGCCTTACATCAGTATCCCTGTATTCCACAATAACTTTGCTGGCCTTCCCGGTAACCGGGTCAACCTTCTCCTGCATGGTGAGGCCTTCGACGATGTCGCCAAACTTTACTATGCCGCCCACCTCAGTGAGGATGGGGGTAGTAAAGGGGTCCCACTCAGCCAGCAAGGTATCACCCTCTACCTGCTGACCATCTGTGACCTTCAATTTGGCACCATAAATGATCTGGTAGCGTTCACGCTCCCGCCCCCCTTCGCCGATAATGGTGAGTTCTCCATTGCGGTTCATCACCACAAGATCCCCTGCCACATCCAGGACCGTGTTCAGATTTACATATTTCACCGTGCCGGGATTGCGGTTACTAATTGAGGTTTGTTCAATACGTTTGCTCGCCGTACCACCGATGTGAAAGGTACGCATTGTCAACTGGGTTCCAGGCTCGCCGATGGACTGGGCAGCGATGATACCAATAGCTTCACCGATCTCCACCATGCGGCCATGAGCCAGATCACGCCCATAGCACTTCATACAGGCGCCACGCTTGCTGCGGCAGGTGAGGACGGAACGGATATGAATGCCTTCCAGTCCAGCCTCCTCTATCCGAGTTACCGCTTGCTCGTCGATTTCATCGTTTTTCTTGACCAACACTTTATCGGTGAACGGATCCTTTATGGTTTCGAGGGTCACCCGACCCAAAATACGCTCACCCAGACGCTGGATAATCTCTCCAGCCTCAGTGAGTGCCTCCACCCAGATGCCGTCAATGGTGCCGCAGTCTTTCTCATAAACAATGGAATCCTGGGCTACATCAACCAATCGCCGCGTCAGGTATCCAGAGTTGGCGGTCTTCAAGGCTGTGTCTGCCAGCCCTTTTCGCGCTCCGTGGGTGGAAACGAAGTACTGCAACACCGTAAGACCTTCGCGGAAGTTAGCAGTAATGGGAGTTTCGATAATTTCACCCGACGGTTTGGCCATAAGCCCACGCATTCCCGAAAGCTGGCGCATCTGATCCTTACTTCCTCGAGAGCCTGAGTCGGCCATCATGAAGATGGGGTTGAACGAGGGCGTCTCCACCTGCTTGCCATCAGGATCGGTGATTTTTTCCGTAGCAATTTCAAACATCATCTCACCAGCAATATCCTCGGTAGCCTTGGCCCAGATGTCCACGACTTTGTTGTACTTCTCACCGTCGGTTATGAGACCTTCATTGTACTGTCTTTCGATCTCTTTGATGTTGTCTGACGCCTGCTGAATGATGTCTTGTTTGCGTGACGGGATGACCATGTCGGAAACCGCTATGGAAACACCGGAGCGGGTAGCAAACTTGTAACCGATATCTTTGATACGGTCGGCCAGTATCACCGTACTTTTAACCCCGGCCTTACGGTAACTATGGTCGAAAAGCTCGGCTAGAGCTCTCTTGTTCATAACTTTGTTTATCAGTTCGAAGGGAAGTTCAGATGGTACCACCTCTGACAGCAACACCCGGCCAGTGGTGGTTTCCACTCGCGTGCCGTTCATGCGCACCGAAATTTGGGCATGGAGATCCAGTTCTCCAGCATCATAGGCGCAGCGCACTTCTTCTGCATTGGCAAAAACCTTGTTCGCACCCCTGGCAAAAGGTTTCTCCCTGGTCATGTAATAGATGCCGAGCACGATATCCTGACTCGGCACGATAATGGGCTCTCCATGAGCAGGACTCAAAATGTTATTGGTGCTCATCATCAGCACCCGCGCCTCGATCTGCGCTTCGATGGAAAGCGGTATGTGCACCGCCATCTGGTCGCCGTCGAAGTCAGCATTGAAGGCAGCACAAACCAGTGGATGGATCTGTATAGCTTTCCCTTCGATGAGAATGGGTTCGAAGGCCTGAATGCCTAACCGGTGCAATGTCGGGGCGCGGTTCAGAAGCACCGGATACTCTTTGACCACCTCATCCAGGCAATCCCATACCTCTGGAGTCTCCTTTTCCACCATTTTCTTGGCACTCTTGATGGTGGTCACATAGCCGCGCTCCTCCAGTTTGTTGTAAATGAACGGTTTGAATAGCTCAAGGGCCATCTTTTTCGGTATGCCGCACTGGTGCAGTCGCAAATTGGGACCGATGACAATAACTGAACGTCCGGAGTAGTCCACCCGTTTGCCCAAGAGGTTTTGGCGAAAGCGGCCCTGTTTGCCTTTCAGCATATCAGACAGGGACTTGAGAGCTCTTTTGTTGGGACCGGTGATCGTCTTGCCCCTTCTGCCGTTGTCGAACAAAACATCCACAGCCTCCTGCAGCATCCGCTTCTCATTACGGATTATGATCTCCGGCGCATTTAACTCCTGCAAACGTCGCAAGCGATTATTCCGATTAATAACCCGGCGGTAGAGATCGTTGAGATCACTGGTGGCGAAACGCCCGCCGTCGAGGGGGACGAGGGGCCGTAAATCAGGAGGCAGTACCGGGATCACTTCTAAGATCATCCACTGGGGCTGGTTTCCCGATTCCCGGAATGCATTGACCACCTTGAGTCGTTTGGCCAATTTTTTCCGTTTGGCCACTGATTTGGTTTTGGTGATCTCCAGGCGCAGTTCTTCGGCAAGTCCGTTCAAGTCCAATTTGCCCAGAAGTTCATTTACGGCTTCCGCCCCAATGCCTACCTTGAAGCTGTTGCCGTGCTGCTCGCGCAATTGACGATACCGCTCTTCGCTCAGCAGCTCGTGGTCGCTCAGTGGGGTATCCCCAGCATCAATCACAATATAGCTATCGAAATAGAGAACCTTCTCCAACTCCTTGAGGGTGAGATCCAGAAGATTACCCACCTTACTGGGTAAACTTTTCAGGAACCATATGTGGGCAACCGGGGCTGCCAGTGCAATGTGGCCCATGCGTTCCCGTCGCACTTTGGACTGAATCACTTCGACGCCACATTTTTCACAGACGACTCCCCTATGTTTCATGCGTTTGTATTTACCACAGTTGCACTCGTAGTCTTTTGTGGGCCCAAATATCTTGGCACAGAACAGGCCATCACGCTCAGGCTTGAAAGTCCGGTAATTAATGGTCTCCGGCTTCTTGATCTCTCCATAGGACCATTCCCGGATTTTCTCCGGTGAGGCCAGAGAGATACGAACTGCGTTGAAACTCAAAGGATCTTTGGGCCGAACGAAAAGGTTGTACAGTTCTTTCACTGCAACCTCCTCGAGGAGAATTCTCTCCTCGTTAAAGATTTTTTGTGATCAAACCCGAATATTGTGCATCGAATATAAGTAAATCCGAAATTCGAAGCACGAAGCACGAAACAAATTCAAAATACGAATTCTTTAATGTTCAAAACATATAGATCAAAATGGCAATTTTTTGTTTTGGTCATTTGAGTTTTGAGCATTGGAACATTGTTTCGGATTTCGATATTCGGATTTCGAGTTTTTCAGATTTCTCGCTTAACTTCTTAAACGCCTCGTAATACGTATGAGACTAAATTGCCATACTATCCGTTTACGAGTCGGCGTCTTCCAACAAGCGGACATCCAAACCCAGGGCCTGGAGCTCCTTCACCAGTACGTTGAAAGATTCCGGCAACCCAGCCTCGAGCGTATTCTCGCCCTTGACTATTTTTTCATACATGCGGGTTCTGCCGGCCACATCATCGGATTTCACCGTCAAGAACTCCTGCAAGGCATAGGCGGCACCATAGGCCTCCATTGCCCAAACTTCCATCTCACCCAAACGTTGCCCACCAAACTGTGCTTTGCCACCCAATGGCTGCTGGGTTACCAGTGAATAGGGACCAATGGAGCGCGCGTGCAGCTTGTCGTCCACCAAGTGGTGCAACTTCATCATATACATAACACCCACAGTGACTTCGCTGTGGAATGGCTCACCATTGCGGCCGTCATACAAGGTAGCCTGTCCCAGTTCCGGCAGACCTCCTTCTTTCAGAAACTCCCGAATCTCCCCCTCCTCGGCGCCATCAAATACTGGACTGGCCAGATGAAAGCCCTCTTTATAGTGGGGAATCAGGCTCTTGAGTTCGGCTTCATCCGCCTCGGCAAAGTACTCCTTGAATTCCTGCTTGGAGTAAAGCCGCCGCAGCTTCGCCTTTACGGTTTCCTGACTCTTGTATGCCTCCAGTAACTGAGCCAGTTGTTCGCCGAGCCCCTTGGCGGCCCAGCCCAGATGGGTCTCCAAGACCTGACCCACATTCATGCGCGAAGGTACGCCCAGGGGATTAAGGACAATATCCACCGGGGCGCCATCGGCAAAGTAGGGCATGTCCTCTTCAGGCAGAACCCGGCTCACCACCCCCTTGTTACCGTGCCGGCCGGCCATCTTGTCCCCCACCGACAGCTTGCGCTTCACCGCCAGATAAACCTTGACCATCTTGATCACACCTGGGGGCAGCTCGTCCCCCTTCTTGAGTCTGGCGATTTTGTCTTCGAAGACCATTTGCACCAGTTCGATCTGTTCGTGGTAGTTCTCCCAGATTTCTCGAATCTGTCCGGTCACCTCAACCTTGCCCTGCACCTCGATATCCATCCACTGGCCGGGAGCCAACTGAGCAAGGATGTCACCAGGAAAAGAACCGCCTTTCTTAATCAAGATCTTCTTGCCGTCTTTGACGGGTTTGGCTGACTTCTTCTTTGCCAGCAACCGTTCGAGTTTCCTCAGTGCGCTTTTCTTGATTATCTTTATCTCGTCTCGCTGATCCTTCAGCAACCGCGCTATTTCTTCGTCTTCAATGGATTTGGTCCGTTCATCCTTGTCTACACCCCTACGGGAAAAGACCTTGGCATCAATAACAATGCCCTCCACCCCCGGGGGCACCCGGAGAGAAGTGTCTTTCACATCCCCCGCCTTTTCACCAAATATAGCCCGGAGCAATTTTTCCTCTGGGGTGAGCTGGGTCTCACCTTTTGGCGTTACCTTGCCCACCAAAATGTCGCCGGTTTGTATCGTGGCGCCGACCCTTATAATTCCACTCTCGTCAAGGTTTCCGAGGGCCTCCTCACCGATGTTGGGGATATCGCGGGTGATCTCCTCTTTGCCCAGTTTGGTATCCCGGGCAACCAACTCGAATTCCTCGATGTGGATAGAAGTAAAGACGTCCTCTTTGACCACACGCTCACTCACCAGGATGGAATCCTCAAAGTTGTATCCACCCCAACTCATAAAGGCCACAGTAACGTTCCGGCCAAGGGCGAGTTCTCCCATTTCAGTGCCGGGACCATCAGCAATGATCTGCCCCTTCTTCACTCTTTGCCCAGGACGAACGATAGGCTTTTGGTTAAAACAGGTATTCTGGTTGGAGCGCTGGAACTTGGTGATCTTATAGATATCCACTGCGGAGGCGAGCGATTGGTCATCGCCGTCACCGTCGGAGGCCCGGACCACAACACGAGAGGCATCTACATCTTCCACCATCCCGTCGCGTCGGGCAATGATTGCGACCCCTGAATCCTGGGCCACAACCCTCTCGATACCGGTACCCACTATCGGAGCTTTGGCCTTCAAAAGAGGTACAGCTTGACGTTGCATGTTTGAGCCCATCAGCGCCCGGTTCGCATCATCGTTTTCTAGAAAGGGGATGAGGGAAGCCGCCACGCTCACCAGCTGGTTCGGACTCACGTCCATGAATTCCACCTCGTCGGGACTGACTACTATAAACTCGCCCTCCAGCCGGCAGGAGACTTGGTCTCGGACGAATTTGTTCTTGCTGTCCAGAGGAGCATTGGCCTGGGCAAAGGCGTGTTTTTTCTCATCCATGGCGCTCAGATAGGCAACGTTGTTGGACACTGTGCCCCCTGCCACCTCGCGATACGGAGTTTCGATGAAGCCGAACTCGTTCACCCGGGCGTAGGTGCTCAACGAGACGATCAGACCGATATTGGGTCCTTCCGGGGTTTCAATGGGACATATGCGCCCGTAGTGAGTAGGATGGACGTCACGCACCTCGAAGCCGGCTCGCTCTCGCGTAAGGCCTCCGGGGCCGAGGGCGCTTAGTCTCCGCTTGTGGGTGATCTCGCTTAAAGGATTGGTCTGATCCATGAACTGGCTCAGTTGACTGGTGCCGAAAAACTCTTTGACCACTGCTGATACCGGCTTGGCATTAATAAGATCATGCGGCATCAGGGTCTCAATCTCTTGAAGACTCATGCGTTCCTTGATGGCCCGCTCCATCCGCACCAGCCCAATCCGATACTGGTTTTCCAGAAGTTCCCCAACCGCACGCACCCGTCGATTGCCCAAATTATCGATGTCGTCCACTGCCCCCTGGGTGTCTTTGATTTTAATCAACTTTTTTACAGCCCTGAAAATGCCATCCTCGGTGAGGGTGCGGTGACTGAGCGGCAAGTCTGTTTCCAGCTGCTGATTCAGCTTCAGCCGCCCCACCTCGGAAAGATCATAGTGATCAGGGCTAAAGAAGAGATTCTTGAAAAACTCGGCCGCCACCTCAGGGGTGGGGGGATTGCTGGGCCGTAGTTTTCTATAGATTTCCAAAATCGCCGCTTCCGAATCCTCAACCTTGTCAATCGCCAGAGTATTTCGAAAAGATGGACTCACATCGGCACCATCCATATAGAGCAGGTCCAAATGCTCTATGGACTGGGCCCGCACGGTAACGAGATGTTCCTCTGTGAGCTCTTCATTGCACTGGATAAGTACCTCTCCGGTTTTCTCATCAACCACATCACGCGCGACCACTCGACCCACCAGGTTCTCATCCGGAAATGGAATTTCGCTAACTTTCGAGTCTTTGAGCTGCTGGATGAGCTTGACTCCCAGCTTTCTGCCCTTTTTAGCCAGAACCTTGCCACTTTTCGGATGAGTGATGTCTACCGGTGAACGCGTTCCGGTCAGAAATTCGTCGTCCAGCAGCTTGGCCACCCCTTCCTTTCTGAGATAAACGCGTTCGGAATCGTAAAAATAGTCGAGCAGCTCATCAGCGCTGTAGCCCAAAGCCTTGAGCAGGATGGTGACCGGAAACTTGCGTCGTCGATCAATGCGCACGTAAAGAATGTCTTTGGGGTCAAATTCCAGATCAATCCAAGAGCCGCGTAAGGGAATGATCCTGGCAGAGTAAAGAAGCTTTCCGCTTGAATGGGTCTTGCCCTTGTCGTGGTCAAAGAAAATACCTGGAGAACGGTGCAACTGGCTAACCACCACCCGCTCAGTGCCGTTGACAATGAAGGTACCGTTATCGGTCATCAACGGTATGGTGCCGAAATAAATCTCCTGCTCTTTAATGTCCCGAATGTGCTTGGCGCCACTGTCTTTGTCCACATCGTAGACCACGAGCCGCACCGTAATCTTCATTGGCGCCTCATAGGTCATCCCCCGCTGCAAACACTCATCCACATCATACTTGGCTCTGCCAATGCTGTAGCGGACAAACTCCAGAGAGGCAGTCCCACTGAAGTCGCGAATAGGGAAGACCCCTTGAAAAACGCCCTGCAGACCTTTGTCGACCCGTTCATCAGGATCCACTTCCTTTTGCAGAAACCGTTCATAGGATTGTTTCTGCATCTCTATAAGGTTTGGGATCTCGACTATGTGTTTGATTTTGCCAAAACTCTTCCGCACTCGATAATCATTGGCCAATGAGGTTTCCATATTTTCCCACCTTTGGCGCTGACTCCATCACCCGGCCTTGGGCCACGACAGCTGGCCCAAAAGAGATGACGGAGTGGGCTTCCGGCCCTTCATCAAAGAGAACAGGGACGGAAACCACCAAGTTCAAGATCCGGCCATCCGCGATATCCCTTGGTCATCCTCGGATGGCTGGAAAGTTTTGGGGTGAACGCAAAAACGATTCGCTCTAACGAGTGGGGTCCACCCTTTTATCTAACCAGGTTCAGGCTACTTTACTTCGACAGTGGCACCAGCTTCTTCCAACTGACTGACCACCTCGTCGGCTTCATCTTTGGACACACCCTCTTTCACTGCGCCTGGCAGCGCATCCACCAAAGCCTTGGCCTCCTTCAGACCCAGACCGGTGACGGCACGTACCACTTTTATCACTTGGATTTTCTTGTCACCCACCTCAGTGATCACTACGTCAAACTCAGTCTTTTCTTCCTCCGCCGCAGCCTCAGCACCAGCTCCTGCAACTCCTGCCGGCATAGCCATAGGCATTGCAGCCATAGGAGCTGCTGCGGAGACTCCCAGTTCTTCTTCCAACTCTTTTACTAATTCGGCCAGCTCAAACACCGGCATGTTTTTGATGTATTCTTTGACATCGTCTTTGCTCAGTTTCGCCTTCGCCATGTTTCTACTCCTTTATCGCTCTTAATATCTGTTCACACATTCGCGGTTTGGTTACATTATGAAGCTGGTGCAGTACCCTTCTGCTCGATGGCCTTGAGTACTCCCAGAAGATCCCTCGGTGCGGCTGCGAGTACGCTGACAAAATCGCTAGGCACAGCATTCATCACAGCCAACAACTTCGAGGGCAGCGATGCCATAATTCCAAGAAGTTGAGCCTGCAGTACTTCTTTAGAGGGCAAGGTGACAACCTTTTTCATGTCCTCCTGAAGCATCAGCCTGCCAGCAAGTACTCCCGCCTTGACCTCCAGCTTGCTATTGTCCTTGGCATATTCCAGCAACACCTTCGCCGGCGTCAGCTCGTCATCGTAGCAAAAGGCGAGGGCATTGGGCCCGATGAGGTGTTCCTCGAGTACTGAGGCCGTAGTGCCCTGGAGTGCCCGGCGGGTCAGGCTGTTTTTAACTACCCGGTATTCTATGCCCGCTTCTCTGAGCTTGTGACGCAGTTCGGTGATCTCCGTTACCTTGAGACCACGATAATCGGTTAGGATTGTTGCTTGGGACCGCTCCAACTTCTCGTGGAGCTCGTCCACCATTGCTTCTTTCTCTTGCCGGTTCAATTCTCTTCTCCCCTCCTTTCGTCTGCCAGCGCGATTTTGAGTCGTGCCCTGACAAAGTCATGGGAGGTGCCAGATTTTCAGGGGCGGATTGCCTGTTTCAGTCTCGGTAGGCTGACCCAGAGTCAATTATCCCCTCGCCACACCCAAAAGTTAGCGCTACCTCAGGAAAGGCTCTACCAACATTTTGTATTTCAGGCTGGCTAGGCACCTACTGTCTTCGACGAATCAACGCTTCGCCTCGGCAGTCAGTTCTTTATATTTCAGATCTTAGATTTAAGATTTAAGATTGACGCCAACGGTGGCTCTAGTGAGGCGCAATCTGCAATCTTCAATCTCAAATCTGCAATGAACGGAAGTTCATTACTCCTGCTTCTCACATTCCTATGTGAGCAATACTTTAACATTGACCGGATCAATCTTGATTCCCGGTCCCATGGTGGTGGAAATGCCAATAGAGCGTATGTATGCACCCTTACTGGCTGCAGGCTTCATGCGCACGATGCTTTCCATGAATGTGGCAATGTTTTCTAGAATCCTGTCTGCCCCGAAGGAAACCCTGCCAACCGGGGCGTGGACGATTCCGGATTTCTCCACCCGAAAATCTATCTTGCCCGCCTTAATTTCTTTGATGACCTTGCCAAGGTCAAAAGTGACAGTGCCCAATTTAGCATTGGGCATAAGACCGCGAGGCCCCAGGATCTTTCCAATTTTGCCCACAGACCCCATCATGTCAGGGGTTGCCACAGTCTTGTCGAATTCAAGCCATCCACCTTGAATCTTGGTGATAAGATCATCTCCGCCGGCATAATCTGCACCCGCTTCGAGTGCCTCCTTTTCCTTCTCTCCCTTGGCGAAAGCCAGGACTCGTACTGATTTCCCGGTACCGTTGGGAAGCACCACAGTGCCGCGTACCATTTGATCAGCGCGGCGCGGGTCCACCCCGAGACGAACAGCCAAATCAACGCTTTCGTCAAAGCGAGCATAGGAACACTCCAGGGCAATCTTCACCCCTTCAGCAAACTCGTATCTTTGGGAAAAATCGACACTCTCTCTAGCTTTCCTTTGCTTCTTACCTCTTCTAGCCATATTGGTTCTCCAGGCCTATTCTATAGTAATGCCCATGCTCCTGGCGGTTCCTTCGATGATTCTCATCGCTGCCTCCAGGGTGGCCGTATTTAGATCTGGCATTTTTAGACGAGCAATCTCCTCCACTTGTTTGCGATTGACCTGCCCCACCTTTTCGCGGTTGGGTTCGCTCGATCCTTTGGCAATCTTAGCTGCCTTCTTGAGCAGTACCGAAGCAGGGGGTGTTTTGGTCACATACGTGAAGGAACGGTCGGCGAAAACTGTAAGGACCACTGGAATTATCATGCCTTCTTGTCCCTGGGTCTTGGCGTTGAAAGACTTACAGAATTCCATGATGTTCACCCCGTGCTGACCCAAAGCGGGACCGATAGGGGGAGAGGGGTTGGCTTGACCAGCGGGAACCTGCAATTTTATATTCGCGATTATTTTTTTTGCCATACGTCGTCTCTCCTGATTGACAAAATCTGCTCGTCACTGGCCTGAGCCAGCAGAAACATGGGGGCAACATGAATAGCCACAGAAGCCATTGGCGAACCATAGCGTTGAGGGAAAAAGCAGAGTCGCTCGGTGTTTGCAGTCAACCGCTATATCACAATGTCTCTGTGGCTCATGCTCATAGTCTTACGGCCGCGCAACCCTGCCGTTCGGCATTCGCAGCGAATTCCGTCAGACTTTAGTTACTTGGACAAAATCAAGCTCCACTGGAGTAGAACGCCCAAATATGCTCACCAAAACCCGCACTTTGCCCTTTTCGGGACTTACTTCATCCACCACACCGTTGAAGTTGGAAAAAGGACCATCGATGACCCTCACCTCGTCACCGCGATCAAAAAGATACTTGGGCTTGGGTTTGAGAGCACCTTCAGTCATTTGCTCAACGATGTTTTGTGCCTCTTCATCACTGAGCGGGGTCGGTTTATCTTTGCCCCCGATAAATCCAGTTACTTTCGGAGTGTTTTTTACTATGTGCCAGGTTTCATCGTTCATTTCCATGCGCACGAGAATATACCCCGGATAGAATTTGCGAGCAGACGTCTTCCTTTCCCCCTTGACAAGCTCCACCACCTTTTCAGTAGGCACAAGGATCTTTTCAAAAAGATCCTCTTTTCCCAGTGACTTGATGCGCTCCTCCAAGGCAGTCTTAACCTTCTGCTCGTATCCGGAGTATGTATGGACTATGAACCACTGCATTACAAATTAATCTCCGATCATTATGTGGCCAGAAGAGCCAAAATTCTTATCCGCCAACAATCCTCAACCGCACACGCCTTGGGAAAAAGCACCGACCGCTCAGCACCAGCAGGGATGATTCATGAAACAGGCCTAATTGAGCAGTATCCGCATAAGCCTGGACAGACCGAGATCCACAATTCCCAAAAATACCGCTATCAAAAACACAATAACCAGCACCACCGAAGTGGAGGCAATGGTATCCTTACGCGTAGGCCATGTTACTTTGGATAGTTCAATCCGAACCTCGCGGAGAAACTGGCTGATCTTGTCTATCGTGCCAGTAGTCCTCTCTTTCACGCTTGGTTTGTCAACGGCCTTACGTTTTTTGGCTACCTTCGTCTCTGCCACTGCCACGGCCTGAGGCTGGTTGGTAGCAGCTTGGGTAGCAGCAGCCGATTTCTTCTTCTTCTTTTTCTTTTTTGACTTCGCCATAATCTCAAAAATAAATGGCAGGCCAGGAGGGATTCGAACCCCCAACATCCGGATTTGGAGTCCGGCGCTCTAGCCGTTCGAGCTACTGGCCTGCAGGAATAGCGGTCTGATTAAATAGCTGGAGCAGTAATGCTCTGAAACGGGCCTCATCCCGACCGCACTCAGCTTGATTGGCTCAGCCGCACTCACACGTGAGTCCAGATTCGAATGAGCAAGCAGCCAAATGCGTACCTCTGACCCTGAACTCCAGTTGAAATGCATCCTATTTGGTCTCGCGGTGCAGGGTGTGATGTCCGCAGTATCGGCAATATTTACGGAACCCCAACTTCTCAGGGGTAGTCCTCTTGTTCTTGGTTGTGCTGTAATTTCTCCGTTTACACTCTGAACAGGCCAACGTAACAATTATGCGCATAATCGATCCCGCTATGTATAAACCTAAAACAATTTTGAATTGAGGGATTGAGGGATTCAGGGATTTTCAATTCCTTAATTTCTTAATTCCTGAATTCCCTAATTCGCTACTCTATAACTTCACTGATGACACCGGCGCCTACGGTGCGGCCTCCCTCTCGAATGGCAAACCGCAACTCCTTCTCCATCGCTATCGGCGTGATCAACTCAACGCTCATGGACACGTTGTCTCCGGGCATCACCATCTCCA
>JAJDNL010000254.1 GCA_022340745.1 Deltaproteobacteria bacterium
CGAAATCCCACACCCTGGACAATACCCTGGATGTGAATTCTAAGTCTCTGTGTCATCTCCTCCAGCTTTGCGGGCGCTCACCTGCTTTCTGAGCCAATCTGCCCAATCATCCAACCCTTCACCGGTGCGGCAGGAGATCTCGAAAATCTCCAGATTGGCATTGATCTGCAAGGCCCGCTGTCTTATTTTTCCCACATCGCAGTTGACGTAAGGGAGTAAATCAATCTTGTTAATAAGTAATGCCCGGGATTCTTGAAACATCAGGGGATATTTGAGGGGCTTATCATCACCTTCCGGAACACTGAGGATCATGGCCTTCATGTCCTCACCCACATTGAACTCCGCTGGACACACCAGGTTACCCACGTTTTCAACCACCAAAAGATCCAGGGTGTCGAGATCCAGCGCATCAAGACTTGACTTGATCATGTTGCCGTCCAGGTGGCAAGCACCTCCTGTATTGAGCTGCACTACCTGGACCCCTTTCTGGCTTATGCGTTCCGCATCGTAAGAAGACTGTATGTCTCCTTCGATTACTCCGATGCGAATCTCATCCTGTAGTGCCTCAATGGTACGCTCAAGCAAAGAAGTCTTTCCTGCCCCCGGGCCGCTCATCAAGTTAATGACAAAAAGGTTGGCCTGGCGAAATATTCGCCTGTTGTCTGCGGCTAACCGTTCATTTGCCTCCAAAATATCACGTACTACAGGTACCTTAAGCGTCATCTCACATTTCTCATTTCACGTTGATCATTTAGCATTTATCATCTATCCAGTATCTGTTTAGTCGGTTTTGCCTGTCTCCAATCTGCAATCCCAAATCTTTTAGTCCCCAGTTCCGTCTTCTACCTATTACAACAAATGACAGCGAAGCGTAGTGACCTAATGACGCCGCAGGCATATGACTAATATCCCGCCCCATGCTTCATGCTCACTCTCCCTCAAAACTCTCCACACTCAATTCCCGTCCACTCAACATTTCTATTCTGACACCCTGACAGGAAGGGCAGCTGAACACCAACTCCTGCACCGTGAAATTCGAGCCGCAATCCTGGCAGCGGCATGTCACCTGCACCCGCTCAATCTCCAGTTGTGCTCCCTCGGCGGGTGTTCCTTTTGTTAGAAGATCAAAGCAAAAACGAAGTGACTCGGTCTCAACAGCGCTCAACTCTCCCACTTTCAGTGCAACGGAAAGCACACGACTGACCTTGTGGTTTCCGCTCTCCTGTAAGACGATATCCAATATTGACTGGGCGATAGACATTTCGTGCATAAGGCACTGCAACCTGTCTTGCAGACTTCTTTCAACCTAAACCGCAATCTCTAGTCCCACATCCCACATTCCTAAATCCGCAATCGGCAATCGTAAATCCGCAATCCTAGTCCTTCCTATTTCTGCTTCTTAGATCCTATACTTGCTCCAACCTTTTCCACCATTTTCTCGTAATACAACTGTTTTTCTTCCCATTGCACTGAGCCTTTTCTCATTGTGTTCAATTTCATTATGAGATAATTGATCTTCTTGATTTGACGATACTTGGCGCTCTCGTCTTTGAGTGAGCTCAGTAATTCTTCAGCGGTTCTGATTTCCTTTTTCAACTCTAGCTCTGGTGGCAGGCAGTTAGCGTTCCTCAGTACTTTATAGGCCAAACGAAGATCATCTGGGATTTGTCGGTCGTCTTCCAGTTTGAGCGGCTCCCCACTGCCAGGGAGATTGTCAAACTCACCGCGCTGTATCGCCTCGTTAATTCGTCTCTCGGCTACCCGTTCCAAAGCTGCAAGAACATTCTTGTTAGACATTCTCTACACATCCTTCTTCACTGCCTACGGCCCGCTGCCTGCTCTTCCTTATGTCACTCCTTCATAGAGCTTCTTGCGTACAAACAAGTCTACCAGATTACGATCCAGTTTTCCTTCCTCGACTTCTTTGATAAGGTGCTGCAAAGCCTCTTGTACCGGCATTGCACCCCGGTAAGGACGGTCGCTCGCGGTAAGTGCATCGTAGACATCTGCGATACCCAGGATGCGTGCCTGGATCGTAATGTCTGAAGCCGTAAGACCAAGGGGATACCCCGAGCCATCCAATTTTTCGTGATGGGCCGCAGCAATCACTGGGATACGTTCGAGATCGTTGGTAAAGGGTATTTTGTTGATAATATTAAGCGTCTGGAGCACGTGTCCCCTGACTTCCTGGAACTCCTTACCGGTAAGGTTTCCAGAAGGTAAGCTCAGGTGATGAACCTCCGCCTCGCTGAGATAGGCCCTCACCTCGCCCCGAGCATTTCGGAAACTTTTTGTCTGGATTTTTTCGATTCGCCGGATTTCCTCAGTATTGAGTCGCATTGCCTTGTTGATTTTTCTGATGAATTCCAAATCCTTATCAACTTCCCGCAGTCTTTTCTCAAGTTCGATATGGTCAGTTTCTTTTGAGCCTCCTTCAACTCTCCGCCGGCTCTCAAAGTCTCTGGCCACAGCCAACTTGATTGCTTCAAATCGAGTCGAGATTAGTTCCATGGACGCGGGAGTAAGACGATCAACCCTTTCCAGCAGCTCTTCTCGCACTCCGATCTTGCCTATGTCATGCAGCCAGGCCGCGTAGTTGAGTTCCTCCAGTTCCTTATCACTGAAAAACATATCTGCCAGAATCCCCTCGGTTTCCTCGTTCACCGACCGGGCCAGGCGCATGGAATAGGTAGCCACCCGGCGTGAGTGCCCGGCGGTGTGAGGACTTCTGGCATCGATTGCGGAAGCCGAATACCTCACCAGGGCCGCAAAAATCTCATGGACGGCATTAATGAGACGAGCATTCTGGATGGTAGCGGCTGCCTGTGAGGCAAGTGATGCCACCAAATCCTCTTGCTCGCTGTCAAACACGATAACATTGTTCTGCTCGTCCAAGGAATTGATGAGTTGAAGTACTCCAAGAATTTCATTCTGATGGGTGCGTATTGGCACCACCAGCATGGATCGGGTGCGGTAGCGGTTGCGGTCATCAAAGGCCGGGTTGAAACGGTATTCCTCGTCTCCTGCGAGTTCGTAGACATCAGAAATGTTCAACGTCTCTCCGGTAATTGCCACGTAGCCTGCGATGCTGGTTTTGTCCAAGGGCATGGGATACGGTCGAAACGATTCGTAGACTTCATTTTTGCGGGCTGCTAGGGTATCATTTTGAGCCACCTCAAAACGTAATTGGTTTCTGTCTACACTATAGAGACTTCCTGCGTCAGCCCTGGTAAAACCACGAACCTCAAGGACAATGAGCTCCAACAGGGTCGGCAGGTGAGTTTCGCTGGTCAGAGCAATACCAATCTGGTTGAGTCTCTTGATCTGCTCTTTGAGCTTATGATGCGGCAAAACGATTTTCCTTTAGGGTTTGGACGCGCACCGCGTCATTATATCGAGTATCCAATACCTACAAATCAGAAAACAAAGAATCCAGTAGTCAGTATAACTGAGCATGGGGCATGGAGCATGGAGCATAGGGTAAATGCAAATTCCTTCACTCTATGCTCTTTGTCTACTGACTTCTGACTCCTTGCTCTATGTCTTATTCTCAACGGACGACGGACCACGGACAACTAACAAAAAACCTCCGCCCTATGTGTTTTTTGTAATGCCTAGTGCCTGGTGCTTTGTGCCTAGTTCCTCCTGCCCCATGCCCTATGCTCCATGCTCCATGCCTTCTACAATCTACAATCTCCTCCCCGTTTCCCGCACATCATAGCCGCCAAGCGCCAGCACCTGGTCCTTAAATTCTTGGGTGGTTATAACCTCGAGAAAATTCTGCACCAATGGATTCTCATAATGGACGGCGGGAATCACCAGATCATATCGTTCAGTGGTTACCGGTATAAAATCGAGATTCAAAGCCTGCGCCGCCGCATGAATTCCCATGCCCACATCACCACTGCCACTCAACACATCCACCGCCACAGCCATGTGGGTGTACTCTTCCCGTTGATAACCGTTAATGGTAGCAGGATCAATGCCCAGTTGTTGAAGTTGCCAATCCAGCAGAATCCTCGTGCCTGAGCCTGACTGCCGATTCACGAAACTGATCCCATCCTGACACAAATCTTTCAAACTGTTGATGGACTTTGGATTACCGGGCGCAACTATCAGTCCTTGTTCCCGGTGAACCAGGGTCACCAAGTATACCTCGATGCCTGGCAGGTAACGATCGATATATGAGATATTGTATTCACCGGTTTCAGTGTCTAGTAAGTGGGAGCCGGCCAGATGTGCAGTTCCTTTCCTCAGTGCCAGGAGGCCACCCAGGCTGCCAACATTGCTCGAAGCCAGGTTAATTTTTGGCTCATGCTTGTTCAACAGGTTGCCAATGAGGTCCAGAGTCATGTCATGGCTGCCCACTACTACCAGGGTACGCTCAATGCCTTGCCTGCTGGTTAGCAGGGTAACAGGGTGTAATTCTGAGTCTGTGACCCCCTCCACGGTATCCGGAATTCTCAAAAAACCATTCGCCTGAGTTAGAGAGGTGATAGAGCCTGCTCCTCTCGGCAGTGGAGTCGCCACCAGATGTTCACCCACCCTGCCCAGATTCACTCGCAGAAATTCCTCAACACCCAGCTTGGAAGGGATCTTCTGAGATGGATAAGCTTCCACCTGCTCAGGTTCTGGCTCCTCCAACCCTTGCATCCTGTAGAGGAGTGGGCGAATAAATTGTTCCATGCTGATGATCGCGGAAACCGGATAGCCTGGATTGCCGACCACCGGTTTCCCCTGGATCTCCCCGAGAACCGTTGGCTTGCCCGGCATTATTGCCACCCCGTGTACCAGCACTTCTCCCACTTCAGCTATAAGGTTAGCGGTATGGTCTTCAGAGCCGGCAGACGACCCGGCGTTGATAATGACGAGGTCATAGTTCCCGGCAACCGCCTCCAACAGCACCCGGCGCAACCGATCAGGATCGTCTGGTATTATAGGGTGACGATCACATTTCCCACCCCATTGGCGAACCAGATTTACCAGCACCCAGGAGTTGAATTCCACAATCTCTCCCGGAGGTACTGCCTCCATCCTCCCTAAACTTTCAGCCTCCACTAGTTCGTCGCCGGTGGGGATGATCAGCACCTGGGGCTGCCGCTTCACCTTCAGTTCCAAAACGCCCGCTGCCAAAAGGGCCCCTAAATCATAAGCAGTAATCAGGTGGTTTTGAGGCAGTATGAGTTCTGTGGCCACAATGTCTTCGCCAACTTTGCGCACGTGTTGCCAGGGATAGGCAGCAGCCTGGATCTCAACTTTCTGCTCATCAATCTGGTAGATATTCTCCACCATGATGACTGCATCGGCGTCAGCAGGCATGGGCTGCCCTGTATTAATCCAGTTGGCATCAGTTCCCAGTTCCAGTTGCATTGGACTTTCCTGGGTGGCGCCAAAAGTACGTTCAGCTTGGACCGAAATGCCGTCCATAGCCGCCGAATGAAAAGTTGGGGCTGAAAAGCGTGCAAAAACGGGAGCCGCAGTCACCCGACCAACAGAGTCGACACTTGGGACAGTCTCCCCCGAAAGCATGCCATCCACATTCCAATATCCCAGGAAGATTTCTCGCGCCTCTTCCAAAGACTTCATTGTTAAATAAATTCGGCGAGACATAGAGGAAGTGCCTATAAAAGATACATTGAGGAATTGAAGGATTTAGGGATTTGGGAATTAAAGCATGAGTTCTTCCAGATTTCTAAGTTAATTTCTTAATTCCTCAATTCCTAAATTCGAAATTCCTAAATTTGTATCACCTCAACAACCTCTCCTGCATACAGGCCTTCGGCATGTCGATTGATACAAATGAGGCCATCGGCGTGTACCAGGGTGGAAATCAAAGCAGATTCACCAAAAATAGGCTCAGCTGTTAGACCACTGTCTTCCTGCAGCAGCCGCACCCGAACAAAGTCTTCCCTCCCCTGTTTCGAGGCTATGTTTCGACTCAGTCGGGCCTGGATCGGCCTCCATTCGCCTAGAGATAAATCGGTCCCGCCAAGGTAAGACATGAAGGGACGAACCAGCACTTGGAAAACCACCATTGCCGAAGCCACATGGCCTGGAAGACCCCAAAAACCTTTTTCCCCTGTTTTTACCAGGATAGTGGGCTTACCGGGGCTTATTGCCACTCCATGGACCAAAACCTCACTGTGGTCGAATGAGGTTAAGACGTCCAGAGTCAAATCGCGGCTGCCCACCGAAGATCCGCCCGAGATAAGGCAGATATCTGCCTCATCAAGTGCCTGTTGACATTTGGCCCGCAGTTCTGAGAACTGATCCGGAGCTAAGCCCAACAGGATCGGCACCCCTCCACACTCTCTCACCATGGCTGCCAGGCTGTGGGAATTGATGTCTCGCAGTTGTCCTGGCCGGGGGTCTTGTTCAACAGGGACGATCTCGTCGCCGGTGCTGATGATTGCCGCTTTCGGTTGCCGCCTCACTGTTAGCTTTTCGTGACCCAACCCGGCCAACAGACCAATTTCCTGCGCTCTGAGTCGCCTCCCTGCCTGCAATGCCACCTGACCGGCACCAAAGTCATCACCGGGTTGGATCACGTTTTCCAGCGGGGCCACACTGCGGCTGATAGCTACGCTCGTCTGGTCCAGCTCTTCGGTGTATTCCACCATGACCACACTGTCCGCGCCTGCAGGAAGCATGCCTCCAGTGGGGATCCTGGCCACCATGCCTTTGTTGAGCTCAAGTGCCGGAATTTCTCCCATGCCCACCTCACCCACAATCGCTAGGAGGGAAGGCAAACTCTCTGAGGCCCCGAAGGTATCCTGAGCCCTGACCGCGTAACCGTCAACAGTTGAGCGGATAAAGGGGGGTAGGTCTTCTTTGCTGACAACAGGTTCCGCCAGCACTCGGTTCAAACCCTGAGCCAGAGGAACCTCTTCAGTATCGAGGAGAGGGAATTTTTGGAACTCGCCCCACACCTGTTCGCGGGTCTTTACCTTAAAAAACTGTGTCTTCACGTTTTTCTTCGTGTCTGTTTTTGCTTTTCCTTTGATAGGGAAGAGTTTTTATAACACGGAGAGAACGCGCAAAACAACAGTTTTCGGGGCTGGTTCCTAACAGAGGCGAGCTCGCTGGAGTATTTTCAGCTCTGCTCGGTATGTGACGGTTATTCTCTAGGTGAGACGGCAGAAAGATCTCTGCCCTCACCTTGAAATCGAACCCTTACATTGTCCAGTGCTGCGTGCTCAGTTCTTTCCCGAGACTCTAGAGGAAGTCATTCTCAAATGTAACTTCTTTTCCAATTACACAATCGGTCAATCAATCAGCGCACTCTGTACACAGGCCATTCTCGTCGATGCAGCCATCGCAATGCATTCGCCGGCAGACTCTGCACTCGTGGGGAGCGAGAATGTCGTCCTTCTCATGTACTTCACCACATGCTACACAGGCAAATTCTTCACTCATAATGACACTCCTTTCGTTTGAAAGATGGTATGATTTGAAAAATAGGGACGAAGGGAACTGTTGTCAATGGGTGGTCGCTTGGCCAGTGTGGCCAACCTTATCCTAATACGGAAGTGTTGTACCAGATGAGCACCCGTCTTTTTGTCAGAGTTTTGTAACCAAAATTTCACTTGTTCGACTTGCATCAGCGCATATGAAAACAGGTCTAGCGTTTTAGCTAAACTCGACCCCATCGTTTCTTGACACTCTTCGCCGGGTTTTGCTAATTTGCGCACACGGAAAATTGTCTTATATTATACTTGCGTTCATCTACTAAGAGACTCAACTTCATTGAGGGTAGCAACTTTTTTTCAGATAGGAATCTGCCATGACAATTTCAGATCAACCTTTTTCCAGCTCACAGAGCCCCATTCCCCCTGAGGTGCAGCAGCAATTGAGATCCGTATTGGATCAATTACCACATACCGTCCCTCTCTATCTTTTCACCAAAGAGGGCCAAAACGACATTTATAATCAGGCCGCCAAAGAGATTGTGCGTGCCTTTGCTGGACTGGGAAGGAAGATTGAACTTCACGAAATGGACTTCGATCATGAACTTGCCCAGAAATGGCAGGTGACTATTTCTCCCTCCATTCTCTTTGATCCTGAGCATTATTCTATCCGCTTCCTCGGGGCTCCTATCGGTGAAGAAGGCCGGACCCTCCTTGAAGCAGTTGTCCTCATTGGGCTGCAGCGTAGCAATCTCAGCGAACAGTCGCTCAAAATAATAGAGAAGATTAATTCCCCCCGGGCGGTAAAAGTATTTTCCAGCCCCACCTGTCCATACTGCCCGCAACAGGCGGTGAGCGCTCTCAAGGCAGCCATCGCCAAACCCGATTTGGTTTCTTTGGAGATCGTCGACATCCAGGCCAACCCCAACCTCGCCGACCTTTATTCTGCTCACAGTGTCCCTCAGACTTTTGCCAATGATACCCTGATTGCCCAGGGGGCTCAGCCTGAAGAGCTCTTCATGCTCTCTTTGCAAAAGATGGAGGAGCAGACCGTATTTATTCCGGACATCGACACAGAGCTGGTTGAAAATGATCTGGTCATTGTGGGAGGGGGACCAGCCGGGCTCACCGCAGGTATCTATGCAGTTCGCAGTGGGCTTAATGTGGCGGTGGTGGAACGAGATACTCTCGGAGGTCAGGTGGCAATAACACCCTTGGTGGAAAATTACCCCGGTTTCACCCAGGTGGGTGGCAAGGCCCTGGTTGATCTGCTCGTAAGCCATGCCTTGGAATATGTAACGATCTTCCAGGGAGAAGAGGTGGTGGACATTGAAGCTGGAGAAGGAATCACCGTGCTTACCAGCAGAAGGCGATTCAAGACCAAGGCTGTTCTTCTGGCCACTGGAGCAAGTCACAAACTCCTCGAAATACCAGGAGAGTCGCGGTTTTCAGGCCGAGGAGTTACCTATTGCAGCACGTGTGATGGACCTCTCTTTAAAGGGAAAAAGGTCATCATGGTTGGAGGAGGCAACAGCGCCGTCACCGAGGCTCTTTATCTTCACAATGTTGGGGCGGATGTCACCCTGGTGCACCGCCGAGACACCTTGCGCGCTCAGGAACACCTGAACAAATACCTGTTTTCAGCCAACATTCCTGTCCTCTGGAACACCGAAGTAAAAGAGATCCGGGGCGAGGAAAAAGTCCGAGAGGTGCTCCTTTACGATACTGTTACTCAGGAAAGCAGAACTTTACCCATTGACGGGGTCTTTATCGCCATCGGCTACCTGCCTGCCGTGGGGTTGGCCAAGAAACTGGGAGTGGAACTTACAGATGATGGATTTATCAAGCGTGATGCACAGCACCGCACGAACATACCTGGTATCTATTCCGCAGGAGACGTTGAGGGAGGCTACAAGCAGATCGTGACCGCAGTGGGCCAGGGTGCTGAGGCGGCCATGAGCATTTATGAAGATCTGATTCATCCATATTGGCTGACACAGCCGGGGATCTCGAAGAATTGAATATTTGGGATGTGGGATGTGAGATGTGAGGAGGCATAGAGCATGGAGCATGGAGCATAGAGTAAGACGCCTTGTACCTTGTACCTTGTACCTTGTACCCTGCACCTTAGTTACTGACTAAGAATTCTTTGTTTTTCTTTCCTGACACCTGAAACCTGACACCTGAAACCTAAATACTGGCTCCTGACTCCTGGATTCTTCAGTTTATTTTAGCTCACTTAACTGCTTCTACCATACCGAACCCATGGCCTGCGGTGGAGATGAAGCATCCGCCACCGCTATTTCCGTTTCCATCACTTCCATCCCCTCCGGCACCCGCCTGCAGGTCATCAGCAAAGATATCAGGAGCGCTGTTGGTATCATTCGCCACAAAGTTGGTGGCATCAGACTCGAAGGTTACTGAGCTACCATCGGCGGACATGGAGGGATTATTGCTATCACCGTTCCCTTGGACGCCGTCTATATCCACACTCACCCTGGTGGTAGAGACTGCACCAGGCTCATCATATATCCCGTCTCCATCTGTATCCCGATCGTGAACAAAGACATCAGTGTTGCCGTTAGTATCATCAGCCACAAGATTGCTGGCGGCAGACTCGAAGGCCACGTACCTGCCATCGGAGGAGATAGATGCGGAAGAGCTATCGTCGTTCCCTTGGACATCGGTTGAATTTACGCTCACCAGGGTGGTGGTCTTAGCCACTAGGTCGCGAACAAAAATGTGAATCTTGCCGTTGGTGACAGGTGCCACCAGGTTGGTGGATAATGACTCGAAGGCCACGTATCTGCCATCATCAGAGATTGAAGCGGAAGAGCTATCGCCGTTCCCTTGGACATCGGTTGAATCCACGCTCACCAGGGTGGTGGTCCCAGCCACTAAGTCGCGAACAAAAATGTGAACCTTG
>JAJDNL010000259.1 GCA_022340745.1 Deltaproteobacteria bacterium
AGACTTTGTTTATGGGTCCTGGAGACCCGCAGATGTCCTCGGGAAAACGTGCTTGACAAAGAGGATGGTCCAAGTATAATGAGGCAATTCAATAGGGGTAAACTCTATATTTTCAGTATGTTATTTTTATTAAGTATTTCACATTCCCGTTAATCAAGCAGCAATATCGCCCCAGAGTTTTGGCCAGGGAGGTTTCAATTGTCTGGGGAAAGGATAACGTTGCTCCTCCCACCTAAGAGGACTCGCAGACCAACGTTTATGATATCTACGAGAGGGGGAAGACTGCGAGCAGTTGTCAAACCTCTCTATCTAAATACTAGTCCGGATATTTCATGAATTGTGGTCGCAGCAAATTATTCATGAAACATCCGGGTTAAAGCATCTTGACATAAAAGTGCGCAGCTCTAAAGCGCCAATAAAGGCATCTAAGTTTGAAGGCAGGGAATAATTGATTCTGGGTTATTCATTTCAGGATCGACCGGCCCCACATAGGCTCCAGTCCGTGTGAGTGGCTATAACCAAAAAACCCAAGGTGCTTAACTGGAGGACGCGATGAGAAAAGAAGAAAAGGAGTTTTACGGAAAGCTGTCGGACAATGGGGTCTCACGCCGAGACTTCATGAAATTTTGTACCGCTCTGACAGCGACCATGGGTTTGAGCGCCGCCTGGGTGCCCAAGGTGGCTGAGGTCTTCGCCGCTCCCAAGCAACGGCCGCCGGTGGTTTGGCTACATTTTGCTGAATGTACTGGATGTTCCGAGGCCGTATTGCGGACCATGTATCCCTGGATTGACACACTTGTCCTGGACATCATCTCCATGGAATATCACGAAACTATCCAGGCCGCTGCCGGGCAACAGGCAGAAGACGCCTTGCACGCCGCAGTCAAAAAGTACAAGGGCAAATTCATCTGTGTGGTGGAGGGCGCTGTAGCCACCAAGTACAATGGGGCCTACGGCAAAATCGCCGGCCGCACCTTCCTGCAAGTTGCTAACGATGTCTGCAAGCAGGCTGCTGCTACGATTGCTATAGGCGCCTGTGCTACCTTTGGTGGAGTCCAGGCAGCTGCTCCTAACCCCGGTGGGTACAAAGGGGTGGGGGAGGCTATCGGCATCAAGACCGTCAATATCGCTGGATGTCCGCCCAACCCCATCAACTTTGTTGGAACCGTCGTGAACTATCTCCTCTTGGGCAAGCTTCCTGCTTTGGACGATCTGGGCCGTCCGCTCTTTGCCTACGGAAAAACGGTTCATGATCAATGCCCGCGAAGAAGCCATTTCGAAAACGGTGAATTCGTCACGGAATTCGGCTCTGAAGAGGCCAAAATGGGTTACTGCCTCTATGAAATGGGATGCAAGGGCCCGGATACCTACAATAACTGTCCCACTGCCAAGTTCAACGATGGCACCAGCTTTCCGATTGAGGGGGGCCATCCGTGCATCGGGTGCAGTGAGCCGGATTTCTGGGACAAAATGAGCCCATTTTTCGAGACTTCATGAGCCTTAACCATGAATCGATTTCGAGATTCCAGCAATAGAGAGGAGACAATACATCATGGCTAAGAGAATCACGATCGACCCGATCACAAGGATAGAGGGCCACCTGCGCATTGAGGTGGAGGTGGCAGGAGGCAAAGTTGTCAATGCCTGGAGCTCCGGCCAGATGTTCCGGGGGATTGAGATTATCCTGCAAGGACGGGATCCCCGGGATGCACCACTGTTTACCCAGCGTTCCTGCGGGGTCTGAACTTACACCCACTATCTGTCCTCGGTGAGGGCAGTTGAAAGCGCCGTTGGTGTAAAGATCCCCGACAATGCTCGCATCATCCGGAATCTGTTGATGGGAGCCCAGTTCCAGCATGACCACATCGTCCACTTCTACCACTTGCACGCTCTTGACTGGGTGGATGTGGTAAACGCTTTGAAGGCAGACCCCAAAAAGACGGCCGCTCTCGCGGACAATGTGAGCAATGCTCCATGGGGCGGCACCGTTTATTACAAGCAGGTGGCCCAGAGGCTTCAGACCTTTGTGGACAGCGGCCAGTTGGGTCCCTTTACCAACGGCTATTGGGGGCATCCTGCTTACAAACTACCACCTGAAGCGAATCTGATGGCGGCCGCGCACTATATCGAGGCACTTCGCCTCCAGGCCAAGTGCGTGAGAATGCACGCTATATTCGGCGCCAAGAACCCACATCTCCAGACACTGGCGGTGGGCGGTGTGACCTGTGTCAAGGATCTTACCCCGGATCGGATAGCCGAGTTCCTCTATGTGTGGCAGGAGACTCAGGATTTCATCGAAAAGGTCTATATTCCTGATCTTCTTGCTGTAGCCAGCTTCTACAAGGATTGGGGAGCCATAGGCGGGACCACCAACTTCCATGCCTGGGGCGAGTTCCCACTGAGCGATAAAGAGCCCGAAAGCCTGCTTATGCCTAGGGGCGTCATTCTGAACCGCGACCTCAAAGGGGTTAAGATGGCGCGGCAGCAACAGGTCACAGAGCACGTGGCCCGCTCCTGGTATAAGGGCAAGAAGGACAGGCACCCCTTTGAGGGTGAAACCGTGCCGGAGCATGGTGACTACAAAACCAACGGCAGATACTCCTGGCTCAAAGCGCCCAGATATGAAGGCGCATCCTGTGAGGTGGGCCCCCTGGCTCGAGTCCTGGTGGCATACGCCAAGGGAGACAAGGCAACTCAGCAGGTGGTGAACAAGACGCTGGCGGATTTGAACATCCCGGTGGGCGCCCTGTTCTCCACTCTTGGTAGGACGGCTGCCCGTGGCCTGGAGACCGTAGTTATCGGTCAGGCCATGCCTGGATGGGTCAATGAGTTGGTGGCCAACCTGAAGAAAGGGAACGACAAGACCTATACAACCTGGAAGATGAGGGATGGTTTGGGATACGGTCTCAACGACGTGCCCAGGGGAAGTTTGGGACACTGGGTCCAGATCGAAAAAGGCAAGATCAAGAACTACCAGTACGTCGTACCCTCCACCTGGAACCTTGGGCCGCGTGATGCCAAAGGAACGATGGGGCCGGTAGAGGAGGCTCTCATCGGTACTCCCGTCGCCGATCCAAAGCGGCCACTGGAGGTCTTGCGCACAGTGCACAGCTTCGACCCGTGTATTTCATGCGCCGTGCACGTCATCGACCCCGACTCCAACCAGGTTTATAAGGTGAGAGTGACATAGAGGGTCAATCTTTTGGTCATGACCCCCAACTGTACGTATGTACGGTTGGGGGTTTTTTGCAGGGGCTCAAGGCATAGGGGAAAATTGTGGATTGCGGAATGCGGATTGAAGAAAGGCGTAAGGCGAAGGGCTCAAGGCAAAGGACAAAAGGCATAGAGCAAGGAGTCAGGAGTCAGAATCCAGAATAATCACCTCATGACTTAATGACAGCGAAGCGTAATGACGGCGCAGCCAAGTGACTCCTAGGTGTGCTACCTGCTGCCCTCCGCCTTTTGATCTCTTATCGTCGCTTTTCCGCATCCCTGTGGCATCTCGTGGTGCCTAGTAAGACAATAACACTACCAGACTACATCCATGTCAGAACGATTTCTCACAAGACTGTCTCCGCGCGAAATACTGCAGGCGATAGTCCACCGCCCTCAGTGGGTTATCCTGGCTGTGGCGCTGGTTTCTCTCTTTTTCGCCTGGCACGTACCCAAGCTCTCCATTCGCACCTCCATTTACGACCTTGTGATCGAGGACCTTCCTGAAACAGCTCGCTACAACGAATTCAAGAAGATATTCGGCTCCGACGAAATAATCCGGGTGGTGGTAAAAGCCGAAAATGTCTTCGACCCGGCCACCTTCAGCAAAATCGAACAGCTGGTGGGGACCGCAAGCGAGATCGAAGGGGTGAGGAGGGTTATAAGCCTCCCTGGCATCAAGAAGGACGTGGAGACCGGCTCCTCCTGGAGTCTGGATAAATTCGCCGCCATGGTGACACCCGTGGCGGTGTTCAACAAGAACCTCATATCCGAAGATCACAAGGCCACTGTGATGACGCTGGTTCTGGAGGATACCTCCGACAGGACCAAAGTGATCCAGGACGTGAGCACCTTGATTGACGGGGCTGATAAAGACCTTTCTCTTTATCAGATCGGTATGCCTTTGGTCTCAGAAGCCCTGGCCAATTTCACCAAGAAGGATTTTTTTCAGCTGCCCCCAATCACTTTCCTTATTATCGCAGTTCTTCTCTTCTTTCTCTTTAGAAACCTTGCCTGTCTTCTGCTGCCGCTCACCTGTGTGACGCTGGCACTGGTCTGGACCTTCGGCCTCATGGCCCTGACCAAGACCCCCCTGTCCATGATGACTATGATCGTTCCTGTCTTTCTCATCGCGGTTGGTACGGCGTACTGTCTCCATATCGGCTCCGAATATCTCTCTTATTCCCAAAAGGCTGAGTCACGGGCAGAGGCGTCTTTCTTGACGTTTTCCACTATTTCCTTTCCAACGGTGCTTGCTGTCGTCACCACTGCCATTGGTCTTGGCTCCCTCTTGATAAACCGAATCGTTGCCATCCGTGAATTCGCCATATTTTCCTGCTTTGGCATGTTCAGCCTGATAGTCATTGTTCTAACTTTTTTCCCAGCTGCTTTGGCTCTTTTCCCACTACCCAAGAAAAGGGCCACTGGCCCCACGAAAGCCCCCACTCTTATCGATCGTTTTTTGGGATGGATTGTTCATCTCGACCTGCACAAGCAAAAAGTCGCGCTGCCGATTTTGGGTATAGTAGCTGTGTTCTGCCTGTTCGGCATCTTTCGCATTCGGGTGGAGACCAGTCCCGTCGAATTTTTCAAGCAAGACACCCCGGTGAGCCGTCACTTTCATGATATCTATAAAGATCTGTCTGGAAGCTTCCCGGTCAATGTAGTCATGGCAAGCGAAGAGGATGATTATTTCGAGGATCCCGACCACCTCAGTGAGATTGCCGAGCTCCAAGGATTTTTAGAAACACTTCCCGGCGTTGACAAAACTGTATCTTTTGCCGAGTACATGAAGCTGGTCAACTATGCCAGCAACCAGTTCGACCCCAAATACTACGTGCTTCCTGAAGAGGGCTTCGAGGTCAGGATGCTGATGAACAGCTACAGGATAATGCTCGGCGAGGACATGTTTTCGCGGTTCATGAATTATTATCTTTCCAAGACCAACATTTTGCTTTTTACTCACATATCGAGTTCTCGAGATTTTCTAAAGACACGGGAGAAAATTCTTGCCCATGTGCAAGAGAATTTTTCCAAGGATCTAACCTGGGATGTAACCGGCCTCGGCATGGTTGTCTCGGCAAGCAGCGACCTGTTGACCAAAGGCCAGGTCAAGAGTCTCTCTATCACCGTGGTGCTTGTCTTCGGCATTATGTTTATGCTTTTTATGTCCAGCAAGGTTGGACTCATTGCCATCGTTCCCAACCTCTTCCCGATTGTCGTAAATTTCGGGATCATGGGATGGCTCGGAATCGAACTTTCCATGGTCACCAGCCTGATCGCCAGCATTGCCATCGGCTTGGCAGTGGACGACACTATTCACTATTTGGTGCGGTACAACCGGGAGTTCAAGAAAAGTCTGGATGATAAACTGGCACTCACAGAGACCATTACGCATGTGGGAAAACCCATCGTTTTCACCACTCTCACCATTGGCATTGGGTTTGCTATCCTTACCCTTTCCAGTTTCAAACCCACGGCAATATTCGGCGTCATGATGGTGATCACCATGTTTTCGGCCCTGGTGGGGGATTTGATTCTGCTGCCATCACTGATGCTGCATGTGGAGCTGGTGACCCTGTGGGATCTCTTGCGGTTGAAGATTGGAAGCGACCCACATCTGGGCATTCCGATTTTCGGTGGGTTGTCACGCACGCAGGTTCACTACATTCTTATGGCGGGTGCCCTCAGGGAATTCGAGGCCGATGAGGTTCTGTTTCGCAAAGGAGATCCCAGCGATTTCATGTATGCGGTGCTCTCCGGGACGATGGACGTGATGGATCCCATGATGGTTGACGGAGAACCAGATGAATCAAGCCCGCACAGATTCATAACCCGTTTGAAAGCTGGTGATCTTTTGGGCGAGATGGGTTTTATTCGTTCCGTACCCCGATCAGCCACGGTGATAGCCACCGAAGCGGGTGCACTCCTGCAAATCAACTGGAAGATGATAAAGAGACTGCAATGGCTCTACCCTCCGACTGCCCATAAATTTTTCTACAACCTAATAATCATGCTTTCCGACCGTCTGGAGAGATCCACCGACCGTCTGACTGAGATAAACCGGATTGACTATCTCACCGGCCTGGTTAATAAGAGAGGCTTTGTGGAGATCCTCGAGCGCGAAGTTCACCGAGCGAAACGGTACGAAGAAAATCTTTCTCTCAGTCTCATGCGGATGGACCTGGAGTCGGCCAATCCGGAGTTGGGCTATGATGATAGAGATCAGATGATCAACTATCTGGCAGGCGTTCTTGCACCGCGAACCCGCAAGAGCGATACTTTTGGTAGAGTTGACATCCACATGTTTGGCCTTGTTCTTCCCCACACCGCTGCTGCCGAGGCTCAGCAGATATGCGAGCGGTTGTTGGACTCTTTTGGAGAGGTGAGCGAAGAGGCCGCGGCGAATCAGGTGAAAGTCTTCCTCAGCCTGGTTGAATTGGCAATTGAGGACGATGAGACAGATACCGATTTTTTTGGCAGGGCCACTCTGGAGCTCCTGAAAGCCATGGACTCTGGGGAGTATCGTACCGTGTCCATCACGGATTCGGAGTTGGCATAGAGCATAGGGCATAGAGCAAGGAGCCATTAATCCCCTCTCCCCTGGGGGGAGAGGGTTAGGGTGAGGGGGACGAGGGCCGGTCACCGTACCGGCCAATTGTTATCAGAGTGACTATTTCAGCTACTACACAATCGTCATACCGGACGAGACGAAGTCGAGTTCCGGTATCCAGTTATATCTTCCCATTTCTGGATTCCGGACATCCGCCTCCGTCGGATTCCGGAATGACGGAAGCAGACATCGGTAGGACCGGTCGTACTTTTTCTTTATCTATAGCTGCTTACATGATAAAATTGCAACCCATGTCATATGATCGAGGTATCAGTGTTCTGTCTCAGTATTTTCGCATTTATTTCCTGACACCTGACACCTGACACCTAAATCCGAAACTGTGGGAGCGGCTTTCTAGCCGCGATTGATAAGAAATGGAAGAGAAACAAATAATGATCCTCGGGGTGGGAAACCTCCTGTTCACTGACGAAGGAGTAGGGATACGGGTGGCGGAAGCCTTGCAAGACCGCTACGAGTTCCCGGAAAACGTCAAAGTGGTGGACGGCGGCACGCTGGGCATGAGCCTTTTGGGAGTGGTTGCTGAGGCTGATCACCTCATTGTGGTGGACGCGATCCGAAACGGAGGTGAGCCCGGCACCCTGCACCGGCTGGCAGGGGAGGAGATCCCCAAACGGATCCTGGCCAAGAACTCCCTGCACCAGGTGGACTTGCTCGAGGCCTTGACATGCTGTCAGGCTCTGGACAAGGTCCCGGAAACGGTAATATTGGGAGTTGAACCTGAAGATATCACCACCCTCGGGATCGATATGACCCCAACCGTGCGTGCCAGAATAGACGACCTGGTGCAAGCGGCGCTCGAGGAACTTACCAGCTTGGGAGGAAGCTACTGCCTTCGCAAAGAAGGGGAAAGTTGTGTTGAATCGGAATTTGTGAGAAGAATCTGATATCAATAAAAAGCACTTCCCCTCCCCGACCTGTCATTCCGGAATCCGCCGGAGGCGGATATCCGGAATCTAGATTCCCGCCTCCGCGGGAATGACGGTCCTGCAAAATGCTTTTGGGAATTGGATCCGTAGGGGTTGCCCCCGAGATGACTGATTAGGTCGGCAGCCCTTGAAATCTGGCAATAGATCTCAGGAGAATAATTCATGTGCCTGGCGATACCAGCGAAAATTGTGAATATCGAAGATGGTATGGGTACGGTGGACATGGCTGGAGTACAGAAGAAGGTGAGCCTCATCCTGCTGGAGGACGCCCAGGTGGGAGATTATGTCATCGTGCATGCTGGATTCGGCATCCACAAGATTGATGAGGAAGTGGCCATGGAATCACTGCGCATTCTAAGAGAGGCGGCGCACTTACTGGATGTTGAAGATCCCGCCGGACCAGATGAAGTCACCGTAACGGGTTTCGGAACTGAGGAGGGAGATTCATAATTAGTAGCTAGTAGCCAGTAGTCAGTAGCCGGTAGCCAGTAGGCGCAATCCACAACAAAAGTTTATCCCAGAAGCCAAGCACAAAGTCCCAAGGTTTCAGGTTTCAGGTGTCAGCGGCTCTTTTTTAAATCCTTTCCTGATTTTCTCGTTTTTCCCCATGCTCCATGCTCCATGCTCCATGCCATCCCACATCTCCATTCCTCCAAACCGACTTTAAGTTG
>JAJDNL010000290.1 GCA_022340745.1 Deltaproteobacteria bacterium
TCTCCTTGGCGAGCAAGCAGTCATTCGGTTTCCCGCAAATCAGGCAGATGGATTTATCAACGTGATTTTTCATTTACGCCTATGCCTTTAGCTCCGCATGCTGTTAATTCTAGATTTCAATATGCACTCCAATTTGTTAACCACAGAGACACTGAGAGCACGGAGGGAACTATGTTCTTGCCCGATCGGGAGACGGCGATCGGGCAAGAGATCGCAGCCCTGCGGGCACGATCTAGTACCCGCGTGGTTTCATGTCAATGGTTGGATCCAAGCTAAAGAGCTTCCGCCGCAGACGGAGGCTCTTTTCCCTGGCCGTCGTCTCCCGGCCAGGGAAAAAACAACATCCTCTGTGTACTCTGTGCCTCTGTGGTAAATCTTCAATCAGGCTTCCTGAGGGCGCTACGACACGGCGCAGAGCAAATGGTCGGTTTTCATTTAATAGTTGCATTAGTTATCAGGCACTGGAGGCACAGTGCTGCCTGCCCCGGGATCAACTTTAAAAGGACCTTTCATGTCAAATCCTTTTGAATAGTCCTTAACAATATCGAATACTTTGATTGGGCCATACACATTGAACAAAGAATACATTATCGCTGGCACCATAAAGTCTTCAGCCCCCTCGATAACGGCGCTTAACAAGTCTATGGTTTCCTTGCCGCTGAAAGGGCGCTCATTCGTTACAATTCCGCCATCAGCTTTACCCATGTATAGGCACATAAACATCACGTCCTCGTTCAGATGCTTTCGAAAAGACCGAATAATATCTTTGCTGATTCGAGATCTTGTTTCTTCCATTACAGCTTCCCTCCCATCCGAGCTAGAATCTTATTGACATTCCGCCTCTGCCGTTGGTTTTGTCGAGCCATTCATCAAATTTTCTGCGCAACCAGCGTTTGAACCGATATCTCAATTTTGGCACCAGAAGGGCAAGCCCTGTCAGATCGGTAATGAAACCAGGTGTCAACAAGACAACGCCTGCCACGAAAATCAGCATGGCATCCAACATTTCTTCTGCAGGGAGGTCTCCACGATTCAGGCTATCCCTGACTTTGGTCATGGTTTTGATGCCCTCGAGCCTGGCCAGGGAAGCCCCGAGAAGTCCGGTCAAAATTACGATGAGAACAGTGTTGAAGGCACCAATCTGCCCGCCGATTTTGATGAGCAGGTAGATTTCTATAAAAGGAATAAGGGTAAAGGCGAGGAATAGCTTAAAAAACATCTCTAAGAACTCTGTCGGCACAGAAAGAGGTTCACAGCCTTCATGCTCATCACCACATCGCGGTCCTGGTTCATCACTTCGATCAAAGAGTGGACGATGCCGCGATCCGGCTTGGAGCGTGAGCGCTTGGTTTCCAGGACGGTCACGCGGATGGACAGTTCGTCGCCGGGCCGCACAGGTTTGTTCCAGCGCAATTCATCGATGCCGGGCGAGCCCAGGCTCGCTGTCTTCGGCAGAAAGTGGTCGGCGAAAAGTCGCATCATCAGACCGCAGGTGTGCCAGCCGCTGGCGATCAAGCCCTCGAAGATGGTTTTCTTCGCAACTCCCGGATCGGTGTGGAACACTTGTGGGTCGAAGCGTTTGGCAAAAGAGATAATCTCTTCCTGCTCCACCGCAATAGATCCGTATTCGTGTATGGAGCCGGCGATGTAATCTTCGAAGTAACGCTTCTCGGCGGGGACAGTGAAGGTGGAGTTGTGCATCATTCTCCTCATGCGTGTTGGCGGTCAGTGAAATAATCGAAAACGAGGTTTTATCTCAGATCTCTTATCGCCATATTTGCTTAGCCCGCTTCCACTTCGTTTGGCTTGTCTATTCCCTCTCATAAACTACGGTCCGCCCTATATAATCGGAATAATCTTTCAGTTCTGGTTCATACTCGGCATTCAAAAGAGGTGATGAAATCATAAAGTCCGCAGTAGAACGATTACACGCAGTGGGGATGTTGTATAAAACAGATATCCTCAGGAGCGCTTTCACATCAACATCATGAGGTTGTGGTTGCATGGGATCCCAGAGGAATATTAGCAAGTCGATACCTCCCTCTGCTATCATGGCACCCAACTGCTGGTCTCCACCGAGCGGGCCCGATTTGAGTTTGGTTATTTCAAAATGCTGGGCCTCCTCATCATTCAGCCTTTCATTAATGGCCTCTTCAACCAACTTGCCTGTTGTTCCTGTAGATATCAATTCGTGATGTATCAATACCTCATGGTTCCACTCAGCCCACTCGATTAAATCTTTTTTCCTGTTATCGTGAGCCACCAAAGCTATACGCTTGATCTCTTCCATCACACACTACCCCATTTCGGTCTATAGGTTTATAGTGAAAAGCCTGATCCTCAGGGCCCAGTCAGTCCCACCGGTGGCGGGATTGTGGTAAAGATCGCGAGCTTTTGTGGAGGTTTCAGTGTTTTTGTTTTTCTTCCCCGACACCTGACACCTGACACCTGAAACCCTGAGATTTGATTCGTGGAGTTTGGAATTTCATAGACTCCATTACTCCATCACTTCAAAGATTCTTTGCATGTTCAACCTCAATCAGGCCGCTCTGTACTAGGTTTTTCCCCGGGTCCGGGTAAAGGCGCTTTTAAACCACCTTTTGATTCGCCTTCAATAAGAGACTTTATGTCCGGGTAGGCATATATAGTCAAGGGATCATTTTGGGGTAAGCCACCAGTATCAGCAGATGGTCCGTAAATACTGTGGACTTCTCTTCCCAGCATTCTCAGCAAAGCCGTCTGTTCTCCCCGGTGCTGCGCTGTATGTGCTATCCTTCTCACCATAACCCAGTTCTTCACCCGCTTGGCTTCAAAAAAAGAAACCTCTTGTTCCCACCAGGATCTGTCCTTTTCTTTTAAAACCTCAAGTCGTTTGCTGGAATCTTCAGCATATCGTTTGATAAATTCAAGACGAGTTTCCTTCTCCGGCAAAGGAGGTGCGCCAACATCAATGCCAAACATAGTGCAAAACCATTTGTCTTCACTCATACACTGATGCACCATGTGCTCGAGAGGATTCCTATCCCTCTTGTCCAATGGCCGAGGACGGATGAGAAGATCGTCATCCGTAAACATGCTCCAGACGCTCAGAGTTTTAATCCGTTCGGTATCATAAGTCTCCACTAGAAAATCGTATTCCATTCGTTCCTCCATTTGCCGAGCCCGGGCTACTCTATTTCGCCATAAATCTCCGCCGCAACATTTTTGAACCATGGCGGCCTCTGAAGCAAAACGTAAATGAGGATTGCCCCTATAATAGGAAAGGGGATCACCGCATCCACCAGGCACAAGAGTAACAAAGCGATGAAAGTCTTTGCCTTGATCGTCATAAATAAAACTCACTTTCATTGAAGGCGGCAAGTGGAAATTTGAACCAAGTTTTTCAACAGCAGCAGGATTATACCCCATTTCGGGCCGAGAGCTCTCGATATAATAGGGAGGAATGAAATTCTCGTAACCTTTCTTTTCCGGCCTCCGACGATAACAAGTAAGGGAACGATACATCAGATGGGCCTATCAAGAACATCGCAAGGGAGGATACGATGAAATCAAAAGTTTTGATCGCAGTACTGGCTCTGAGCATAGTTTTGGCAGGTGCATATGCAGTAAACGCCATGCACTCTGGAAAACATTCCAGATTTACGGGCCCCATGGGATCCAGAATTCTTGGCTTGAAAACACTGATCGAACTCAATCTTTCAGATTCTCAAAAGTCTCAACTATTAAGTATTATTGATAAATATGAAAAAGATATGGAAGTCGCCAGGAATAGTCTTCGGGAGGCACGACACAATATTCGGACAATACTAAAAGCTGGAGAACTCAACGAAAAAGACCTCAGAAACGCTTATCGGCAGGCGGCACCAATCAAGGAAGACTTGTTGGTGATGGGAGCAAAAATGAAGGCTGAGCTGAAGGCGGCGCTTACTCCTGAACAACTGCAATTATTGGAGGAACGCAAGGCCAAAAGAATGAAACGATTTAGAGATCGGCTTGACTCTCGGTTCGAAAACCACAAAGATTAGAATATGTCAGCAGGGTCAGGAAGCCGCATCTGCTTGCTGACCCGATTGACTGATGCAGTGGTCTGTTGCTAGCCTGGATATTTCATGAATTGCTGTCGTGAGACCATGAAGATGGGCGTGCCACCTGGCAACTCGTCCCGCGGGACCGCGGGATTGGTTCCGAGGCGTACCTAAACGGTACGTCGCAGGTACCGACACCCGAGGACGCCAGGAAGGACGGCCAGATCCGTGGCCGCAGCAAGTGATTCATGAAATATCCAGGC
>JAJDNL010000293.1 GCA_022340745.1 Deltaproteobacteria bacterium
AAGAGAACGCTTCAACAATCGAGTCATACCCCCTGGGTCCCTGGCGTCCGACTTTGTAACCAGAAAAATCTTGTCGCGGCTTTCCGGGTATTTTGCAAAGAATTTACCGATACCTCTCTCACTCCCACCGCCCTCATAGCAATCAGCGGTATCCCAATAAGTGACTCCCCATTTTAGGGCCTGGTTGAGCAAAAGCTGATTGGAAGGAATATCAAACATGCCGCCCAGGGCGAGGGCTGAGACTCGTACTCCCGTTTTGCCGAAAGACCTGGTGGGGACCACCGCGATCTCTGTGGAGGAGTTGTCGCTGATCTTGCCCATTGTTTCAGTCGCGCCCAAAAGAGATCCTACGGTCGCCACCCCCGCTGTTTTAAGAAAATCCCGCCGGGTGAAGTCAGTTTTTTTCTTCGACATGCCCTTTTTCTCCATCACGCCTAGCTTGATCAGGCGTCTGAAGTAAGTTCTCGTGACTTTTGTTAACCACAGAGGCACTGAGTTAATTTATTTTTTGCCCGATCGGGAGACGGCGATCGGGCAAAAGAACTCAGCCTTGTGGGCATTTCCGGAAGTCACGTCCTGACAACCCATAACCAGATTAGTTCAACAACCGCCTTATCCCCTATTCTAGGATGGGGATATTGACGTTAATACGAAGATCCATCTTACTACTTCTGTTCTGCTTTTGTCCCGGCGAAGCCGGAGGCTTCCTTTCCCTGGCCGTCGTCTCCCGGCCAGGGAAAGAAACAATCTACCTCTGTGGCCTCTGTGCCTCTGTGGTACAAGCCCTAGAGCACCACATTGGACCTGAACGGAATACTGCCCCACTCAGCATTTGCGCATTGCCCTACAAGATCAGGGATCGTTTCGGGCTTCTGGATTCATTCTCTGCAGTAACCCGGATAGCTCGCTTGCCACTGACGGGGCATTCATGCTCGCAAATGCCACAGCCTATGCACAGGTTCGGATCCACATAGGGGCGCTGGAGTCTTACCTGTATGGCGATTCCTTTCCCAGGCTCCAGTGCGGTGCCCGAAGACTCCCCTGCTGAGAGGGTCACCGTGTTGCTGGTGTTACTCGCTATGCGCCAACGCTGCTCCTTACCCTGGTGGGTAGTTGAAGCATAGTAATCACCCGTAGCCAACTGATTCGGCGGCAAATCATCTCTCTCGAGTTCCAGAGTTTGTTGATCAACATGGAGAAGACGAAATGAACCGTTTCGAACCGTACTGAAGTACTCCCTGGTGAAAATGGCCTTGGGACTGACCGGACAGTTTTCCTGGCAGACTATGCATGGTTTATCCATGGCCCAGGGTAGACAGCGCCCCCGGTCCACAAAGGCAGTACCCAATTTGATTGGACCGGCCTGGGCAAATTGACCTTTTCCGAGTTTCTGGTCCAGACTGATTGGCCGAATTGCGGCGGTGGGGCAAATATGGGAGCAGGCGACGCAATTGAGCTGGCAACCACTGGTGCCGATGCGGAAGTTCAGGACCGGACTCCACAAGCCCTCTAATCCACCTTCCAGGCCGGCGGGGTGAATTATGTTGGTGGGGCAGATTCGCATGCACTGACCGCATTTGAGACAACGACTGAGAAAATCAGGTTCTGCCAGAGCGCCAGGGGGGCGAATAACCGAAGCTTGCCAGTTGGGCCCCAGCAAGCCTCCCAACCGAACTATAGGAATAGCCACAGCGCCCGAGATAAAGGAAGCGAGAAATCCCCTTCGGGAGAGATCGGGCAAAGCAACCTCGCCGGCTTCAGAAGCAGTTGTGCGGTAACCCACAAGGTTGTGCGGACAACTGTAAAGGCAGTTCATGCACAGGACACATTCGCTGAGGCGAATCTTCTCCCCCGGCTGGCAGGCCCCCTCACAGTCAACGTTGCAGAGATGACAGCGACTGCATTCATCAGTGCTCTCTCTGGTACCGATTCTCCAGAGCGAGAAAGTAGACAGTACACCGAAAAGAGCACCAAGGGGACAAACAAAGCGGCAATAGAAACGGGGCACAGTAAGATTCAAAAGCACGGCCGTCAAAAAAACCGCACCAATGAGAAGAGAACCCTGGTAGTAGCGCTGACCTACTGAAATTGGCTCTGCCAGAGGTAAGAGTGTCAGATTGATCGAGCGATGAACCAAGGGGATGGGATCCAGCAGACCCGTTTGTAGGGAAGCTGCTATTATTTTCCCCGAAGGAAAGAGCAAACCCAGGATCAGCCAGGAGCCGATGAAGACAATCAAGAGGGTGAATGCATGTTTGGGATTTGGCAATACTTTGAGCAGAGAAAGCAGGGCCACTCCTGCCAGGCAGCCGATGATCACAAGAGAGAAGAGTATGGGACGTTCCTGCACTGTGGAGAGTAAATCAGCGAGCAGGGAACCGGAAGCGGCGGTGAGTAGGACTATAAGCAGGTAATACTTGATCGACTGGCCCGGGTGATATCTGTTGAGCGCGATCTTCGCAGAAACCTTCTTTCCTCGTTTGGCAAGGTAACCGATGAGATGGTGCAGGGTGCCAAAGGGACATACCCAGCTGCAGAAGAATCTTCCCAAAATTATGGTCAGCACAACGGTCACCAGAGCCCACAAAAGACCCCGGTAGAGCGACTGGGTGCTCAGCATGGTGGCCACTGCGACCAGGGGGTCAAGCTGGAGGAACCAGTTGACTGGCCAGCCCCGCAACTGCCACCATTCCACCCCGATGGTGGTGACAACGCAAAACCAGATAAACAGCAGGAAGAAGAAGACTTGAGATATGCGTCTGACTGCTACGATTCGCATGAAGCCTCATTCGCAAAGCGCCAAGCGCAAAGCGCAGAGCGTAATTCCTTAGTGTTGTTAACCTGTCGTAATTCTGTATGACCAGTCATTACATGGGCAAGCGTAAGGTGCAGTTCCTTTGAACATTGCTGGCACTAGTGCCAACGTTATGCGCCATGCTCTTTGCGCTATGCGCTATTAAGCCGTATCGGACTGAGGGCTTCGTAATCTGCTGTTCCCAGTCCCGCCGCTTCTGCTTTGGCGATGTAGGGAAGTTCTGCTACGGTCTTTCCCAGCAGGGCAGCTCCAAAGGCGTCAGCCGCAACCTGATCAGTACTCACGATCATTGTATTTGTCTGTTTTAAGTCCGACAGTGATCCTCCAGTAGGACCGTTGGTCATCATGGCGGTGGTGCCGTCGAGGATGACAAGGGTTGGTTTTACCATCATGGCCAATTCTGTAATGATGGTATTGATATCTTGATGGAAGATGTTGCGGCGACCGCCAAGAAGTCCGTACCAGTTTTTCATGCTCATGGAAGCGCCACTGCGGTGGTGATCCTTCACCGGAGCGATACCTATTACCTTGTTAGTCCCTTGGAATGGCTCCCAGAGGATCGGCCAGTTTTGAATCAATACGCCGGCAGAAACCGTGGTGGGCCGGAAAAATCTATCTCTCGGCAAGAGGACATTGGCCCCCGCTGATTGGGCAGCCGCTTTGATGCCGCTCAAGGAAAAGCAACTGCTCGGGTCGTTTATAGGATTGTCGGTGACCACTACCGTGGAGGCCCCGGCTTTGTAGCACAGTCGAGTAACTTCGGCCAACAGTTGCGGGTTGGTGGTTGCAGAAAGGATCGGAGGGGTTGCGAAAGCAGCGTTGACTTTCAGCAGCACCCTGTCGCCTTGCTTGACGAAAGCTTCGATTCCCCCCAATGCTTCGAGTCCGCGGTTGATTGTCTTTACCCGGTCCAAACCTGTAACGATGCTCATCTTGCCCTTGGGGCTAGACATGGAAAAATCGGGAAGTGTTACCAGTTCGTTCTCACTCCTGGCTATTCCCGGACCGGTGGAGTCATAGAGCCAATAGCTCAAGGAACATGCGGCACCTATAGAAATACCTCCCTTGAGCAATCGAAGAAGAAAATCCCTTCGACTTGTTACAGGCTGCTGCGATGGTTGATTCACTGGCCTTTTTCCTCCAGACTTTGGTTCAACATCAGGGCTAGCTCCTCCGCCGCTTTTCTGTCTTCGGCGCCGTGGACGCCGGCAAGGATGCTGCCCCGGCTGAAGATCAATTCAAAGGTGTCCATTATTTCCACCAGCTTTGCTCCGGGGATGTTCAAGGTCGTCTTCAGCTCGGTGCCACCAAATTCTCGTAAGAACGAGGTGTAGGATTCCACTAGGCCGGCTGCTTCAGCTGGACTTTTACGCTGGGACAGGAATGCGGTTAGCTCTAGACCTTCTCGTTCATACAGGGCAGTGAAAATTGAATCGAACTGGTCGAAGCCGAAAGCGTCTGAGGGTATAAGGGAGATGCTTGCTTTGTCGAGGTTCTTCTCTGGAAACAGAGTTAGTCCATTGAGCTCACCGCTTTCCACTGGGGTTTTGCTGATGAAATTTCTG
>JAJDNL010000298.1 GCA_022340745.1 Deltaproteobacteria bacterium
TGAAACAATACAAATGAACTCGGAAATACTTAAGGTTGTGGCTCTGACGATACTGATCCTGGCAATGCCCACTGGCCTGATTGCAGTGGTACTTGGTTTGCCGGGAACCTGGTTCATACTGGTTGCATCCGCCTTTTATGGTTGGCTCACAGATTTTGCCATCATTACCTTACATTTACTGTTGGGCCTCATAGCACTTGCAGTAGTTGCTGAACTGTTGGATCTTACCGCAGGCCTGTGGGGAGCCCGACGCTATGGTGGGACAAAAAAAGCAATGGTGGGGACGATGATCGGCGGGATATTAGGGGCGGTTGCGTTGACACCGATGCTTTTTGGTTTTGGTAGCATAGTGGGAGCTTTTTTCGGTGCTTTCGTGGGGGCATTCTCGATGACTTATTTGGAACAGAGAAGGATGGATGAAGCTATGCGGGTGGGGTGGGGGGCTTTTCTGGGTCGGGTGTTTGCTATGGTTTTCAAGGGAGCAGCGGTTGTGACCATGATCGGCTTGGATATCTGGGCGATCTTTTTTGCGAAAGGCGCATAGAACACTGCGCTTCGCGCAGCGTGTCACTAGGTCATTAGGTCACTACGCTACGCTGTCATTAATGGTCATTTATTCTCGGGACTTAATGACTCAATGACAGCCGTAAGGCGAAACTAGGGACCCGCTTGCGGGACTGAGCGGCGCGAAGCGAGCGCGAAGAAATGACGGGCGCAGCCCTAATGACAACGAAGCCGAATGACCGAGGAAGGCTTCCATACAGTTGACTGACTATCTTTTACTGCCTGCCTCTAACTCTCCTTCCAGGCGTGCCAGGCTTTCCCGGGCAAACTCAATGGTGGGATCCATTTCGAGGGCAATCCGGTAAAGGCGAATGGCTTCTTTTCGGTGGCCCATCTCTCGAAGATTTGAGCCGATATTGGCGTAGTCGATGGCGGAGCCGGGATCGAGTTCCAGGGCTCTTTCGAATTGCTCAATGGAGCGTTGATGCTCTTTCAGTTTGAAATAACAGAACCCCAGCAGATTATAGATCTCCTTAAGAGCGGGATCAAACTCCCTAGCAAGTTCTAGAGCCTTGATGGCGCCCTTGTAGTCCTCCATATCCTTCAGGCATACGCCTATATGTGTATGGACGCTGGCAATATCCAGAGGGCCGGGATTCAAATCCAAGGCTGTTTCAAACTCTTGCAGCGCTTCCTTTGGTTCTTCCTGATATTCCAAGGCTAATCCCATGAAAAAGTGAAGATCGTAACGGTTGGGAAATGATTCAATCAATTTCTGGATGTTCGCCACTGCCTGTGGCCCCTCCACGGTCTGGCTCTGTATCTTGGCAGCGTGGAAAATCACACTGGAATCCCTGGTACGATCTCGGAAATGAGCCCCTGGTATTATGGTATAAACAGAAGGGATCCCCAGCTGTGGGTGGGTTACATCGACGACCAGCACCTCTAGGCCGAGATGAGAAAGGGCGGAAACACAACGCTCTATTTCGGTCTTGAAGTTGTCGTGGGTGAGATCTGGGAGACTTTTTATGGACACCACAGGAGCTGCAGAGGTTATGTAGTTGGCGTCCTCCAAGTTCTTATACTTGGGGAGTGTCGGCCGATAACTGGTGCGGTTCTGAAAATCTCCCGCTAGCTGAGCGATCTCAGTGAGAGCACGGACGAGAGATTTTTCGGGATTAGTGGTGGTGCCGGCAGTGAAAACGATTTCACTTCTCTCAGGAAAAGTGCTGGGATCCCAGGCTAGAGTGCCTACTGTGGGAATTCCAGTGTCCAAAGAAAAGTCTTTGATGAAAACTTCAAGAGATTGTGCGGCAAACTTGTCAAGCAGTTCCCGCGCTGCTGGATCTTGGACACTTGCGGGATCGATGCTCGGGGTGACCATTCGATCATGGCTGATGACCGAGGAGACGTGACGTTCTACCACTTCGCACAAACTCTGCAGGATGGCTTCTTCGAGTGCGTTGCCAGCGGCAGGGCCATTGTATTCATGGATGGTGTAAAACCAGTCGATTGGAATCAGCACTTCAGAATCCCTGGTAAGGTTGCACCCTTTGGTCCAGCGAAAGGGTAACTCTCTCAGGGCAGCGGTGCCCAGCTCCAAGTCAGTCTCGTTGTCATTAAGCGACTGCCACAACATCTCCATGGGTAAGGTATTACCGTCCAACTCCGAGTAGGTGGCCATGGGAAAGCGAGAGTTCTTGATATAGGAAAAGAAGCTGAAACGCTCGGCAAGTTCCATCAGGGCGCTGGCCTCTGCCTGAATCACCGTACCTCCTTTTCCCATCTGCTTCTTGGTGGAGGTGAGCGGCACAGCATCTGTGCCGCAGAGGCTTATGTAAACAGGGATGTCCAAACGGCCGGAGTCAATGCGCATGGTCTTGTCCAATATGTCCAAATCCACGGCGGCGAACCGCTCGCGCACATGAGCTACCGTTTCTTCAGGAGAACGCACTTTATCCTGATCGTATGTATAAGACTTAAAAACGTCCTGCAGTCGAAAGCACTCGCTCATACGTTTCCTTTCCTAGTTAATATGTAGGATTATTGGTTTATAGGTGAATGGTGGTGCCTTGTCAAGAAGCCATAACCCTTAATTTCTCACCTATCTCTCGTCCGCGCCCCCTTCGACATGCTCAGGGCTCGCTAGAGTCCTCTAGGTGCTCTGCGATCTCTGAGAGAGATATGAATTGTCTGGGAATGCTGTCAGGCGGACAGGCCGGTTCCATATCGCAGGGGGCGAATATTGAGAAATAGGGAGTTGTTGTCAAGCCGAAGATATTTATGGCGGACAAGGTCGTCGATATTTTTTTGGAAGTCTTCTTCTTTCAAGTTTAGAAAGTGCGGAACATACGTTCCGTATTCATTTAACTTGCCCTTGGAGTCCAGGTAGTAAAGGGTAAAGAGTACAAACTTCTGGTGCTGGCTGAGTCTTTGATCTGTAAGTATATGATCCTTCAAGTCTTTGGGGAGGTGCAACGCCGGTTTGATATCAATATGGCTTTCACTTTTCACGATCCGAGCCTTTCAGTTTCCTCTTGAGAGTTCTCAGGCAACATTACCCGAAAGCGTCCGGATTTACAATTGTTTTCCCACTTTTAATTAACATCAAAAACCTGGTCCTTGGGTCCGGGTCAGAGTTCGATGTCTTTGTCAGTCCAGGTGCGAGCTCTATTGGAGTATTGGAGTGTTGGCAACAACGAAATACCGAATTTAATTTGAATTGGTCCCTGAATTACTCCATTACTCCACCACTCCATCACTCCAGCCGACTGCCGCTAAGGGGAAAGAGTATGGGAGCTCCCTCAGGGGCCTGTCGTAAGCCGGGTCCTTTGGGTCCTGATTCTTTAATCCACCAAGAGTGCTAAAAATCAAAGGATGGATGACATGTGCACCCAGAGGTAATGTGGCTAGGAATCCCCCATCTCACATTCCAGATCAAGAACTCGATTGTTCTCCTGCGGTCTGTCCGGACAAAAGTCTTTATACCTAGGGATGATAGCTACTACTTACGACCTCGCTCTTTTGATAACTCGTAAAAGTTTCTCAGCCCCCTTGCCTTTGAAGCGCGAAGGCAAGCCGCGAACTTGAAGCAAAGAGGCCAGATTTCCCGGCATTTCGCGGGCCACTCTGACCATGAATTCATTGTTCATAACTCTAAATGGAGCTTTGTTGCTACTGCGGGCCAAGCGCTCTCGATAAGCGGACAGGTCCTTTAGAACGCGCAAGGAAGGCTTCGGCAATTCTTGGGCCCCATTCAACCTGAGGTAACCATTTGGATCCCACTTCCTAGGGGGATTTAATTGAATGTGCTCCAGCCGTGCATATTCTTCTTGCGCTAGAGACCAGAGATGTTTCTTCAGCAGTTCACTATGAAGCCTATTCCTAAGATCTATGAGGAAGTGGGTGTCCAGTTGGGCATAGTAAAGCTGTTCAGGGGATAAAGGTCGCTTTTCCCAGTTGCAGCGCTGATACTTCTTATCCAGCTTAACTCCGAACTCCTCTGCAAGGATTCTGGCAAGCCCCAATTTATTCCGTCCCAAGAGGCGGCACGCCACCGAAGTATCAAAGACGTTTTTCATCTGGAACCGAAAGTCCTTCTTAAAGCCGATCAGGTCATTTTCGGCCGCGTGGAGAACCTTTTCAATCGAGGGGTCGGCAAAAATGCGACCGAGAGGAGAGATGTCTTTCAAGGCCAGAGGATCAAGGATGAAGTCTTCATGGTTCCGCGAGATCTGAATGAGACAGACGCGCGGTCTATAGGCAAAATAGCTGTTTGATTCCGAATCTACAGCCAAGATCTTCGCATCGCAGATATTTTCGAGAAATTTGTCCAGTTCAGGCTGACTTGCGATCAGTTTAGGGGACTGCATGGAAGCTTTCATAACACATTCTCGTATGCTATAAAAGAACAATATTTGTGCGAGCTCACGATGAAAAAGAGACGCAAGAGAAATACTTCTCGGGGTGCTCAACCACCGAAGTCTGATCCGAGTGATAGCTTCAATGCGCCCTTTTCCTGCCTTGGTGACATGTTGAAACAGGGTCAGGCTGAGAGCCAACCGGATAATTCAGAGGGGAAGGCAATTCCTGAGTCGCAGCGAGAATCATGCCCACCCGACCAGCGGGAGTCTGGCGATGGAGGCGAGGAAGAGGACAGTTTGTTTCGAGAGGCGATGGCTGGGGTGGAGCCCTTACAAGCCAACAGGGTGAACGCGCGAGTCCCTGGACCGCTGTCCAAACCAAGCAGACGGCCGCTGCTGGAAGGAGAGTTGGAGGCATATGCGCAACTGGTTGACCTTGTGAGCGGTGAAGGCAGTTTTGACATTGAATATACTGATGAGTACATAGAGGGTGCGCTTGTAGGAGCCGATCCTAACTTGCTACCCAAACTGCGGCGCGGTGATTTTTCTATCCAGGCCCATTTTGATCTCCATGGAATGACCACAGCAGAGGCACGGGAGGCGTTGGAGCGCTTCATACTTTCCAGTGTGATCAAAGGGCTGCGATGCGTGCTGATCATTCACGGACGAGGACTCAATTCGCGAGATCAGATTCCTATCCTTAAGGAGCGGATGTCAAGCTGGCTCAAACGCGGCCAGCTGAAACAGATGGTGCTTGCTTTCGCCACGGCACAGCCCTGCGACGGTGGTGCTGGTGCTCTGTATGTTTTTTTACGTAAGTGTCAGTCAGCGTTTTCCGGGCCTCATAGCAAAGACTAAACCACTGACAGCCGGCGTCAGAGAGGAGAGCACAATGATTCATGAGTTGATACAGCGTCTAGCCTGGCTTGGTCACGACGGCTATAGGTTGGACGGAGATCCTGTTATTTATTTTGACCCGTATGAGATAAAATCGGGCACTCCTGCTGACATTATTTTCATATCCCACGAACACTTTGATCATTGCTCCCCGGCTGACGTGGCCAAGATCCAGAAAGAGGACACGGTTATTGTCGCTGATGTCGCTTCAGCAACAAAGCTGCAAGGAAATGTCAAAACCATGAAGGCTGGAGACCGGTTCTCTGTAAAGGGTGTGGAGGTTGAAGCGGTTCCAGCTTATAATGTCAACAAACAGTTTCACCCGAAAGATGCTGGGATGCTGGGATTCATAGTTAGCATTGGCGGCGTCCGTCTCTATCATGCCGGTGATACCGACTTCATTCCCGAGATGAATGACCTTGAAACCGATATCGCCTTACTGCCCGTATCAGGGACCTATGTAATGACGGCCGATGAGGCGATCCAGGCGGCACGAGCAATCAATCCCAAGGTAGCCATTCCTATGCACTATGGGGCCATTGTTGGGGATCAGACTGACGCCGAGCTTTTCAGAGACCAATTGGCTGGGAAGATAGAGGTGGTGATTCTGGACAAAGAGTAGTTGGCATTTTCCCGATTTCGGATTTGTCCTGCGGACTCCCACCCTTCGGGTGGGTTCCCAGTTTCTCCTGCGGAGTCCCACCCTTCGGGTGGGTTCCCAGTTTCGGACTTCGGATTGCGGAAT
>JAJDNL010000301.1 GCA_022340745.1 Deltaproteobacteria bacterium
TGGATGATATCGGTCGGACTGAAAAGTAACCACTCTCATAGTACTGAGAAAAAGTCAACTAAGTTGACAGTTATATTATGATGCCACTAAGAGTCTTAATTCCAGGGGAGCTAGATGGTGTCAACTAGATTGACGGTCTGATGTCAACTCGATTGGCAGAAGCGCCCGTCAACTGGAAGAATTTGCAGGGTAAAGTTATCCGACACCTGCAAAACTTTACATTACATCCCTTAATTCACAGTCTCAACATCTGGGATCTTGGCACAAAATATTCGGGTAAAACTCTCTAGGCAGGATGAAGTATATTTTGCTTAGAAGGATCAATTAGTGGGTTTGAAGATATGAGGGGGGGGGTATCTAAGCCTGGGATTCTCGAGAGTGCTGTTACGATGAGTTAGGGCACACCGATGAAAAATGGCAGGAAAATGTGTTTAGGAAACTAGGGCAATTGTTCTCAGCAGGTGGACGTTCTGGGCCACAGCGGTCCCACCTGCAGACATGACCGACCTGAGCGTGAGTAGGACCCTTAGGTGGTTGTCGAAGAAATATGGTAAGCGAGATTGTCTAGCTTGATGGAAAAGTCCACGTTCTCCACGCGACAGCAGTCAGGGACCTGAATCTGAACCGGCGAAAAGTTCAAGATTCCGTTGATTCCCGCAAGAATAAGCTGGTTCGCTACACTCTGGGCGCTGGCTGGCGGCACGGCGATAATGCCCATTTCCACATTTCTTTCTTTGACCACTTCCTCAAAACGGTCTACGTGCTCGATGACGAGGCCGTCGGTTAACTTCTTGTTGATTTTTTCAGCATCCACATCAAAGGCTGCCACAAACCGGTACCCGTGCTTGAGAAAGTTGGCGTGTCGGATAAGAGCTGAACCCAAGTTGCCAACTCCGAAAAGTGCCATATTCCACGGGCGATTGAGGCCAAGTATCTCTTGAATTTGAGAGTAGAGATCCTTGACTCGATAGCCAACTCCTCTTACACCGAACTCACCAAAGTAAGCGAGATCTTTACGGATTTGTGCCGGATTAACCCCGCATTGTTTGGCCAACCGTTCTGAGGAAATCACCTCAACGTCGTTAACCATCAACTCGTCGAGATTCCTCAGGTAGATAGACAGCCGGTTGATGGTGGCCATGGGTATCTTGGCGAACTTCATAACCTCTCGATCCTGTTGTACTATCGGCAGCTGCGCCGAGCTTAATTTGAGGCGACCGGGGGATTGACCAACTCTGCGGCCAATCCCCCGATGGTCTGTACGAAACTTGATTGCTAGTGGGCGACGAGACCTACAAAACCCTGAATGAGCTTGGACACCGGGTTAGCATAAATGAGGATCAGGCAAATGACCAAAGTATAAATACAAAGAGACTCGATCATAGCCAGACCAATCATCATAGTCACGGTGATCTTTCCTGAAGCCTCAGGATTGCGGGCCACACCTTCCACCGAACTCTTGATGGACATTCCCTGGGCCAAACCACAGCCAATAGATGAAATGGCAATGGAGAAGCCTGCTGCTACGGCGGAGTACAGGAAGAACTTCAAGCCTATGACCTTCTCCATCTCAGTTGCGTCAGCCGCAAAAGCCAACGCGGCGAATCCCAGAATGAACACCACTGTCAGAATTAGAGTTTTCCTCTTCATGCAAAAAAACCTCCTTGTTTGTATTTATTTTATGGCCTTCTTCCTAACGACGACCTTCTTCCCAAGTTTCTGCTTGTGCCACACTCCTGACGACGACCAATTGGCTCAACGTAATTTAGTGAGCATGCTCAAGCGCACCGGCAAAATACATCATGGCGAGCAAGCAAAAGATAAAAGCTTGCACGCCGCCGGTAAATAGACCCAAAAACATCACCGGCAAAGGTGCCAGGTACATGCCCGCAAGGAACATAAGGATGGCGAGTACCAGCTCTTCGCCGAAGATGTTTCCGAAGAGTCGGATGGAAAGGCTGAGAACACGGGCAAGGTGACCGATCACTTCCACAACGAAGATAAGGGGCGACAGCCACCAGATTGGCCCCATGAAGTGCTTTATGTACGCGGGCCCGTGGGTCTTCACTCCGATCACGTGAGTATAAAACACCACGATGATGGCACAGGCCAGCGTGGTATTAACATTGGCTGTGGGACCGAAGAAACCCGGGATCATTCCCATGTAATTGCTAATCAAAATGTAGAAGGCCAGGGTGCCTATAAGGGGAAACAGATAGCGACCCTCTTCACCGGTAACCCCCACCATAAACTCCTCAATGCCGGAAATCACAACCTCGAAGACGTTCTGGCCTCCCCGGGGAACGAGTTCAATGCGGCGGACCGCAAGCTTGGCCAAGATCACCAAAGCGATCATGATCAACCAGGTGTAGGTCACGTAGGGTAGGAGTATCTTTTCCAGAAAGGTGTGTGCTTCGCCAAATTCGTGGACAATAGGCAGACCCAGTTTTTGAAAGAGAAGATTCAGAAAGATAATCGGGTGTTCCATGACCTATACTACCCCCTTGAAAAAGAGTTTTCGCGCCTGCTCAACACCTACGAGTGCAATGCCAAGTACAATTATCGATAAGCCTAACAGCATGCCAAAGGGGTTTACCCACCCCTTTATCAGTAACAAGGCGATCATAAGGCCCAGCGCCGCAAAGCGCAGGTAGTACTTCAGCAAATATACAAACCGGGTCTTCCCTTTCCTTTGCGGGTCAAGGGCTCTTAGCAGGCTTCGTTTCATCAGGTAGAAATTGGCGATAGCCAGTATTCCCCCGACCAATACCCCAAGTGCGAACTCACGGGAAAAGAAAACGAAACTGCCAGTTGCAAGAAGCGCCAGAAGGACCCAGTTAAATTGTTCGATTCTTTTGAGAAGGGCCTCGTCTTTTATCAACATAGTGGCCGGGCCAGAAATGACCCTCACTCCTTGGCCCGCTTTGACATAAAGCGGTAGAAATTATTAAATCCTGCAATAATACCGAGTATGAGAAAAATAACGGTAAGCCACGGGCTGGTATCAAACACCCTGTCTAACCAGAGTCCCAGAGCCAGGCCGATGAAGGTGGCGATGACTATGGTGAGTCCCAGAGTGCTGGCGAGTCCGACCAGCTTGAGAGCCTTTCTGGTGTCTTCTTTCATGAAGGCCACCTCTCTCCTTCTGGCCCGGCCCCTGCCCACGAACAAAGACTGTCACAATGCAGAACTTGAGTTCGTGTAAAACTTCACGTACGTCCTACCACAGCCCCCTGGCAAAGTCAACGCTTTTTTGTGAAAAGAATTTCGTTCGCGAACAGGAAGGTCATTGGGCATGGGGATACGCTGTGAGGCAAGCATGGAGCGTGGTGCATGGAGCATGGAGTAAAATCAAAAACAGCTGTCTCACCCCATGCCCTATGCCCCATGCTCTATACCCTAGAACTCCTTCAACACCTCATCCGCCGCCGCCAGGGTCTTGTCTATATCTTCCTGATCGTGGGCTAGACTAACAAAGGCAGCCTCGAATTGGGAAGGAGCCAGATACACACCCCGCTCTAACATCGCGCAAAACATCTGGGCGAATTTCTGGGTATCAGTGGTTTGGGCAATGTCAAAATCCACTACGGTCTGGTCAGTAAAAAAGAGACAGCCCATGGAACCGACCCTATTCATAGTTGAGGTCACATTGTGCTTTGCTGCCAGCCGACTCATCTCAGCAAATAGGTAGCTGGACCGCTCCTCGAGTTGATCATACACACCTGACTCGCTTAGCAGCTTCAAAGTTGTCAGTCCAGCGCTCATAGCCAGTGGGTTCCCTGAGAGGGTCCCGGCTTGATAAACCTCCCCCAGAGGAGCAACTTTGCTCATAACGTCCCTATGACCCCCATAGGCCCCCACAGGCAATCCACCACCAATGACTTTGCCAAGACAGGTGAGGTCCGGTCGCACCGAGTAGAGAGCCTGCGCTCCCCCCAGCGCCACTCTGAAACCGGTCATTACCTCGTCGAAAATGAGCAAGGCCCCGGTTTCATCGCACCAGTGTCTAAGTCCTTCGAGAAATCCCGGCTGGGGAGGTACGACTCCCATGTTACCTGCAACCGGCTCGACGATGATGGCGGCCACATCATCTCCCTGCTCCTGCATCACTGTTGCCACCTGCTCCAGATCGTTGAACCTCAAGGACAGCGTGTATTTGACGAAATCTGGCGGAACTCCGGCACTGCCCGGAATACCGAGGGTAGCAGCACCTGAACCAGCTTTTATTAAGAGCGTGTCCGCATGGCCGTGGTAGCAGCCGTCAAACTTGATGATCTTGTTTCTCCCCGTGTAGCCGCGGGCTAACCGGATTGCACTCATGGTGGCTTCGGTACCGGAATTAACCATGCGCACCATTTCCATTGAGGGAACAAGCTGGGTAATCATCTGAGCCAGCTCAACTTCCCGGGTGGTGGGGATGCCGAAGCTGGTCCCCTGCTCCGCTGCTGCCTTCACAGCCGCTACCACCTCTGGATGAGCATGTCCCAAGATCAGGGGGCCCCAAGAGCCCACGTAATCGATATAACCATTGCCGTCCACATCGTAAATCTTCGAACCCTTCCCACTCGTAATAAACAAGGGATGTGTACCCACCGCCCGGCAGGAGCGCACCGGGCTATTTACCCCGCCAGGAATTATTTCTTCAGCCTTGCGATATAATTTCTCACTGCTCGCTTGAACCATCCCGATCCTCCTCGCATTATCGTCTTCTGCCATCAACAAATGACTATTCATGACGGGCGATCAGCCCGAATGACGCCGAAGGCTAATGGCTACAGATCTCAGCCGTAAGGCCTGATGACCTAACTATACTTGTGTTTACTGGTTACACCTCTTAATTGCCGGGTTCATTTTCCGATTCACCAAAATAGGCCATAGTAGTCTTCTTCAGTTCCTCCTGGGTAAAGAGAAGATCGTACTTTTCGACACCCACTGCATCAGCCATCCTCTGAGCGATCTCGCGGCATACCTCAGGGGAAGATCCGTGAATCATGGTAAACAATCGGTAGGGCCAATTCTCCATTGCAGGTCGCTGGTAACAGTGAGAGACTTCACGGAACGAGGCCAAGATGTTGCCCACCTCCTCGGCCCTCTCAACCTCCACCTCCCACACCACCATGGCATTGGCGTCAAATCCAGAACGTTGGTGCCGTAGGGTGGCTCCGAAACGCCGGATAATATCGTCGGCAACAAACTCGCGCACTTTTTCCAAGAGCTCAGACTCGCTGATCCCAACTCTTTCCGCCACGGCAGCAAAGGGTCGTCTGACTACAGGTAGATCCTGCTGCAATTCATGGATGATTTTTTTCTCCAGTGGTGTAAACTGCCGCTTCCCGCTCATCTGGGTCGAATCCTCCTCTCAAATTTCAGTCCTCACAAAGGGCAGTTGGACGAAAAGGCATGGCCCATATCGTCGTTTGTTTGTCATTAAGTCATTTGGCCACTGGAGGTGGCCGTCACTACGCTTCGCTGTCAGTCTGCCTGCGGCGTCATTTATTGTCATTAGGTCAATTCTTCGCGCTCGCTGCGCTCCGCTCAGTCCCGCACCGCAAGCGGCATCTACGACAAGCGGGTTCCCAGTTTCTTCGCGCTCGCTGCCCTTCCGTCTTCGCTAAAGCTTCGACGAGACAAGCCGTTCAGAATTTTATGGAGTTTTATTCGGAAGGGCAAGCGAATTCGATCTCTGGAGTAATGGAGATTGATGATTTCGGATTAAAGATAAATGAGGTTTCAGTGTTCAGTGTTCCCCGCTGCCGCTTCGCTTCAGACGGGATCTTCGACAGGTTTCAGGACCGAAAAAGGCTCCAGCGGTCTGGTCTAAGATTCTCTGTTTGTTTTTCTTGACACCTGACACCCCTAGCCCGGATATTTCATGAATTGGTGTCGTGAGACCACAAAGATGGACGTGCCACCTGGCAACTCGTCCCGCGGTACCGCGGGATTGGTTCCGAGGCGTACTTGAACAGTACGTCGTAGGGTCCGACACCCGAGGACGCCAGGAAGGACGGCCATATCCGTGGTCGCAGCAAGTGATTCATGAAATATCCGGGCTAGCTTTGGTGCTTGGGATATGAGATATGAGATGTGGGGAAGGCATCCAGTATCTGCAATCTTAAATTGGATCGGCAGACTCATATAGACGAGACAAAAAAAGGCGGCCCTGTGGCCGCCTTTTTTTCTTCAACTGCGAGAGTAAATCTATACCTTGGCGTAGATCCCCTGTTTGAGGATGAACTCTTGGTACTCCTTGAGCTTATCACAGTTTTGCAAGCACTTGTTCTTATCCTGGCCGACCATCTCACAAGCTAAGCAAGGGCTTTTCAGCATGGACTCTTCCCCCTGTTTGTTGATTGAATTATCTCATACCGATTTTAAAACCTATATATAGAGCATGTAGTGGTACCCTTGTCAAGCAAAATGTTATTTCGTTGACTCTTCCACATTTGATATGACATAGTCACAGTGCCCAGCTTTTTGCCCCGGTGGGAGCATTCCTAACGATCAACACGATTGCCCACCGATCGTTTGCTGCCACGCCCTGAAGCTGGACTTTTTAACTTCAAGTATGGAAACAGCAGAGGTTCAGGGATTGAGGAATTGAGGAATTAAAGGATGTAGGAATCGAAGATTGCCACCTCAAAGTCCTCGCTCCTTAATCTCTCAACAGAGAACACGACCCGGAACTGCATGAAGGCCACAGCACATTACCCTAACTTTAAGCCGTTGAGCTTAGAAGACCGGGACCAGATTACTGCTTTGTTTCACCAGAGTCCACCGGTCACTTCCGAACTAACCTTCACCAACCTTTTCATGTGGCGGTACCATTATAACTTCCAGTGGTGCCTTGCCAACGATACGCTCTTGATCATCGGGCACATTGCCGGATCCCCACCCTTCGGTTTGCCACCAGTTGGGCCGCATGATCTATCTTCGGCTCTTGAGCAATTATTGAATTTTCTGGCAACCCATTCGGATACGCCAGAAATCCACCGGGTTCCTGAGGTTCTGGCCCAGCGTTACACGAACGCTCTCTCCCTTGAAGTTTTGGAGGATCGAGCCAATAGCGATTATGTCTACCGTACCGAATCCCTCATTAATCTGAGCGGTCGGAAGTACCACCGCAAACGCAATCACCTCAAGCAATTTCGCAAAAAATATTCTTACCGCTATCAAACCCTCAAGGATGACTGGATAGAGGCTTGTCTTGAGTTGGAAGAGCAGTGGTGTCGGCTCAAAAGCTGTGTGGAAAATCCGGCACTTCTCAATGAAGAACAGGCCATCCGAGAAGCCTTGCTTCACTACCACCAACTGGATTGCCAGGGAGCTGCTATTGTGGTGGATGACAAGGTGGTGGCCTTCAGTTTGGGGGAACCTCTCAATCCTGATACGGCTTTGATTCACCTTGAGAAGGCCGATCCTGAATTCTCCGGCAGCTACGCAGTGATAAATCAAGAATTTTGCCAAAACGTTTGGAGCGACTTCACCTACATAAATCGCGAACAGGATCTGGGTGAAGACGGACTTCGCCAATCCAAACTGTCTTATTACCCGGATCATATGTCTAATAAGGTCATTCTGAAACAAAAGGATCGCTAGTCATTAGGTCATTCGGTCATTAAGTCACTGTGTCGCTTGGTCCATTTGATCACTGGATCATAGCTTTGCTTTTAATGGTGATCCCCTCTTGCAACGACCTGATGACTCAATGACGGGCGCCAGCCCACGTGACCCAATGACAACTGAGAGTGACGACTCGAAGGGTAGCGGATCGCGGCCACCCGCCCGGCATCGCGAGGCTTCAGCCGAGGCGGACGGGTATAGCCGCTCCCAAAAATAACAACGGATCAATTCACTCTGTGGAGGCCACTAATGATCGTCGGAGTTCCTAAAGAGATAAAGACTGAGGAATACCGGGTGGGAATCGTTCCGGCTGGCGTGCGGCTCTTAGCAGCCTCGGGCCACCGGGTGCTGATTGAAAAAACAGCAGGTGAAGGCGCGGGTATCAGTGATCAGGAGTTTGAGTCTGCCGGTGCCTGCCTGGTATCCTCAGCTGCTGAGGTCTATGGAGAGGCAGATTTGGTGATGAAAGTAAAGGAGCCCTTACCCCCGGAGTATGATCTCCTGAGACCGGGCCTGATAGTATATACCTATTTGCATCTGGCCCCTGCGCCTGAACTGACAGCGGTCCTTCTGGAAAAGGAAATCATTGGCATTGCCTATGAGACCATCCAGTTACCCGACGGTTTTTTGCCGCTGCTCACACCAATGAGCGAGATTGCCGGTAGGATGGCGGTCCAAGTGGGGGCTCATTATCTGGAAAAAACTGCGGGTGGTCGCGGCGTCCTCCTGGGAGGCGTCCCAGGTGTCCACCGAGGACGGGTGACTATTTTGGGAGGTGGTGTGGTCGGGATCAATGCAGCCAAGATAGCAGTGGGAATGGGGGCCAAGGTCACTATTATTGATATCGACCAGGCTCGTCTGATGGCCCTTGATGACATATTCGGCTCGGCTATCACCACACTCATCTCTAACTCCGATACCATCGAGAGTTCCGTGCGTGAATCTCACCTGGTTATCGGCGCGGTTCTGGTCCCGGGCGGACGAGCCCCAAGCCTTGTCAGCGCTGAAATGATTGCCCAAATGAAGCCTGGCACAGTAATTGTGGATGTTGCTGTGGACCAAGGAGGGTGCAGCGAAACGTGTCGACCAACCACCCATGATCAGCCCGTGTTCACAGTTAATAACGTCATTCACTATTGTGTGGCCAATATGCCCGGGGCTGTGCCAAGAACCGCCACCTTCGCCCTGACCAACGTTACCATCAACTATGCTCTCAAAATAGCCAACCAGGGTTTAAAGACAGCTGTGGCAGCTGACCCTGCCCTTGCGAAAGGGATTAACATTTATCGCAGCCATGTTACCCATGAGACCGTAGCACGGGACTTGGATTATCCTTACCAGCCCTTGGAACAAATCTTAAAAGGCTAAGATCCTATTCGTTGGCTTTCAATAAAGCAAAAATTCACATTTATAGATAGGGAGATAAATTCGAAATCCGAAGAACGAAGCACGAAACAAATTCAAAATTCCAATGTCTCAATGTCCAAAACAAAAACTGGGGGACTTATATCGAGCTTTTACGGTTTTGGTCATTTGAAACTGGGGCCCCGGTTTTGATATTCGGATTTGTTGCTGGAGGAGATTTCCTTGGACGAGGATCTGATGAAGGGAAAAAGGATCGCCCTGGGAAAGAGACTGCGACACAGTCCTCTGGTACACACCCTGGGGTTGCGCCCCAACGTTGAGGATTACAGTGAGATTGAGCTCAACCTGCTGCGAAACGCCGACACCATTTATTATCCAAGTACCCTCTACGAAGACATTTTTCTGGCGCTGGGCAAGAGGGTTTTCCCGGCAAATTACTATCGCTACATGGGAGACAAGATTAAACAAACCGAGCTCTTCACTTTGCTTGATATTCCTCACCCTCGCACCCGGATCTACAGGGATCCCCCCCGTGCGTCACAGGTGCTTGCGGATTTCTCTTTCCCTTTCATAGCCAAGATTCCCAGGGGTTCTTCAAAGGGCAGAGGGGTTTTCCTCATTCGCAACCACAAAGATCTTCAGGACTACCTGCAAAAATACGCACCGGCTTATATTCAGGAATACCTTCCCATCGACCGCGACCTGCGCGTCGTCTTAGTGGGGGCAAACGTGGTGCACGTTTACTGGCGTATTGCCCGGACTGGGGAATTTCGCAGCAATGTCTCACTCGGGGGCAGGATATCATTTGAGAATATCCCTAATGATGCCCTTTGCTTTGCTGAGCGGGTCGCTCGCCTCTGTAGGTTTGACGAAGTGGGGCTTGATATTTGCATTTGCGAAGACAGGTATCTGGTGCTAGAAGCAAATATGGTTTACGGTCTCAAGGGTTTTCAGACCGCAGGTCTGAACATCTACCAACTTCTAAACGAACGCCTAACTGAGGGAACCATTTGATGGGCGCCATTGCAGCGGATCTGCAACAAGCCGGCATCTGGTTGGCTGAAAGTGAGCGAGTCGCTGTACTTACCGGTGCCGGCATCTCCGCCGAGAGCGGAGTGCCCACTTTTAGAGGCAAGGACGGGCTCTGGAAGGGTTTTAGGGCCACTGATCTGGCTACTCCCGAAGCCTTTGCCCGTGACCCCAAGTTGGTGTGGAACTTCTATAATTGGCGTCGTGAACTGCTTGCTCCCCTGCAGCCAAACCCTGCCCACAAAGCCCTGATACGCCTAGAAGAGAAGGTTCCCCAGTTCTCCCTTATTACTCAAAATATTGATGACCTGCATCGCCGGGCGGGCAGCAAAAACCTTGTCGAGTTGCACGGCAACATCTGGATGGTTCGTTGTACTCGGTGCCATGTGGTGCATCGCAATGAGGAAGTTCCTCTGCCCGAACTCCCCGCGTGTAAAGAGTGCGGAGGGCTTCTCCGTCCCCACGTGGTGTGGTTTGGCGAACAGCTTGACCCAGCCATTTTGGATAAAGCCATCGCCGCAATTCGCTCGTGTGGTACCATGCTGGTGATAGGCACTTCAGCTCTGGTGCAACCGGCTGCCTCTCTGGCCATTGTTGCTAAGGAACAGGGTGCGCGGGTGGTGGAGATCAATCTTGAACCCACTCCCTACTCCCATAAACTGGACCTCGCTCTTCAAGGAAAGGCCGGTGAGATCCTGCCACAGGTGGTTGAAGGATGGTGAGTCAGCTGGCAGCTGACAGCAGGCAACTAGCAGCATGAAGAGTGTGGGCTGAAACAGAATCCTAAATTCGAAACAAATTTAAGATGGATGTGAGATGTGAGATCTGAGATGTGGGATATTAAATACCCAAAAAATGAGTTAAATTTCACATCGCATATCGCACATCTTTTCCTTAGGATTTGTTTCGGATTTCGATATTGGTCCTGCGGACTCCCCACCCTACGGGCGGGGCCCCGGTTTCGATATTAGGATTTGCCTGAGGGTTGTGACCCAGAAAGAGGTTAATGACAGAAAAAGCTTCCACCAAAACCAAGAAGAAACGCTTGAGCCCCTTGTGGGCTCTGCTCCTGGCTCTCGTCCTCGCTTCGGCGTGGCTGGTTGGAGACATGCTCCATTTTATCAGGACTCCGGCCAGTTCTGAACCGACGGAAGTGGTGGTGGAGGTCCCGGTGGGTATGTCCCTCCCATCCTTGAGCGAGTTGTTGCACGAACAGGGTCTGGTGCGCAGCGCTGAAAAATTTCGCTGGCTGGTTAAATTCAAGGGTGCCGCCCGTCAGATCAAGGCTGGCGAGTATCAACTCTCAACCGGCCTTCGCCCGGGAGAACTTCTCAACAAGATTACCCGCGGTGAGGTTCGACTTCACCAGATCACCTTTCCCGAAGGTTACACCCTCAAGCAGATGGCAGAGCTGCTCGAGGCCAGTGAGTTGGTCAACGCTGAGCGCTTCATCGCCGCTGCAACCGACCCCCCTTTTGTCCATAGCCTTGGTATACCCGCCACGAGTCTGGAAGGCTACCTCTTCCCTGACACCTACCGGTTTGCAAAGGGGCTACCCGTCGAGACCGTATTGCGCTCCTTCGTGACCATGTTCAACCAGCACTTTGGCCCAGTCCAGGAGGAGCAAGCTCGCAAACTTGGTTTTACCCGCCACCAAGTGGTCATTCTTGCTTCGGTGGTGGAAAAGGAAACCGCGGTAGCTGAGGAACGACCACTGATTGCCGGGGTGTTCTTAAATCGCCTTAGAAAACGGATCCGGCTTCAGAGTGACCCAACGGTAATTTACGGATTAAAAAACTTCGACGGTAACCTCACCAGAGCCCACCTTCAGAAAGACACCCCCTATAACACCTACACCCGGCGAGGTTTACCCATCGGTCCTATCTGCAATCCTGGAGCGGCATCTATCCAAGCAGTGCTCAACCCAACCTCCACGTCCTATCTGTACTTTGTGGCCAAAAAAGACGGAACCCATCATTTCTCAACCAGTTTGGCGGAACACAACGCAGCGGTTTCACGCCACCAAAAAAGGCATTGAGAAATAATTATGACACGATTCCCCTTAAAACCACATAATACAGTTGTGTAATAGCTAATTATACTATATATTGATATTCGTCTAGTCCGTCACTGAGATCTATGAGCCGGTCTAATTTTTTGATTTTGTTTTTTACATTGACATTTTGTGGTGCTAACTGTATAAAAGGTGTCAATAAGTGGGTAAAAGTGGTCATAAGTGCCAATTCTCTCCTACCATGGAGTCTACATGTTCAGGGGTCGTTCCACACATACCCTGGATGCCAAGGGGCGTATACGCATTCCTACAAGGTTTCGCGAGGTCCTTACAACCCTCTATGAAGACCGCTGTATAATCACCAACCTTGACCGCTGCCTGATTGCTTATCCCTTATCAGAGTGGGAAATTATTGAACAAAAACTAGGAGCACTCTCCCTGGTTCGTCAGGATGTCAAGGCGTTTCAGCGCTTTTTCATTTCTGGCGCCACTGAATGCAATTTCGACAAGCAAGGAAGAATTTTGATCCCTCAGACCTTGCGCGAGCACGCCTCCTTAGAGCGTGATGTGGTGTTGGCAGGCATGCTCAAGAGTTTCGAAGTTTGGAGCAAGCCACTGTGGGATGAGGAAATTAGCAGAGCCCGTGATGATTTTGCCGAGATTACCACAACTCTAGCAGAACTCGGCATTTAATGCATCGCAATATAGGGTTCTACCCCTCCACATATAAGAGAAACGGAGACGCGGCGGCGCGGCGTGACTTTAACCCTAACACAAAAGATTATGGTGGGTGAAGACAACAGGGGCTTCACGGATCAGGAATATGAACAGCGCAGCAGACCGTTTTTTGCCGCGTCGCCGCGTCTCCGTTTCTCTAACTCTGTCCAATCGGTTTGAGCCGATCAGAAACCCCACTGGGGTTTGGGATTCAATCTGTCAACCATCCCCGCATCGCGCTATCTGATGAGGGGTTAGAATTGGGCTTTCATTTACCCGGCGGTGAGCGCGGTGCAGCAGCAGGAACACAGGCCGGTTCTCCTTGATGAAGTGATTGAGCACCTGCGCTGCACTGCCGGAAAATACTTTGTAGATGGCACGGTGGGTGGTGGTGGTCACGCTCGGGCCATCCTTGAAAAAACGGCACCTGACGGCCGTTTAATCGGCATCGATTGGGACGCAGCCGCTTTGGCGAAGGCGCAGTCTAACTTGCAACCTTACAAGGAGCGGCTCGTCTTGGTTAGGGAGAACTTCGCCCGAATCGGTCAAATCCTGGCTCGGCTGCAGGTGCAGGAAGTGGACGGGATCCTTCTGGATCTTGGGCTCTCCTCTTTTCAGGTGGATGCTGCCGAACGGGGGTTCAGCTTCAGCCAATCGGGCCCCTTGGATATGAGGATGGACACGAGAGAGGAGACTACCGCGGCCCAGTTGGTCAACACTTTGAGCGAGCAGGAATTGGCTGATCTCATCTGGAGCTTCGGAGAGGAGCGCTGGAACCGGAGAATTGCCCGGAACATTGTTAGGGTGCGAGCTGAAGCTCCAATCGAAACCACTGAACGTTTGGCTGAAGTAGTCCGTAAAGCCATTCCTGCAAGAAAGAGGTCTCGGAAGCGACATCCGGCCACTCGCACTTTTCAGGCGCTTCGAATGGCGGTGAACCGGGAACTGGATAACCTGCGGATATTCCTCCAGGGAGCTCTGGACTTGCTTCAGCCCCTGGGTCGGTTGGCTATTATCTCTTTCCACTCCTTGGAGGATCGAGTGGTGAAGCAAACTTTTTCCAACTGGGCGAGATCGTGTCGTTGTCCGGCTCAGTTGCCGATTTGCCAATGTGAGGGAACACCCCTGGTGCTGTTGGTCAACAAAAAGCCTGTAGTACCAGATGCGGAGGAGATAAAAGCGAATCCAAGAGCCAGAAGTGGCCGCTTACGGGTGGTTGAAAAAGCGAAAGCTGTATGAGTAAGAAGAAAAAAAAGCACGTAGGTAAAAAGGCAGTAAAGCGCAACTGGAGGCAGCGAAATATATTCACCATTATTGCTGTTTTTCTCTGGCTTCTGTTCAGCGGCTTTGGCTATGTCTGGTGCCGGGTGCAGGTGGTGCAGTTGGGCTATAAACTGTCAGGCGCTCACCGGATACACACTCAACTTCTGAATGACAGCAAGAAGCTACACCTGGAGTTGGCCAGGCTTAAAGCTCCTGAACGGGTGGAGCGCATAGCCATCGAAAAACTGGGGCTCATCCGCCCGAGCAAAGAGCAAATTGTGGTGCTCCGATGACGGTTCAACCTCGCCAAAATAACCTTGCGGTTCGCTGGATACGGTTCCGCGTTCTTCTCGTAGCTACTGGTTTACTCTTCGCCTTTCTGCTGTTGATTGGTCGAAGCTTTCAGATTCAGTTTTTCCAGTGGGAGGGTTGGGCCAGTGTTGCCAACAAACAAATCCACCGAGATTTTCATTTTGAGGCGCGGCGCGGAGAGATCTACGACCGCAACGATCAAGAACTGGCTGTCAGCATTGAATTAGAATCCCTGACCGCCAATCCGCGAGCTATAAAAGATCCCAAAGACAGTGCGAAGAAACTTGCTGCGGTCGTTAAAATCCCGGCGACTAGGCTTGGAAAAAAATTGCGCCAGCATCGCGCCTTTGTCTGGTTAAAACATTATCTCTCCCCCAAAGAAGCCGATGCGGTTCGGGCCCTTGGCCTCGAGGGCATTCACTTCGTCAAAGAGAAGCGCCGCTACTATCCTAATGTTGAGCTTGCAGGCCATCTCCTCGGGTTTGTCGGCCGAGACCACATAGGCTTGGAAGGGCTAGAGGTCGCCCAGGACCTGCTCTTGCGTGGCGAACCTGGTACCCAGCCTGGAGCCAAAGACGCTCGGGGTCAGATTATTTATACACAGGGTCTGCCTGCTGCCTCAGATCCGCAAACATACAGTCTCCGACTAACCCTCGACAAACGCATTCAATATATTGCTGAAAGAGAATTACAAAAGACAGTGACTGACTATAAGGCCAAAGGCGGTATGACCGTGGTGACCGATCCGAAATCTGGTGAAATCCTCGCCATGGCCGTGTTCCCGTCGTTCAATCCCAATTCTTTCTCCTCTTATGGGCCAGCGGTCTGGCGCAACCGAGCCGTGACAGATGCCTTCGAACCGGGATCCACTTTCAAGATCTTCTTAATGGCGGCGGCCCTGGAAGAGGGTTTGGTTCACCCAGACGACCTTTTTTACTGCGAAAATGGCAGCTACAAAGTACTGAACCACACAATTCACGATTTAAAAAAATTCAGCTGGCTCTCACTGGCGCAAATTCTGCGTTTTTCCAGTAACATCGGGGCTGCTAAAGTCTCAGAAAAACTGGGCTCGAGCCGCTTTTATCGTTACATTCGCGGTTTCGGCTTCGGCGCTCCCACCGAAGTTGGCCTGCCGGGCGAGACTGCCGGCTTGATCCGCCCGCCCGACGAGTGGACCCCGGTGGACCTTGCCGCTGCCGGTTTTGGTCAAAGCCTGTCAGTATCTGCTACCCAGCTTGCTGTAGCCTTGGGGGCTGTAGCCAACGATGGCCTTCTGATGCGACCTATTCTGATCAAGGAGGTGCTTGACGGACAAGGGAGAGTAGTCAGGCGAAACAATTCCAGGGTAGTACGCCGGGTGATAAGTGCGACCACTGCCGAACGGCTGAAGGGTTTGCTGGCGGATGTGCTCAAACCTGGAGGAACCGGGGCTCGGGCTGCGCTCGTCCAGTATCAGGCAGCTGGCAAAACCGGAACCGCCCAGAAGATTAACAGCAAGAGTGGCGGCTATGAGGACGATCGCTACACTGCCTCCTTTGTTGGTTTCGCTCCGGTGACAGATCCCAAAATCCTTGTGGTGGTGGTGATCAATGAGCCCCAGAAGGGTTACTATGGTGGGGTGGTGGCAGCTCCTGCCTTTCGTCGTATCGCCCAGCAGACTCTCCACGCCCTCCAGGTACCCCCGGAAAAAACGCGGAAAAAAGGTAAGAATGTCGCCACCCTGGACAGTATTGGATCGCCATCGCGGTCTCCTGCGACCCTGCAACCGGTTGCGTATGCTCAGAGACAAAGCAACCAGCCAACGGTGATGCCTGATCTTACCGGCCTCAGCCTGAGAGCGGCACTTGATCGATTGCAGAACTTCACCGGTTCTTTGGATATTCACGGCAGCGGTAGGGTGGTGGGACAAAACCCTGAACCGGGCAGAAATCTCAGCACGATTAGCTCCTGCAGCCTCATACTGACGGCAGATTAGGGGGATATATTGCTGTTGGAACACCTGATTCAGGATCTTGCCACTCTCCAGGTGCACGGGCACCTGCAGCGTCAGGTGCGCGCTCTTACCTACCATAGCGACCAGGCCTCGGAAGAAAGCCTCTTTGTGGCCATAAAGGGAACAAATCGTGACGGTCATAATTTTGTCCAACAGGCCATTGACCGGGGTGCTCAAACCATAGTTGTGGAAAAACCACAGGAACCCATGGCTGGGATAACCGTCATCAGGGTGGCAAATTCCAGGGAAGCCCTGGCCCACATCGCAAACCAATTTTACGATTTTCCTTCCCACAAGCTCACGGTTATTGGCATCACCGGGACCAACGGCAAAACCACCACCGCTTACTTGCTCGAGTCCATCCTACAAGCCTGCGGCCATCGAGTGGGAGTCATAGGAACAGTAAACATCCGCTATCCAGGCCATGTGCAGCCAGCACCCGTTACCACTCCAGAGTCCCTCGACCTCCAGCAGATCTTTCACCACATGGTTGCATCAGAAGTTACCCATGCGGTTATGGAGGTCTCTTCTCACGGGCTGGATATGCACCGTGTGGACTGCACCCGTTTTGCTGTTGGTCTTTTCACCAATTTGTCCCAAGACCACCTGGATTATCACGGCAGCATGGAAAACTACTTTGCGGCCAAGAGCCGGCTGTTTTCACACATTCTTCAGACACAGGTTGAGCCGCCACCACTTGCAGTCATCAACTGGGATGACCGCTGGGGTCAGCAACTGTGCTCTCAAGTGAACGGTCCGCTGCTTCGCTACGGTCTGGAGGCCGACGCCGACATTCGAGCTGACAAGGTCCAGTGCGATGCCTCCGGAATAAAGGCCCTACTCCATACACCCAAAGGTCAACTGGAGGTTCACTCATCCATGATTGGGCGTTTGAACCTCTATAACCTGCTGGCAGCAACCTCCGTGGCAGTGGGCCTCGGTATGCCATTGGAGGCAATTCGTGACGGCCAGCAATCCTTGGTACGGGTGCCGGGAAGACTGGAGCCAGTTCCCAGCGATTTGGGCTTTCAGGTTCTGGTGGATTACGCCCATACCCCGGACGCCTTGCAGAAAGCTCTGGACTCTCTGCGAGAACTCAAGTTTCGAAAGATTATTTGCGTATTTGGCTGCGGGGGGGATCGTGATCGTTCCAAAAGACCCCTTATGGGAAAAGCTGCAGCGCAAAGGGCCGACCTCTTGGTGATTACCTCAGACAATCCCAGAAATGAGGTCCCGGACACTATCATGGCAGATATCGAAGCGGGAGTTCGCACCCAGGACATCCCCCTGCTCTCCTCCCTCGCCCACTGTGGTGACAACTGTAGACGAGGCTACAGCATGGTAGTGAACCGCAGTGAAGCTATTCGGATGGCGATCGAGCAAGCCCAAGAAGGAGATGTAGTTTATATCGGCGGCAAGGGCCACGAGAACTATCAAATTCTCGGAAACAAACGCATTGACTTCGATGATCGGCTTGTTGCGGCCCAAGCCCTGGAAAGACGTAAAAACAGAGAAACTGCTAGCAGCAGGCAGTAGGCAGCGGATGTGGGATGTGGGACGTGAGATGTGGGAAAAAGACGTACGTCTGCTCTAATCTCACATCTCATATCTCACATCACAAGCTGAATGTACTTCGAAGCTCGGGACCCGCTTGCGGGCCTGAGCCGAGCGAAGCGAGCGCGAAAAAATTCGTAATGACTGAAGAGCAAAATAGATGGACTCTGGATGCGGTCCTGGAGGCAACCGGAGGTCAGCTTCTGGTGCAGGGTGGAGAGCAAAGCTTCAGCAAAATCTCCACTGACAGTCGCACCCTGGATCAAGGTGATCTGTTTGTAGCCCTGAAGGGGGAACAATTTGACGGTCATCAATTTCTCGAGCAGGCCGTAAGCCGTGGTGCCGCTGGTGTGGTTGTGGCCTTGGAGAAGCAAGAAACGAGTGGTTTTCAGGGCTTTCAGATCCCTGTAGTGGGTGTTCCTGACACCCTCCGTGCCTTTGGGGATTTGGCTGAGTTCTGGCGCCGCCGCTATCCCATTCCACTGGTGGCGATTACTGGCTCCAACGGTAAAACCACCACGAAAGAAATGGTCGCGGCTATCTTTAGCCAATCTTGGCGGGTTCTCAAGAATCATGGAACCTTCAACAACTTGGTGGGTGTACCACTCACCTTGTTGCAGCTAACCAGCAGCCATCAGGCAGCGGTGGTAGAGCTGGGAATGAATCAACCAGGAGAAATCGAGCGCTTGACCGAAATAACCCATCCAGAGGTGGGAATGATTACCAATATCCAGCCGGCGCACCTGGAGGGGTTGGGAAGCTTGGCGGGGATTCAGGCCGCCAAAGGGGAACTTTTCGCTGGTATGGCAGAGACCGCAACCATAGTGGTCAATATGGATGATCCCAGGGTAATGAAGGAGGCCTCCCCCTTCGCTGGCCGTCAGGTGAGGTACTCAACGGCGGGCGGTTCTGCCGACATAACCTTGGAGCGGGTCGTCTCTATGGACCTTGACGGCAGTCGCTTTCTTCTGAAACTGCAGGAGGAAATCTGTGAGATTCACCTGCCGGTGCTCGGCCACCACCACATCATGAACGCGGTGGCAGCCGCGGCTGTCGCCTGGGCTGTAGATTTTCAATCAAGCACCATTGCCGCTGCCCTGGCAGAGTTTCATCCTGTTGACAAACGAATGGAGATACTAACTCTTCCCGGCGACATCCACATCATAAATGACAGTTACAATGCCAATCCCGGTTCCATGGCCGCCGCTTTGGAAACATTGATACACCTCAAGAAGCAAGGCAAAACGTTCGCCGTTCTGGGCGACATGCTGGAGTTGGGAGAGGATAGCCCGGCCCTTCACAGGGAGGTGGGCGGGATCGTGGCCAGGGAAGGGGTTGATCACCTTTTGGCCATAGGGCCGCAAGCCTCTCATCTCCTTGCTGGTGCTGCTGAGGCTGGTATGAGTAGCGACCATTTGATCCAGGCCAGTGATCACCAGGAAATGGCAACGCGGGTCCGCAGCTTGCTGACTGCCGGTGATTGGTTGCTGATCAAGGGTTCGCGGGGAATGCGGATGGAAAAGGTAGTTGAGCTTCTCGTTGCAATTGTTGAGAACCCTGAGGACCCTAAAAGATCTTGATGTTTGGGTTGGGTGGCTTCCGGTTGGGTCATTAGGTCATTAGGTTGTTTAATAACGAGAGGATAAGGCTGGTGGAAAATTTCCATAATAAAAAAGTTTTGGTTGTCGGGCTGGCCCGCACGGGTTTGGCGGTTGCCGAGTTCCTTCTGGACCAAGGAGCTCACGTTACCATTACCGACCATCTCCCGGCTGAAGACTTGGGCTCAGAGGCGGACTCTGCCTTGAGGCTGGGATGCTCATTGGCGTTGGGAGGCCATCCCGCGGACCTATTCACCGATGCGGATCTCATCGTTGTCAGTCCTGGTGTGCCTCTGAACATACCTCAGTTGCAAAAGGCCAGGAGCAAGTCCATTCCGATTATTGGTGAACTGGAACTAGCGAGTCGCTTTGTCAAGGTGCCTATCGTGGCCATAAGTGGCACCAATGGCAAAACCACCACAACCGAACTGGTGGGTGACATGCTCAACCACAGCGGCCAGCGCGTCTTTGTAGGAGGCAACATCGGTAATCCTCTCGTCAATCTAGTTCGAGAAAAAAAGGATTTTGCAGTAGCAGTAGTCGAAGTGAGCAGCTTCCAGCTCGATTCCATAAATACCTTTCACCCCCAGGTTGCCGTGCTGTTGAATATCAGCGAAGATCACCTGGATCGTTATGACTCTTTTTCTGACTATGTGGAAAGCAAGTGCCAACTCTTTTCCAATCAAACCGCGGATGATATTGCGGTGGTCCCGGCCCGCGACCCTCTGATCGGAGTGCGTTGTACCATCCGTAGTCGTCAACTCAACTTTAGCCTGTCCAAACAATCAGCCCACGCCTACCTGGAGTCAGAGCAACTGATCTGTCGGATAATGCCTGGCCCGGTGCATCGCTATGACCTGCATCGCTGGCAACTCATGGGCAATCATAACCAGAAAAATCTTATGGCTGCGGTCCTTGCTGCCACCTACATGGGGGCTAAACCTGAGGCCATTCAGAAGACTATCGACAATTTTAAACCGCTGCCGCACCGCCTGGAAATGGCTCATCACTGGCGCGGCATCCGCTTTTATAATGACTCCAAAGCCACCAACGTGGATTCAGTGGTCCGATCCCTTGAAACCTTCACCGCGCCCATCATCCTCCTTGCCGGGGGGCGTGACAAAGAAGGCTCTTACGCTCCTCTTGCTCCTTTGGTCCGCCGAGGCGTGAAAATGCTCGTCCTCATGGGGGAAGCTCGATTTCGATTGGCTAAGGCCTTGGGGAATCTCACCTGCACGGTGGTGGTGGACGACATGGAGGCTGCAGTCCCGGTAGCCCTGGGCGCTGCTGCGCCAGGCGACGTGGTATTGCTCTCTCCCGCGTGTTCGAGTTTCGACCACTATGAGAACTACAAGGCCAGAGGCGACCATTTTCGCTCTCTGGTCCATAGATTCACCGCTATGGAAGTGCTTGATGAAACGACCCGTTGTCCATGGATCTCTGCAGGTAGGAGCAAAGGAAAGATCAACGCCCACAATTGAAGGCTGGGTGCTGGGTGCTAGATGCTACATGATAAATGGTACGTGACCTAATGGCTGGAGAAAAGGAACAGAAAAGCAGTTACGATCTAGGCCTCCTGTTCGTTACCTTTGCACTGATGGGTATTGGACTGGTGATGCTGTACAGTTCCAGTTCCATCATGGCTCAGCAACGTTTTGGCGACAGCATGTACTTTGTCAAAAGACAGATCCTTTTTGCCTTCATCGGGCTTGTCGTTTTGATCGTAAGCAAGAATTTGCCTTATGTTGTGTATCGCCGTCTTGTCTATGTAATCCTCGGGGTGAGCCTCTTGAGTCTCCTTCTTGTGCTCTTGCCCCAGATAGGCCATAGGGTTGGCGGTGCCAGGCGCTGGCTGCGACTGGGCCCCCTCTCTGTGCAACCGGCAGAATTTGCCAAACTGACACTCATTATCTACATTTCTTACTCCCTGGCCAAAAAGAAGGAGCGGGTCCGAGAGTTCAGTGTGGGATATGTACCACACCTTCTGGTTTCAGCAGTTTTTATTGGCCTGGTGCTTATGCAACCTGATTTGGGAACTGCAGTAACCTTTGCGGCCCTGGTTTTTCTCTTGCTCTTCGTCGCCGGTGTACGTTTGCGCTTTCTACTGGCCACAGGCCTGGCCCTCATTCCCCTTCTGGCTTTGGCCATAGCCCAGACAAGTTACCGTTTGGAAAGGCTGTTGGCTTTTATCAATCCGTGGCGAGATCCAAGCGATACCAGTTTCCAGCTTCTGCACTCATTATTGGCGCTCGGCTCAGGTGGTCCGTTAGGAGTTGGTCTGGGTTCCGGCCAGCAGAAGCTTTTTTATCTGCCAGAACCACATACTGACTTTATTCTGGCGGTAATTGGCGAAGAAACCGGTATGGTGGGCATTGCCATTGTTCTCCTCCTCTACGGCCTGTTGATCTACATGGGGGTGAAAATCGCCTTGCGAGCACCGGACCGCTACGGCACCTACCTGGCTCTCGGTTTAACTTTGGTAATCGGACTCCAAGCACTCATTAACAGTGCGGTGGTCATGGGGCTGCTGCCAACCAAAGGGCTGCCGCTACCCTTCATAAGTTACGGCGGCAGTTCTCTGCTTACCAATCTGGCAGCCATGGGAATTCTCATGAATATAAGTAGCTACACCAGAAGGCAGGCCCAAACGTTTGGTTTTCAATCACAAGGGTGGTTGGATAACGGTCGACATGGCGACAAGAGGACGCGGTGAGACGGATACATTTTGGATTGCGGATTTCGGATTGCGGAATGAAGGTCGCAGAGCGCATAGCGAAAAGGCATGGAGAAAGGCGGGAGAGGGATTAGAGGTCAGAGATCAGACGACACAAGAAAGATGCTATGTTCGTTTTTCCTGACACCTGACACCTAGATGCAACCGACTAAACAGGCATAACTGACTAAACCGGCATAACCGGCTAAACCGGCACAACTGGCTAAACAGACTAAACTGACTAATGTACAAACGCTCTTATCATATTCACTTCGTTGGTATCGGTGGCATCGGTATGAGCGGTATTGCTGAACTGCTGCTGAACCTCGGCCATCAGGTCAGTGGCTCCGATATCCAGGAGAGCGAAATTACCCGTCGGCTTGAAACCTTAGGGGCAACAATCTTCTACAGCCATCAGCCCCAGCAGGTAGCCGGCGCTGACGCGGTGGTGGTTTCCTCTGCCATTGATTCCGACAACCCTGAGGTGGCTGCGGCCAACATGGACTATCATATACCAGTTATTCGCCGAGCCGAGATGCTGGCTGAGCTCATGCGACTCAAGTACGCTGTTCTGGTTGCTGGAGCTCACGGCAAGACGACCACCACCTCCATGGTGGGTACGGTGATGGCAGAGGGCGGCCTCGATCCCACCGTGATCATTGGTGGTCGTCTGAATGCGTGGGGAACCAATGCCAAGCTTGGCCAGGGCGACTTTGTGGTGGCGGAAGCGGATGAGAGCGATGGCACCTTTCTGCTGTATTCTCCCACCATTTCGTTGGTAACAAATATCGACACTGAACACCTCGATTTTTATAAAGATTTGGATGAGATTAAAGAGACTTTTCTCGAATTCATCAACCAGGTCCCATTTTATGGATTAAACATCCTTTGTCTCGAGGATGAAAATGTTCAGGGCCTCTTGCCTCGGATCAAAAAACGTATGGTCACCTATGGTTTCTCAACTCAGGCTGATTTCCAAGCCCGTGACCTTGCCTTTGATGGGCTGAACGTTTCCTACCGCGCTTTCTACCGCGGGCAGGAATTGGGAAAGGTCAACTTGCCCATCCCCGGGCGGCACAATGCCCTGAATTCCCTTGCGGCTGTGGCCGTCGGTCATGAACTGGAAATTCCCTTCTCAGCCATCTGCAGCGGCCTACAGGAAATGACCGGGGTGCAGCGCCGTTTTCAAATAAAGGGTGAGGTCAATGGCGTTACCGTAATTGATGACTACGGGCATCATCCCACTGAGATAAAGGCAGTGTTGAAAACGATGGCCTTATCATTTCCTGGACGGCGTCGGTTTGTGCTTTTCCAGCCTCACCGCTACACCCGTACCCAAGCCCTGTTCGAGGATTTTACTACTGCCTTTTATCAATCAGATGTTCTGATCGTCACCGAGATTTATGCTGCCAGTGAACCGGTAATTCCAGGGGTGCATGCAGGAAATCTGACAACTGCAATTCAAAAACACGGGCATGGCAATGTCAGGTACATTCCAGATCACATGGCGTTGGTGCCGTCTCTCATTGAGGAAGTGAGGGAGGGAGATGTGGTGTTGACCCTTGGAGCGGGTAACATTTGGCAAACAGGCGAGGAGTTGCTCAAACGATTGCAGGAAAAAGAGGGAAGCCCGTAGCCGAAGGCTACTGGCAGGTGATGGGTAATGGGTGATCGGTAATAGGTGCTAATTACCTATAACCCATAACCTATGACCCATGACCAACGGCTATGGACCGCAAACTTAAAAAACAGCTTCAGCACCTGGACGGAGTTAAAGTCGACTGGAATGTGATGTTGACAGGACACACCTCACTACGCGTGGGGGGGCCGGTGTCCTGCCTCCTCCGTCCTCTTAATCTGGCAGGGCTACAAACCGCCGTCCAGGTGCTGAACAAAAATCATCATCCCTACTTCATTCTTGGGCGTGGAACCAATCTTCTGGTCCGGGATGGTGGCAGTCGGGCTGCGGCTATCAGCCTGGAGAGCGGTTTCTCTCAAATAGAGCACATGGACTTCGCCGGAAGAGTGAAAGTAGGCGCGGGAACACGTCTCAACAGGCTTCTTCGCTTCTGCCTGAAAGAAGCTCTCAGCGGCCTCGAGTTTCTTGCCGGCATACCCGGCTCGGTAGGCGGTGCTCTGCGAATGAATGCTGGTACTGACGTTGGAGAAATGGCTGATGTCTGTGAAGCAGTGCTGCTTCTTCTTTCTGACGGCGGCATGAGCAGGCTATCCGAATCCCAACTCCGCTTTTCGTACCGCAACCTAGAACTGCCGCCAGACTCTGTGGTTCTTGAAGCTGAATTTTCTCTGACCCCTGGCTCTCGAGAGCACATTCGGGACAAGGTTCGCACCTTGCTCAATACTCGAAAGGAAAAACAGCCATGGCGCCTTCACTCTGCTGGCTCAGTATTCAAGAATCCTCCGGGGGACTTTGCCGGTCGGCTCATCGAGGCCGCCGGATTAAAAGGTATGCGCGTTGGCGATGCCGAAATTTCTACCAAGCACGCCAATTTCATCGTAAATCTGGGCCAGGCCCGGGCCAGTGATATCCTGGCTCTTATTCAACTCGCCCAGGAAAAGGTGGCGCAGGAATTTGGCGTCCAACTAGAACTGGAAATCGAAGTTCTTGGCAACAACCACATCACTTGATCGCCGGAGCCGTATGCAAATTTCGCTGCCCTTTGAAACCATAAAGGTAAAGAGCAAGAAGAATAGCTACGGGAACAAACGTCTGGAGTTGTACAGACGATTGCGCCTGGTTGCCAAGATATTTCTTGTCCTTCTTGCTTTTGTTGCCTTGAGCGCTCTGTGTCTGGTTGGCTACCGTGCTCTACTCAGTTCGCCGCTCCTGCAGGTCACCCGGATCCAAGTGAATGGCTGTCAGCAGTTGGAACCTCAAGCTGTCATTCAACAAGCCAAGATTCCATCTGGAGTCAACATTCTTGCCCTGGATCTAGATGGGGTAAGAGAAAGGCTCACACAACATCCCTGGATAGCGGCTGCCGCGATTAGCCGCGAGATCCCAGATCGGATTCGTATTGAGATTGAGGAGCGAAAGCCGGTGGCCCTGGTCAAGGGGCATCAGTTCTACCTGGCAGACCAGCAGGGCGCTTGTTTCGCCAGGGCTGCGCCGAACGAATATAAGGGTTTGCCTATTATCACTGGACTTGACCCTAAGACCATCGGCTCAGGCTGCAACCTGCCTCGGGAGTTTACCGTTCTCCTTGAGAATCTCTTTCGAGAGACTCAGCTGAAATTGCCCTGGCGACTCATCTCTGAGATTAGGTGGGACAGGAATGCAGGGCTCAGCTTTTTTACTGCTCGAGGCGGAATTCAGGTTGACCTCGGGAGCGAGGACTATGGCATCAGGATAGCCAAGCTTGAAAAGGTGTTGCGCTATCTGGAGAAAAAAGGACTTCAGGCACAGTTAAGGGGAATTGATCTCAGCCACGGAAATCGGGTCTTTGTCAGGGGACGCTTTAAGATCCCCAAGCAAAACCGATCTCAACAAAAGGGGGTTTAAACATGGCCAAAAAGGAATCTTTGATTGTAGGACTTGACATTGGAACCACGAAGATTTGCGCCGTGGTTGGTGAGGCTACCCCTGAAGGAATAGATATTGTGGGAATTGGCACTCATCCCTCTGATGGTTTGCGCAAGGGTGTGGTAGTCAACATTGAAAGCACAGTGAATTCAATTAAACGGGCAGTGGAAGAGGCTGAGTTAATGGCGGGCTGCGAAATCAATGCGGTCTACGCCGGCATTGCCGGTGGACACATCGAGGGGGTCAACAGCCATGGTGTGATCGCCGTGAAAAACCGTGAAGTAAGCCAGCAAGACATTGATCGGGTAATCGATGCCGCCAAAGCAGTGGCAATACCCTTTGATCGAGAAGTTATTCATATTCTTCCGCAAGAATATCTGATCGACGACCAGGGCGGTATTCAAAACCCTCTGGGCATGTCAGGCGTGCGCTTGGAGGCCAAGGTTCACATCGTCACGGGCGCTGTTACCTCAGCCCAGAATATCGTCAAATGCTGCCAGCGTGCCGGCCTTGACGTCTGTGACATTGTCTTGGAGTCCCTCGCCTCAGCAGAAGCAGTATTGAACCCGCAAGAGCGTAGGTTGGGCGTAGCCCTGGTGGATTTTGGTGGTGGCACTTCGGATTTGGCCATCTTTTCAGAACACAGTATACGTCATAGCTCGGTTCTCTCCCTGGGTGGGAATAATCTTACCAACGACATTGCCGTGGGATTGAGAACCCCGGTGGAAGAGGCAGAAAAAATCAAACAACGTTACGGCTGTGCTCTTACTGCCATGATTCAAAAGGACGAGACTATCCAGGTGCCGAGTGTCGGAGGTGGCAAGGCAAAGGTGCTCAGCAGAGACATACTGGGTGAGATTCTGGAGCCACGAGTTGAGGAAATTTGTTCGTTGCTGCAACGAGAATTACTTCGGTCCGGCTATTCGGACCTGGTGGCTTCCGGTCTGGTAATTACCGGCGGCTCCTCTTTGCTGCCAGGGCTTGGTGAGTTGGCCGAGCAGGTCTTCAATTTGCCTGTTCGCACCGGTATACCCACTCAAATCGGGGGCCTGGCAGATGTGGTCAAAAACCCCATGTACGCCACTGGAGTGGGATTGGTCCTTTACGGTGCCAACGCCACACCCAGAAAATTGTTCCGCATCCGTCAAAATAACATCTTCAACCGCTTAGTCGATCGGATGCGTAAATGGTTTAGTGACATAGTGTAAGGAATTGAGGAATTGAGGGATTGAGGGATTGGGTAAAGCATGGGGCATAGGGCATGGAGCAGGGCGCATGGGGAGAAGAAGGGAAAGGCGAGAAGGGGATTAGAGGAGAGAGATCAGACGTCAGCAAGTCATTGGGTCATTATGTCGCCACGATGATTGACTAGAAGTGGCGGCGAAAAGTCAGAGGACAAAGGACGGAGCATAGAAGATAGGTTGGTTAATTAGAAAAATAGAAAATTAGTGAAACAGATAAATTGTTAACCGTTTACGATTTGACGAATCGACGAATTAACGAATTTTCTCATAGCCTACTGGATTTTGACTACTGGCTACTGGATTCTTTGATTGTAGATTGCAGATTTTAGATTACAGATTGGAGCATTGTGGAATTAAGGGATTGAGGAATTGGGGGATTGAGGAATTCATGCATTTTGGCCCGGAGGGATACAATGACACTGTCGGATCTTTACTTTGTTTTGACTATGTTCTTTGTATGTATGGGCTGTTTTTTGGTTTTTACCACGGGGTTTGTCTTCTTCGCCCGCCGGCGACAAGGGAAGGGCTCGTGAATTGCGGCCGGTGAAAATGTTTGCAACGCTCTAATGCAGGAGGTGGATCATGATGTTCGAGTTTGTCGAAAGTGACAACGGAGCCACGATCAAGGTGATTGGTATAGGTGGTGGTGGCGGCAACGCTATCAACAATATGATCAACGCCAATTTGATGGGAGTTGATTTCATCGCCGCTAACACCGACGCCCAGGCCCTGGAGGTTTCCAAGGCACACACTAAGCTCCAACTGGGAGTCAACATTACCAAGGGGCTGGGGGCCGGGGCCAACCCAGAAATCGGCCGCAGTGCCGCCCTGGAGGATGCTGACAAGATTCGGCAGGCCTTGGATGGCACTGACATGGTCTTCGTGACAGCCGGTCTGGGTGGAGGCACTGGCACTGGTGGTGCACCGGTAGTTGCTCAAATCGCCAAGGAAATCGGAGCGCTCACCGTGGCTGTGGTAACCAAACCATTCAACTTTGAAGGACGGCAACGCATGAAGACGGCCGACCACGGCATCAAAGAGCTCCAGGAGACGGTGGATACCATTATTACCATTCCCAACAACCGTCTTTTGAGCCTGGCGGCCAAAAAGGCGACTTTCCTGGAAATGCTCAAGAAGGCGGACGACGTGCTCCTCTATGCCGTGAAGGGCATCTCCGATCTCATCACCATCCCGGGTTTGATCAATCTGGATTTTGCCGATGTCAAGACAATCATGGGTGAGATGGGTATGGCTTTGATGGGCACCGGCATGGCTAGTGGTGAAGATCGGGCTACTGAAGCTGCCCAGAAGGCCATATCCAGTCCTCTGTTGGAGGATGTGTCCATTAGTGGTGCCAAGGGTGTGCTTATGAACATCAGCAGCGGACTGGACCTTACCATCGACGAGGTTCAAGAGGCATCATCACTGATTCAGCAAGAGGCCCACGAAGATGCCAATATTATCTGGGGCACGGTGCTGGATCAAAGTGCTGGTGACGAATTGAGGGTTACCGTTATCGCCACCGGAATCGGTCAAGTCGACGTCAGACCCAAACCCGACTTGGGAGTAATCCGTGGGTCTCGCCGTGACGATGACCTGGAAGTGCCCACCTTTTTGCGCCATAATAGGAAGATCGAGGAAAACGCGACTGAACCCAGCCGCCCCATGAGTTACAAAGATCTTCCTATAGACGAGGACGAGTTGGAAATTCCAACCTTCCTCAGACGGCAGGCCGACTGAGGCAGGATTCTTCGGCTGATAGCGGCCGTCGCTTGCGGCGGTCAAAAATTGTTTTCATTGAAACTTTTTGAGGCGGTGAAAAGGTGAGGACGCGGCGCGGTCTCTGTGGCATAATTGAACAGGGTACATTTGAAGCCCTGACGCCATGTACCAGTGCTATTTCCTGTGGTGTTATTGAGGGCTGTAGGATATCGAGGACCTTTTTTCGGCGAGCGCTTCCACGGGTCACCAATGTCTTGGCAACTGCAACGCAGATCAAAAGAATGGCTGGCGGACGAGACCGGCACGATCATCAAGGACTGGGGGGGGAAGGTTCCCATTGCCCTGGTTTATCCCAACCGGTACTTTCTGGGAATGTCCAACCTGGGCTTCCAGACCGTCTACCATCGCCTGAACCAACAGCTCAACGTCGTCTGCGAGAGGGTCTTTCTGCCGGAATCAAAGGACATGACTGCTGCGCGTTCGGGAACCGGCCCGCTATCAGTGGAGAGCCAAAGGCCGCTGGCAGATTTCCGAATCGTCGCCTTTTCAGTAGCTTTTGAAAATGATTATGCAAATCTTGTTCACCTCCTGCAACTTGGCAAACTGACCCCCTACAGCTCCCGCCGCCACCAGCACGAGCCCCTGGTGGTGGCGGGCGGTGTTGCCACCTTCCTGAACCCCGAGCCTATCGCTCCCTTCATCGATGTCTTTCTTCTGGGTGAAGCGGAAAACCTCCTGGATGATTTCACTACTGCTTGGCAAGAAGCGCACGATGAGAATGCTTCCAGGGAAGAGCAACTGGTCCATATTGCCCGGCGGGTGTCAGGAGCTTATGTGCCTTCCTTGTTCAGGGCGGAGAATGACAGCGAGGGCCAACTCATCTCTTTTGAACCCCTTACCGATATCCCCGCCACGATTCCGGCCAGGGCTGCTGCCATAGACACAGAGAGACCTATTGTCTCAACCGTCGTCACCCCGCATACCGAATTTCCCAATACTGTCTTGGTGGAGATTGGCCGGGGCTGTGGCCGGGGCTGCCGCTTCTGCGCTGCTGGTTTTGTCTACCGGCCTGTTCGCCATCAACAGGGCGACAAAGTGGTGCAAGCGGCCCTGGATAGCGCCCCCTCAGGAAGAAAAATCGGCCTGCTGAGCTCGGCTGTTTCGGATCATCCCGATATCGACGTTATCTGCTTGCAGCTGAGGCAAACAGGGACACGCTTATCAGTATCTTCACTACGAGCCGACTCTGTAACCCCTGCCATGCTGGAGGCACTTCGGGAAAGTGGTCTTCGAACCGTGGCCATCGCCCCTGAGGCTGGAAGCGAACGTTTGCGGCAGGTAATTAACAAGAACTTGAGCGAAGAGCAAATTCTCAATGCTGTCACCGCCGTGGTCGGCTCAGGCATCCCCAATCTGAGGCTCTATTTTATGATCGGTCTGCCCACCGAAACGGAAGAGGATATAGAGGCAATAATCCAGCTAGTCAAACGGGTCAAGCATGAGCAACTGGTTATCGGTAGAGGGCAGAAGCGGCTTGGAACTGTAACCCTGAGCCTCAGCTCCTTTGTACCCAAACCGTTCACACCCTTTCAATGGGTTCCGTTCTCCGACCTTGCCATACTCAAGCGACGCATAAAAAAACTCAGACGAAGCCTGGGTGCGGTGGCCAACGTGCGCGTGCACGCCGATGTCCCCCGCTGGGCCTACATCCAGGCCATCCTGGCCCGCGGCGACCGGCGGTTGGCACCCTTACTGGCAACAGTGGCACAAGAAAACGGCAACTGGAGCAAATCCTTCAAGATGGTCAACGTTAACCCAGAATTCTATGTTTATCGCCAACGGAGGCAAGAAGAGCTTTTCCCCTGGGATTTCATAGATCACGGAGTCAACAAAGAGTATCTCTGGCATGAATACCAACAGGCCCTTGAAGGCCAGCTGACGGACTCGTGCGAACCGGATAACTGCGTGGTTTGTGGAGTATGTGGAGACAATTAGCACGATGGCATTTCATTGGATGCGAAAAGGTGATGCAAGACATTTTAAATCCGAATATCGAATATCGAAATTCGAAACAAATTCAAAATTGGTCCTGCGGACTCCCCACCCTGCGGGCGGGTCCCCAGTCTCGAATTCTCAAATGTTCAAAACAAAAAATAAATCAAGAATATCAAGCCTTTTCGGTTTCGATCATTTGGATTTTGGTAATTCGAAATTGTTTCGGATTTCGTGCTTCGGATTTCGAATTTCTGACCCCATGCTCCATGCTCCATGCCCCATGCCTTAAGCCACTATTATACGGTATGCTTGAAAACACCTTCATACACCTCCCTCACATCGGCCCCAGGACCGAGATTGATCTCTGGCGCCGGGGCATTCTCAGCTGGGATGACTTGGAGCTTCATCTCAAGGATTGGCCGGAAAATACCGAACGGAGGAGACTCATTACCAGGCAGCTCCACGAGTCAATCAACTCCCGCGGCCAAGCCGCCTACTTTTACAACCTCCTCCCCTCCTCCGAGCGTTGGCGACTCTATCGCGACTTCCAAGATCGCTGCGGTTTTCTGGACATCGAGACCACTGGTATAAGCAGTTACGACCACGAAATTACCGTCATTGGTCTTTATGATGGTCTCCAGACGCATCACTTCATCAACGGGGAAAACCTGGAGGAGTTCGAGAATGCGGTAGAGGATTATGATTTGTTGATTACCTTTAATGGCAGTCGATTTGACCTGCCTTTCCTCACCAGCTTTTTTCCCAACCTCCGGTTCCGTCAGGCTCACATCGATCTGCTTCATGTGGCACGGCGGCTGGGCTACCGCGGTGGTCTCAAACGAATCGAGCCTCTTTTTGGAATCTTCCGTGACTCGGAGATTCAGGAGATGAGCGGCTACGAGGCGGTTGTACTCTGGCACGAGCATCTCGGTGGCAGTCCCGACGCCCTGCCCACACTGCTCAAATACAATGAAGCTGACGTGGTCAACCTCAAGACCATCATGGAGATCGCCTGGGAGCAATTGCAGCAAGAGCTGGAGAACGAAGTTGGCCGTTTGCTGCCATTCAATTTGGTAAATGGTAAATCGTGAGCGGTAAACGGTAAACAGTAAGAGATGTTAACCGTTATAGGTTAGACGTTACAGGTTGCTTTCCGACCTCTAACCTCTGATCTCTAACCTCTAATCCCCGTCTCGCTTCTCTCTCCATGCCCCATGCCCCATGCGCCATGCTCCTTTTGGGACGAATTTTGCATCAGACCCATGGCGAGGTTTCTGGTCGGTGGTTTTACTGAATCATTGTATTTCACAATACTTAGCGCGGAACATAGCCGCCCTCAGTTGGCGGAGCTTTGACACAGTCCATTAGGTAAACAGTTGTGCTGTGTACAGGCGGCTGTTTACCATCACTAGGAAAAAGGAGAGATGTATGGAATCGAGCGGCTCTAATGCGGAGATTATAGCTGAATTCAAAAAGAGAAGGACACGTCAGATAATGGCGGTAGGCCCAATTGTCCTGGCATTCATTGCCCTCCTGTCAGTTGAGAACAATCCAACGGGCATCTTCGGACTTGCGCCAAGCACTATTCTGGTCGGTGCTTTCGCTGTGATCATTTCTGTTTTAATATTTTCATTGCTTAATTGGAGATGCCCGTCGTGCAATAAGTATTTAGGCAAAGCCATCAATCCGAAATTCTGCTCCAAGTGTGGGGTTCAATTAGGGTAAAAAAATAAGGAACTAACCACTCGCTGCAGTCGGATCCGCCTACGCTCCTGCTGGAGCTTCGGCGCGACCGCTGAGCTCGGAAGTTGTGCTGCAAAGATATTCAAGAGCGGGATACTGATCATCCTTTCCGGAATTGAAAGGCATCATTCATGTGCTGCACGCTGCAATTCCTCACGTATTACCTTTCGCAAAACAGCTTCGTCGACAGGCTTCTTCTGCTTGGCAAGGTGATGTCTGAGAGCCTCGTTGATCATAGTTTGGTAGCCGTATCCCGCCTTATCGGCGCGTGTACGAAACTCCTCGAGGACATCATTGTCGATGAAAATGGTAATTCTGGTTTTTCTTTTTTGAGGAACAACCGCGCCTCTTTTTCCTTTCTTGAAATCATATTCCTTCTTCATAGGCTTTTCTCTCTCTTCGCGTGGCTCGCCGGGCAGATATCAATCGGATATCGTCCCCGCGATAGGTGTAAACAACGACCACGACACGATTCAAAGCGTCTGCACCAACGGACACAAACCGTTCTTCAATTTGGGCGGTCTTGTCTTCGATTGTCAGCGCCATGGGATCAAAAAGCACAGCCTCTGCATCAGAAAATCGGATCTTGTGCTTGCGAAAGTTGGATTTTGCCTTTACTTGATCCCAAGTTACTTTCATAATAGATTATGCATATATTATATGTATATGTCAAGCAAAACGGTGCGGCACTTGTCTGGCTGTAGTAGATAGCTCACAACGTATCAAACGGGCTCTGCACGCCCATCCCACCCTTCCCAATAACGTGGGTATAGATCATTGTGGTGGAAACATCCTTGTGACCGAGCAGTTCCTGTACTGTCCTAATGTCGTAACCAGACTCAAGCAAATGGGTGGCAAAGCTGTGGCGAAAAGTGTGAGGACTAATTGGTTTTGAAATGCCCACAGTGCGTCCTGCGGTGCGGACAGCCTTCTGGAGCCCGCTTTCATTGAGGTGGTGGCGTCGCATTTTCCCACTGCGCGGATCCACGGCCATGCGCTCAGACGGGAAAACGTATTGCCATCCCCATTCCCTTGCTGCCTTTGGATACTTTCTTTCCAGGGCGAAGGGCAGGTAAACTTCACCGTGACCTTTTTTGAGATCTTGCTCGTGAATGATCTTGACCCTGCTGAGGTGCTCCAAGAGAAAAGGCTCCAGTTGCCCGGGCAGCATCGTTGTCCGGTCTTTCATGCCTTTGCCATCTCGCACAGTAATCTGACTTCGTTGAAAGTCGAGATCCTTCACCCGCAACCGAACGCATTCCATGAGCCTCAGCCCGCAACCATATATGATCTTCGCCATCAACCCATAGGTACCTGATATGGCGGTCAGCACACGCGCGACTTCTTCTTTGCTCAATACCGTCGGCAATTTCTGCGGTCGCTTGGCCCTTTCCATATGGCCGAAGTCACCCAACTCCACTTGCAGAACATGTTTGTAGAGAAAAACGAGGGCGTTGAGAGCCTGATTTTGGGTGCTGGCTGCTACTTTACGGTGAGTCGCCAGATAAGAAATGTATTGCGAGATTTCTTGCTCTCCCATATCCTTGGGATGGCGCTTGCCGTGGAAGAGTATGAACCTCCTGATCCATTGCACGTAGGCCTGTTCGGTGCGAATCGAGTAGTGCTTTTTGCGGATTACTTCGCGGACTTGGTCGAGAAGTCTCATCGGGGTGCCCCTTTCTCTATCTTTACCTCTTACAGTGCGCCTTTAATCTATCAACATAATGAATACGCATGATCCTTGCAACAGCAAATTCTCGATTTTGAGAGACAGGGAGATGCTGCGCAGAGCGTGGCAAATGATATTTCCGTATTTTTCGTTTTCAATATCGTGAGAGCCACGCGATAAGTATCTGTAGTCTTTTGTAGTGTAAGGTCTGGTAAAGAGAATTTCCTCATTATAAAGCGGATAATACGCCGTATAATCTAAGGTTAGGGCTTAAATAACTTTACTATTACTACAAAACTTCGATATGTGGATACTGCGGTGGATTCTCTGAGGTGTCCAGTTTGTCAAAAGCAAGCGGCGAAAGGCTGGGAGATTTTCTTTGCACCATTTTGGATCGCAAGATTGTGCAGACACTGCAGGGCTAAGCTTAAGTTGAATTATGACACAATGTTCATGCTCTTCGGGTTCATGGTTGCAGGAATCATCGTGGCCACAATAGTGGACAAGCTATTTTCAGTCGAGGCGGATCTTTTCTCTGCTGCGTTGGTTGTCATATTTACACTGGTTCCTATTTTTCTGGGTAAGAGGCTATTTGCCGAGAAGAACATAAAATAGGAAGACATCGGGCCAATAATAACCACACGCCCTAACCACTCGCTGCAGTCGGACGGGGCTAACAGTTTCTTTCGTTTTTCAGTGTGAGTGCGGAAGGTCAAATAACAAGCACCCACCTGCCCCGCCGCTGAGCTCGGCCG
>JAJDNL010000008.1 GCA_022340745.1 Deltaproteobacteria bacterium
GAAGGGATTCTTCTGTGGGAGTGGCTTCCCCCGACCTGAGCCTGCCTGCCCTGAGCTTGTTGAAAGGTCGAAGGTTAGCCGCGATCTTGCGGTTTCAACTAATTTTCTAATTCTCTAATTCTCCAATTAACTAATAACGACCTCAACGCTTTGATAATTTGACGAATCGGCGAGTTAAGAATGTTTAGGGACCAGAATGAAAAGAACCTTTACGTTCGGGCAGTGTGGAAAAAATTGGAGTCTCGATATCTCCGGTACTATCCCTTTCTCACTGAAAGTGAATTCAGAGACCTATTCGGAGCAAGGGTTATCGAGGTGATTGAAAGTTTCGATTGTCGCAACGAGGGCTGTGGCCAGTGCGACTTTGAGATTGACTGCCCATATTATTCTCCAATGTTGGACCGTTGCGGCATTGATCCATACAAGCCGGTCCACTGCAGGCTGTGGCACTGCTATGATTGTGGCCCCGAACCCCTGATCAAGCAGATCAGGGAGTTGACCGGAATTTTTTCTGACCAGTTGGGCCCCGAGACAGAAGCCAGACGAATCAAGGATGGACTGGAAGGGGAGAGGATATCAAGGGATGAGGCTGAAAGAAGGTTCCAGCAGTTGATTGAACAATTTAGAGACACGGCATAAAGTGAACTAAAGAAGTGGAGCTATCTGGTCGGCCATGGGAAATAACCCGAAGAGCCCTCCAGTGTGAACAAATACAATCCTGCCGCCAAACACTTCTGGGTTCCGCTGAAGCTCCTGGCTCATGCCATAGAAGGCTTTGCCGGTATAGACCGGATCCAGAAGAATGCCCTCGGAGCGGGCCACTTCGCGGATAAGCGAAAGCTCCTCAGAGCCCGCCTTCCCATAACCACGGCCTACATAGCCGTCGACTATCTCGATATCACGCTCAGCAGAAAAAGGGAGCTCGAGCTTGTAGGTATCTATTGCCGTCTGGCAAATATCGCCAACCACACGGAGAAAATAATCCCTGTCGTTACAGACATTTATTCCCACAACTCGAGCGTTCAACCCGACCAGCTTAACCCCCAGTATGAGACCGGCGGTGGTCCCCCCTGAGCCAGTGGCGTGGATGATTGTCGTTGGCTGCTCTTGAGCCCCCGGGAGAGTGGCGAGATCAAAGGCCAACTCCTCCACCGCCCGGACATATCCCCATGCACCCATGGCATTGGATCCCCCTTCTGGGATAAGGTAAGGAGTTCTCCCAGAATTTCGAAGCGACTCGGCTTCAGCCGCAAGCATCTCAGCGCGGCGGCCGTACTCCTCGAAAGTGAGCCATACGATTTCGGCACCAACCAACCGATCGAGCAGGATATTGCCTTCAAGGGGTGGCGGGTTGTCAGGATCCCGGGTGCGAAGAAGTAAACGCACCCCCAGTCCCAATCTGACTGCGGCAATTGCCGTAGCCCGGGCGTGATTGGACTGAGCTGCCCCACAGGTAAGCACTGTATCGCAGCCGCCTGCTAGGGCATCAGCCAGCAAAAATTCCAGTTTTCTGATCTTATTGCCGGTAAGGTCGGCGCCGGTCAGATCGTCACGCTTAACATACAGGTCAACGCCAAACTTCTCGCTCAAACGTGAAAGTGGCTCGAGAGGCGTTGGAGTCCTGCTCAGATTCAACCGAACCGGGTAGGGGATCTTTTTCATGCCGATAGCCATCAGCCAATACTCCATACTGCAGTCTTTATAAAACTATAACCGACACTAGTACCATTGTCTCTCTCCTTATGATTGATTAGTATGATCTTATAGGGGGCGTTGGTGGGTGCAATGAGTTGCAGAATATATCGGAAGGTTGCTGGAATTAGGGAGGAGAAGAAACATGTATAAGCGCGCCTTTCTTGTCGTGGTGACCCTCTTTCTTTTCTTGATATTTGAGGGTAGCACTGTCGAGGTGCACGCTCGAGAACTCAAGCTCATAAAGCCGGGGGATCTTTTCCCGAAAACCAGTTTGAAGATGGTGGCGGACCCTCTGGAAAGGAAATATCTTGGCCTGAAAGACGGCGAATCTTTCACTGTGAGTGACATAAGGGCTGACGTGGTTCTGGTAGAGATTATAAGTGTCTACTGTCCCGGCTGCCAGAGACAGATGCGCACATACAATAAACTGTTCAATCTCATCGAAAATGACCCCAAAACAAAGGGTCGTATCAAGATGATCGGAATTGCTGCTGGGAACAACGACAAGGAGGTCGAAGAATTTCGTGAAAAATACCAGGTCAGATTTCCCATCATCCCTGACCCTCACTTCGTAACCCACAAAGCCATCGGTGGAAGCCGCACGCCTTTTTCCATCTACGTGCGGCAATATCCCTCGGGCCAGGCGGGAGTTGTGGTGTCCACACACCTTGGCCTCGAGAGAAAATATAAAAAGGTATTCAGTGAGTTGAGCACAATGATGACTATGGACCTGGCCAGCATTGGCAAGGAGGGCCGACAGAGAAAAGGGGAGACCATCGAGGTTAAGCCTGTACTCACGGATCGGGAACTGGAAGCAAAGGTCAAAGCCATATTTGCAACTTTTAACGGAAAAGTAACCCAGTTTCAAAAGGTGACCCTCAGAAGTTCTCAAGAAGTCTATACTGCTCTCCTTGAAAGGGAAGGTAGGGAGCGCCGCCTCTTCGCCAAAGCCATCAGTCGCCCACCGACGTGCGATCTCTGCCATGACATCCACTTCATATACGTCTTTGATTCTGCAGGCGAAGTGCTCAGATTCGAGCCTATACAGCTGACCAAATATGGAAATAAACCATGGGACGACAAGGATATCGCCAAGATGCGTGGGCGGATAATTGGAAGATATATCTTCGACTCGTATGGTTTCGACCCAGAGGTGGATGCTGTCTCATCTGCAACCATCACTTCCTCAATTGTCATTGACGCCGTCTTCCGGGAAGAAAACCTTTTGCAGGAGTTGCGGGAAAAAGGGTTGATCTGAATAAGACTCAGGGTGTCAGGTGTTAGGAAGAAACAGAGAAGCTGAAACCTGAAACCCAAAATCAAGTAGTCAGTAGCCAGAATCCACTAGCCAGTAGTGAGCAGTAAATCGTCAAATAGTTAAATCGTTAAATCGTTGACGTCGTTATTAGTTAATTGGAGAATTAGAGAATTAGAAAATTAGTTGAAACCGCAAGATCGCGGCTAACCTTCGACCTTTCAACAAGCTCAGGGCAGGCAGGCTCAGGTCGGGGGAAGCCACTCCCACAGAAGAATCCCTTC
>JAJDNL010000018.1 GCA_022340745.1 Deltaproteobacteria bacterium
GCCGGCATCACCATGGTGGCAGCAATGGCGATGGTGGCAATAATAGCGCCCACGTAGGATTCAAAGATATCAGCGCCCATGCCGGCGATATCACCCACATTATCCCCCACGTTGTCGGCAATGACACCGGGGTTTCTGGGATCGTCCTCAGGAATGCCGGCTTCCACCTTGCCCACCAGGTCAGCGCCTACGTCAGCCGCTTTGGTGTAGATGCCGCCGCCCATGCGGGCAAAGAGCGCGATGGAACTGGCACCCATGGCAAAACCGTTGATGATGTTGGCGGTTGCCGGGTTATGGCCGACGAAATAGTACCAAATCCCCACGCCCAGCAGCCCCAGGCTGGCCACCGCCACACCCATGACGGCGCCGCCGAAGTAGGAGACGTTCAGAGCTTTGGCCATACCAAACTCGTTGGCTGCCGCGGCCGTGCGCGAATTGGCCCGGGTTGCCGCTGACATACCGGAAAAGCCGGCAATGCCGGAACAGATAGCGCCGGTCACAAAGGCTACCGCGGTCTGCCAGTTAATGCCATACCACAGCAGCGCGAAAACCACGGCAATAAAGATCACCAGGATGGAGTATTCCCTTTTCAGGAATGCCATGGCGCCCTTGTTGATCTGGTCCTCGAGATCTATCATGATTTCGTTGCCGCTTGGAAAGGACTTGACGTAGGCGAACAGGAAGAATGCAAAAATCACCCCGGCTACGCCAAAAAACGGTGCATAATTTACCCAGTTTTCCATACCTGTTTCCTCCCCGTACTTTGTGCCAAAAGTAACGTATTAAAGGTTTAAAAAAAATCAAACTGCGAATCAGGGGGAACGATCAGCGTTGAATACGGTCATGGCCTTTGCCAGTCCATCAGCGATGGTGGCTGTGGCAGCCTCAGCGGCGTAGTCCACCATCTCGACCACCTGGCCCCTCTGGTCCTCATACCAGGGGCTCAGCACGTAGTCCTCGACGCCCTCGCTGAACCTCGGTCTGCCAATGCCCACTTTCACCCTAACGTACCGGTCTTCCTTCAGGGTGTCGTGAATGGACCGTACCCCGCGGTGCCCGCCGGCGCCCCCGCCGCGCACAAGCTTTAGTCTGCCAAAATCCACGTCCAGATCATCGTGGATTACCAGCACATCTTGCACCGCGAGTTTGTAGTACGCCATGAGGGCGGCCACCGCCTGGCCACTCCGGTTCATGAACGTCTGAGGTTTGGCCAAAATCACTTTACGGCCAGCGATATCCCCCGTACCCCAGAGGCTGTGAAAGCGTTCCCTTGTAACCACAATGGAGTGGGTTCCGGCCAACCGATCCACCACCATGTAACCTACATTGTGACGAGTGTGCTGGTAGGTCTTTCCCGGATTTCCAAGTCCCACCACGAGATACACAGGCTTGCTCCATGGCCGTATAATCGGCCATCACCATCTGCTATTCTTGGTCCCCCTCCTCCTTGGTTTCAGCTTCCGCTTTTTCTTCCACCTCCTCTCCTTCTGCCTCTTCCTCTTCCTCTTCCTCTAGAACTTCTGGTTCTATTTCTTCAACCTTCGTGGGTGGTACCACGGAGGCAATGGTAAGCTCATCCTCGGCCAGGACCTCTATCCCTTCCGGAATCTCCAGGTCACTCACGTGCAAGGAATCCCCAATGGTGAGATCCGTGACCTCCAATTCGAAGGCATCAGGGATTCGATCCGGCAGGCACGAGACTTCAAGAGTTCTACTCACCTGCTGGAGAATGCCACCCTCGTCGGACACACCGACCGCCGTCCCGATCAGCGTTATCGGCACTTCAACGGATATCTTTTTGTCCATGGAAATGGCATATAAATCCACATGTAGAATGTTCTGCTTGACTGGATCCACTTGGATTTCTTTAATCATGGCCCGATGGCTTTGGGTAGACTTCCCGTCTTCGATATTGAGGTCAATGAGTATGTTCTCACCCGCCCCGGTAGTAATGAGTGGTTCCAAATCCCTCGTTTGTAAAATCAGGGGTATGGGATCGACCCCGGGACCATAGAATACTGCTGGGGTCAAGGCCTGACGCCGCAGGGAGCGGGCCACACCTTTACCAGTTTCTGTTCGTGATTGCGCAGCGAGCGCTACCGTTGTCATGTTTCCTCCAGTTCTAGTCAAATTGTCAATTCGTCAAATAGAAAAACTGTCAAATGAAAACTCGAATAATGGATAAAGAGGATATTATATCCTATTTAGGAATTTTATGACCCCCATTGAACCATTTGACTATTTGACCTTTCGACGATTTGACGAATTACACGAATAGCGAACTCACCGAGTCATTCACATGGGTCCGCTTAATGGCCTCACCGAGGAGATTAGCGACGGTGAGAACCTTGATCTTCTTGCTAGCCTTGGTCTCAGGCTGTAAGGGGATGCTGTCAGTGACAATTAAGTTCTCGATTGCAGATTCTTCAATCCTTTGAATTGCATTGCCGGAGAGCACCGCATGGGTGCAGCAGGCATTGATTGAGAGAGCACCGTTTTCGGCCAGAGCTATAGCCGCCTCGGTGAGGGTTCCCCCGGTGTCCACCATATCATCCAAAATAATGGCCGCCCTCCCTTCGACTTCACCAACAATGTGCATGGCCTTCACCTTCTGGTCTTCATCCCTCCGTTTGTCGATAATGGCCAGGGTGGCATGCAGCCTCTTGGCAAAGGCACGAGCCCTTTCCACACCGCCGGCGTCCGGAGAGACAATGACCAGGTCATTGTTAAAGTACTGTCTGATGTATTCCAGCAGCACTGGCGCAGCAAAGAGGTTGTCAACCGGAATGTCGAAAAATCCCTGAATCTGATTGGCGTGCAAGTCCAAACAGATCACCCGATGCCCACCGGCAACGGTGATCAGATCGGCAACCAATTTCGCGCTGATGGGCACTCTGGGTAGAACCTTCGTATCCTGGCGGGCGTAACCATAATAAGGTAAAACCGCAGTGATTCTCCACGCTGACGCCCGCTTGAGCGCATCCATGAGCACCAACAATTCCATCAGATTATGGTTCACGGGTGCGCAGGTGGATTGGATCACGAACACGTCCCTGCCACGCACGTTCTCACCAATTTCAACCATGATCTCACCGTCGCTGAAGGTCTGAACTACTGCCTTACCCTGGGGAATCTGCAGATGTTGGCAGATTTTAGCCGTCAGCTCCGGATTGGAATTGCCGCCAAAAAGTTTCAGTCGGTCCAATATCATACAGAAAAACCAAAATTGCCGGTGGAGTTATCCTCTTCTCACCTGTGCTTCGGCAGGCTCGTGGTGTCCAAAGTATGTGCCACAAAGCTGGTGATATCGTCTCTACGGCAGAGCAAATCATGGGCGGCACGAGCCTCTGCTTCGGAATGAAACATGCCGACCAGAGTGGGCCCACTCCCGGTCATCGTCACTGCCCTGGCATCAGTTGCCAGCAGTGTTTTTCTCAAATCATTGAGCTGTGGATAGTGACCAAAAACCAGTGGTTCAAAATCATTGGCCAGCAGAGGAAGCATATCCTCCAGGGTCAGCTGTCGCCGGTCCAAGAGTCTCTGGTGGGAAGTGGTCATTTCTCCCGCAGAAGTGTCTCCAAGAGAGTTGAATTTAGACCCATTTGGACCGGTTGTCAATGTCAAATTCTCGTAAGCCCAACGGGTTGAAACCTGAAAATGGGGGTGCATCAACACTGTCCAGAATGTCGGCGCGTTGTCTATGGGAGTGAGACGATCGCCGATCCCTTCAGCCATTGCCCATTGTCCCAAAAGAAAGAATGGCACGTCTGCTCCCAGCTTCACTGCCAGTGGGTGCAGGTCAGAAACTGCCAATGGGCTACCCAGCAATTGATTAACTGCACGTAGGGTTGTGGCCGCGTCACTACTGCCACCTCCAAGTCCCGCTCCCACCGGAATTCTCTTTTTCAGCTCGATTCTCACTCCCTTATCTCGCTGGCATACATCTAGGACAAGCTGAGCTGCGCGGTACACGAGGTTCTGTGCGTCTGTTGGCAGATCGCTGTTTGGGCATCCTAATTCGACACCCCGTGCGGCCAGCTCGAACCGCAGTTCATCATGAAGGCTCACCGGAACCATGAGTGACAGCACATTGTGGTAGCCGTCCGGACGTTTGCCAAGGACCCGCAAGCCCAGATTAATCTTGGCAGGAGCCCCTGCAGTGATCACGGCAGCACTACTTGGCTTTTTGGACATAGCGCAGCCGCAAATCATAAAGGATATGCTTGAGGAGATTCTCTTCATCCGAGGTGAGGTTCCCTCGGGTTTTCTCTTCCAGCATCGCTATCAGATCAATGGTCTGTTTGGCCATGACCAGGTCTTCCTGCTGCTTGCCCGTGGCCGGGTCCGGGACCTCGCCCAAATGAAGCAAAGTCGAGGTATTAAGGGAAAAGATGAACGTGGAAAAGTTGATCTCCGGAAGCGGCATTTGTTCGGATTCTTCTGCTGCCGCTTCGGGCTCGGCTTTTTCTTTCTCCTCGGTCCCAGGCTCTGGACGTTCATCTTTTTCTTCGGCCGGAGCTTCGTCCTTGCGCTCACCCTCGTCAGTGAAGCGACGGCGATCCTTTATGACAAAACCTTTGCCTTCAATTTCTTCTTCAGACATTGTCCCATTACCCCCGCTCTCTATAGGAAAATCTTGGCAATTGAACCAGTTCTTATCTGGATATAATCTCTTCCTACCGACACGGAGCCGCGGAGAGACGGCGATCAACTACAATTCATTCCTTATGCCCAGCATATCTCCCTGTCGTTGTCACACTTCTTTTTGTGGCTGTTTCCGTTGTCCTGCTTTCACCGCGTCACCAGGTCACCGCATCAGTGTGTTCACAGTTTCAACTTCTGGACAAAGGTGACGTTCGGCAAGCCGATCAACTCTTGTTGGACCTCCGGTGGCACCGGGGTATCGGTTCGCATCATGATAATGTTCTGGCCCTGCTCAATGACCTGCCCCACATCCATGGTGGCGATGTTTATCCGGTGGGTTCCGAGACAGGTGCCAATAGCGCCTATGGTACCGGGTGTGTCTATATTATAGATAAGCAAGAGATGACCCTCAAGGGGGGCCTCCAGACGGAAATCATTTATCCGGACGAGGCGCGGGTCTTGTTTGCCGAAGGTGGTCCCGGAGACCACGTTCTCGTGCTCCGTTGTCTTCATCCTTACCGAGATCAGGCTGGTAAAATCCTCTGCCTCACTGCGTTTCGACTCTCTGATTCTTATGTCTCTTTCCTTGGCGAGCATTGGAGCGTTGACGAAGTTCACCTCATCACCGAGGCTCGGAGTGAGCACGCCTTTGGTGAGGGAGACGGTAAGTGGTACCGTATCAGAAGTGGCCAGTTCGCCAATGAAATCAACCGCCACTTCCAGAATGCCACCTTTGGTGATTTGGCCCAATAAACTGCCCAGTCTTTCAGCCAGAGATAGATAGGGTCGCAGTCTGGTCAGTACCTCCCCGTCCAGAGATGGCACGTTTACCGCGTTGCGAACGGTACCTTTCTGGAGGTAGTCTATGATCTGGCTGGTCACTGCCACCGCCACGTTCTCCTGAGCCTCATCGGTAGAGGCCCCGAGATGAGGGGTGGCTATGACGTTGTCCAGGGAAAGCAAAGGGCTGTCCTTCGGCGGCTCTTTCTCGAATACATCGAGTGCAGCTCCACCTAGCCTGCCTCCCTGGAGTGCGTCGTAGAGATCCTGTTCGTTGACGATTCCCCCCCGGGCGCAATTGACCAGAAGCACTCCCGGTTTCATCTTGGCAAAACACTCACGGTCGATCAGGTTACTCGTTTCCGGTGTCATGGGAGTATGAACAGTAATACAATCGGAGCGGGCCAAGAGTTCGTCGAGGCTTACTGGCTCCACCCCCATTTTCTCGATGGCTTCCGCCGGGATATAGGGGTCGTAGCCGATAACGTTCATCTTCATGCCCCGGGCCCGGTCGACAACTATCCTCCCAATACGGCCGATGCCAATAACACCCAGGGTTTTGTTGAACAGTTCCTTACCCCTGAACTTTTTCTTTTCCCACTTGTGGCTCTTCATGGATGCGGCCGCCTGGGGAATGTTGCGGCTGAGGGCCATGAGCATGGCCACTGCATGCTCGGCAGTGGTGATCACGTTGCCCTCAGGGGTATTCATTACCACTATACCCCGTTTACTGGCTGCTGGGATGTCCACATTGTCCAGACCTATGCCGGCCCTGCCGATAACCTTGAGCCGGTCCGCGGCCTCTATGACCTCTTCAGTCACCTTCGTGCCACTGCGGATCACCAGGCCGTCATAGTTCTTGATGACGCCGATCAATTCCTCTTGGGTGAGGCTGGTGTTCACCTCCACCTCGAAGCCCGGTGTTTGTTCCAGAGCTTCAACTCCCCTTTCATGGAGTGAATCACTCACCAAAATCTTCATGTGACTGAACGCTCCCGGCTAAAGAAAAGACGTATCCTTTATGGGCATATCCTTAGCACCATTCAATCTGAGGTATGTTATCCGAAAAGATACAACCTAATCTCGTGACTAAGTACCATCATTCACAAGACTTGTCAATCAGGATGGGGGCTGCTTCGGGGTCTTTTTTGTACTCGCGGAATTGATGGGTAGTGCACATTGGGAAGACAGTATCGCACGGAGCCAAGAAACCCTTTCTCTTTGGCTCCGGGCGAGCGCCCGGAAGGAAGGGGGCGATTACCTTGCCCTCGGGTCTATTTTATGGGGACAGAAAGTTCCTGTTATCTCCATCTTGGCTGTCTCGTTCTGTACTTCTGATCTGCACCATTATGGTCCCCAGCTTATGACCCGCGGCCGTCCGCCATTTCTCTGGTACCTTTTGTGGTCCAAAGTCGGTTTTGTAGTTAAACTTGAGGGTTAGTGTGACGGGTTTACTCTTGTTCCCTTCACAATCCTGGACTGTGAGCGTCGCTTCAATGGAATCCTGTAGCAGGTAAGAATCAGGGGGGGTTGGCAAAATGAGATATCCGGCAAAACTTTCCCGGTCGGCTTCTTTGATGTAGGTAAAATCAGTGGGATAAGAACCTACTCCAGGCTGCACCAACTGGGTAACGATGGCATGCATGTCGCCATCTGGGTCCTTGGCTTCCAGAAAAACCCTCCAGGTGGCTCCGGGCCTCACCGACTCTGCTGCATAGGAAGCCAAGATTCTGGGCGGCTCGTCGCCACCTTGACCGGTCTTCACCCCTTTGCAGGCAGTGCACCCGGCAACAAGGAAAAGCAACAAGATAACAAGCACATTCTTTTGCACCATGGTTTCCTCTCCTCTTTGGTTCCATCCTATTATAAGACCTAAAAACATTGTTTCAAGCTTTAAGAGCTAGCTCGTGCCCATCCGGGAATGCCATAATATCCTCCCCCTTGACGGTGAGGATAATGGTGGGGGTGGTTGAGTTACCCTCCTTTTCTCTGGATTCCCGCCTACGCGGGAATGACGTATGAATGTAAGTTTTTATCATTCCTGCGAAAGCATGAATCCAGATGAGATAGTGTTTGTGAGCATGCCCTGGCTGAATTATGAACGTTTAGCTGCGAGGTTGAGCTCGCTGGGGCATTTTCGATATTCCTTGTTCGATATTCTGCAGTTTAAAAAAGCTCCATTGAAGCTCCCTGCAGCAAGCTGCAGGGAATCTTCGAAATGTAAGGAAGTGATTCCATTTTATTGCAGTTCGCTCGCTAACCCCGCAGCAAGCTACGGGGAATGCGCTCACTAGAGCATTTTCAAACCAAATACTTACATCCTCTAAAATGCTTTGTGCTCTTCGTGCCCTTTGTGGTGAAATCCCAACCCCATGGCCTGGAGGGAAAGATGCAGATTTTATCACCCTGAGGCATACAATAGTCTACCGGTCTCGTTACCAAATAGCCCCTGGTTCTATCTTCACCGGCATCGAAGCCAAAAAGCTGAGCAGAGCAGGTATTCTTTCAACAAAATCAGCTAGGAAAAACCGATGTTCCCTGAAGAAAGCGTTCGGCAACCCTGCCAAAGCCCTGTATGTCATTCTGAGTCTGCCGCAGGCGGGCGAAGAATCTCTATAGATCCAAGTGCTTACACATTCGAGATTCTTCGGCTGCCGCCTCAGAATGACACCAGCAAACAACCTTATCAGTGGTTAAAAACACCGTGCCGCGAGTACGACTTTGATCGATTTTGGTATGGTTATTGCTAGAAAATGAAGACCCTAACGGAACAAAAAAATTATTATTTTCGCATATATATGCTTTTTTCCCTTGACATGACCCGGGGCTACATAGTAAATGTGCGCAAAGTTTCACTTCACCCATATCAAGATCCATCCTTTGCAAAGAAAGGAGGTGGTGCGGGGAGAAGTATTGTTTGTTCTTATTTAGGGCCATAACATTTGGAGAATAAGAGTTCAAGACAAGGAGGTTAACAGCCTATGAAACGGTTACTTATTTGCCTGGTGGCGCTCATCGCGGTGTTCGCCCTGGTTATGCCCGCCTCGGCAGCGGAGATGAAGGTAAACGGTCTCTTTAACGCCAAGGCCTGGGCCAGGGACAACTACGATGGGAATGACGACGTAGATGATTCTACGCAATACGTCACCCAGAGATTCCGCTCCTATTGGGAATGGACCCAAAGCGAAAATCTCAAGCTGGTATACAGGAACGAGATCGACATGGAATGGGGTGATGCAGGACGGACCGGAGGAGGTGACAGAAACGACGGTGGTATTGCCGGCGGCGACACGGTCAACCTCGAGACCAAAAACGTCTACCTGCAGTTCATGGTTCCTGACACCCCCGTCAAAGCCACCTTGGGTCTGCAAGGCGTAACCCTGCACAAAGGTTGGTTCATCAGTGACGACGTTGCTGGTGCTCGTTTCGACATGAACTTCGATCCGGTCAGCATCACCGCCTACTGGGTCGGCTTAAATGGTCTGTTCAGGCAAGATTCGAACAGACCCGCCGGCACCGACGATTATTCTTCCAGCAACGACCAGTGGTCAGCGGTGGTCAGCGGCGCCTACAAGGCCGAGAACATGGACGCCAGGCTCACCCTTGGTTACCAGAGGAACCCGAATGACGCTACCTCAGCCGACCGACCCGAGAGCGACGATCTCTTCCTGCTCATGGGTGAGTTCAACATGAGCTTCGACATGTTCAACTTTTTCGTCATCGCCGGTCAGAACTTCGGCGAAGTCAAGAACAAAACCAGCGACAATAGGGACTACGAAGGTTTCATGTTCAATGCCGGGGGCAACGTTGCCCTGGATATGGCGAATCTCACGGCTGAGTTCATCTATGCCAGTGGCGAGAAAGAAGGCAAAGCTAGTAAAGCGGACTTCCAGGGATTTGTCGGTGAAACCTACAGCTGGGCGGAGATCATCAGTGATGGTTACACCTACGACAGAAATGCCAACCTGCCCCAGGCCGGTGGCGACAACTCCCCCAGCAACATGTGGGCAGTCCACGTCGGCGGCGATTTGAAGCCGACTGATACCACCACCCTGAGGGCCGATGTCTACTACGTCGGCTTGGTCGAGAAGCGCACCGTGGCCGGAGACAAGGAAGACGAGATCGGTACTGAAATAGATGTCAGGCTGATCCAGAAAATCTACGACAACCTCTCCCTCACCGTGCTCGGTTGCTACCTCATTGCCGACGATGGCTATGCTGGTGGTGCTACAGCTGCTGATGTAGCTGCAGCAGACAACAGTGGTGATGATGCCTTTCAGGTTGGTATGGGCATCGACTTCAACTTCTAAGGAAGCTTGACCCTTAGAAAGACTCACTCCACCCCGGGGGCTCCCCGCCCCT
>JAJDNL010000049.1 GCA_022340745.1 Deltaproteobacteria bacterium
CGCACTGGAAATTAAATCAAAAATCTGCTGCATCGCCGGCGATCTTCCAAGGATTCCTTGGAAACCGTCCTGGCCGCTCAATTCTCGACGAAGGCGAGTGATGACCCTATCCTTTGATACCACTTCGCTGAGGTCGGTTAAAGTCTCCACGCCTCCTATCACCCGGCCACCACTATCCTTCAGAACTGCTGCATTCTTATGCACATAGAGAGGTTTTCCATTTTTTTTCCGTAGGGTGCACTTGCGGCGACTTACCTGCCCCTCTTTGAACAAGGCGCAGTATTTGTCATGCCCCTTAGCCCTGGTTCCAAAGCAGGCGTCACAGTCCAATATTGCACAAGACTGCCCCACAAGCTCGTCTTTGCTGTAGCCGGTAATAGTCTGCATGGCTTTATTAATTGAGATAATGACCCCTTCAAGATCCACCACCATCAGACCATCCATCATGGTGTCGATCACCGTTTCCCAGTAATTGCTGTACTCTTCATCGAGCATGGTGTGCTTTTCTCCGTATGTGCATGCTTTGATTCACAGTGATGCGGACGGGGAGTAACCCCACCCGTAAGACCAAGTGTTAAAAAAAAGCAATAGATTAACAGATGTTAAGTCTAAATCATTTACAGTTAACAATCAATAGGTGGCCGAGCATGAAATGTTTCCTTTGTAATATCAATACTATAACGAAATGGTTCGGGCCAGAGAAAGTTGGCACCTATCTTGCCCTAGAGAAAAAGCGATGTTTACTCAAGTAGGTTCCAGATTGGAGTATTTCGTGGAGGAAAAAACCAAAGCAGACAAAATCCTGGATGCTCGTGGTTGGAGCTGCCCCTGGTGCATTCTCAAAGCAGAGAGTTTGCTCAGGCTCATGGAGCCGGGGAAGATACTCGAGGTGCTCGTTACCGATCCGCAAATCATCACAGATCTACCTAGTGTCTTGAGACTAAGCAATGATCAGATGATAAAGGTGGATGAGCAGCAGGAATTCTGCCGCCTCTATGTACGGCGAGGACCAAATTAAATATACAGTGAGATTGCCGGTTATCAGACTGGTATTGATAAGAACAACACCAAAAGGAGGTAGCAATGACAACACAGGATCTCAACAGTATTGAAGCAGCAAGCGTGGTGGATGCGCGCGGTAGCGCCTGCCCTGGGCCTTTGCTGGAGGCTAAGAAGGGCATCGGCACGGTCAAGGTCGGTGAAACCCTGGAGATTCGTTCTAATGATTCGGGGACAAGGAATGACATCCCTATCTGGGCCAAAAAGGTAGGGCACGAATACCTCGGCTATCTTGAAGCGGAAGGATATGACCGAATCTTTGTGGTCCGCAAGAAGTAAGGGGAGGGCACCATGGCAGCCCAGGGGAATGAGCAGAAGATATTGATCCTGGCGACGGAGACCTGTGCCTATCCCGGTGCCAATGCGGTGGGGCAGGCTCACATGAGCTACCCCACCAACACTTACATTCTTAGGGTTAGAGCCCCGGTTCTCTTCCCAGAAAAGTTCTATCTGGACTGTTTTGCTAAAGGTATAGGGGGCATTATCATCATGTCTTGCGGTGAAGAGTGCCCCTATGAGGGAGCCTACCATGACCTGGCGGCCAGGATAGACAGGGTATATCAGATGATGAAAGAGCGGGAACTCGATATAAGGAGACTTCGGCTCACCGCTATCTGCACCGTGTGCACCCGGGCCTTTGTAAAAGAAGTGAACAATATGAACGAAGTTCTGGCTGAACTCGGACCACCAGGCTCAGAGAAGGCGGCATGAAGGTAAGTCAGTTGTCAGTGGTCCGTTGTCAGTTGTAAGGGGCATGGAGCATGGGGCATGGAGCATGGGGTAGAATTTCGGATTGCGAATTGCGAATTTCGAATTTGAAAAACAGAGGGCATGGAGCATAGCGAAAGCAACTAGGCATTAGGAACTACGCACTAAGCACCTGTGGAAAAGAACGGTGAGTTGTTAGAGCACAGTCGCTCAAATCGTGTTGGAAGGAAAGAAAGATGGTTCAAGAATCATTGAGTTTTGATGCTTTGGTTGTTGGTGGAGGCATAGCCGGTCTACAGGCGGCGTTGGACCTGGCTGATCAGGATTTCAAGGTAGCCATAGTGGAGAAAGACGCTACCATTGGTGGCAAGATGATCCGACTCTCGAAAGTGTTTCCAACCCTAGATTGCTCTAGCTGTATCACAACTCCCAAAATGGCCGCGGCAGCACATCATGAGAACATCACCATCTTTACTTACTGTGACATGCAATCGCTTGTCAGGAATGGCAACTCCATATCTGCGGCAGTGAGACAAAAGTCAAGGTTCGTAGAGGCGGAAAAATGCATTGGTTGCCGGCAGTGCGAATACCAATGTCCTGTTTACGTAACCGATCCAGAGCAGGGAGGATTTTCTGCCCGCAAAGCGATCTACATTCCTTTTTCGAACGCCATTCCACAGATTGCCCTTATGGATGTGGAAAACTGCACCCTGTGTGGGAAGTGTGCCAAGGTTTGCCCCACCCAGGCAGTAAACTACTTTCAAGAACCGGAAGATTTCATCATTGAGGCAAGCACGGCCATCCTGGCCACCGGTTTTGAATTGACGCCCCTTGAGAACAAGCAGCAATACGGCGAGGGCAAGATCCCCAACGTCATCACTTCGCTGCAGATGGAAAGGCTCTTGGCGCCACATGGCCCTTACAACCGGGTTCTGAGACCTGCTGACGGTATGGAGCCAGACTCCATCGCCTACATCCAGTGCGCCGGTTCGCGGGACAAGAGCATGGGAGTCTCCTATTGCTCGCGGGTGTGCTGTATGTACGCCATTAAACAGGCCATGCTTCTCGCAGGTGCGCTGCCGCTGGCTGACATCGCCATCTATTACATGGACATACGCGCCTTTGGCAAGGGCTACGAACAATTTTTCCAAAATGCCATGGCCATGGGAATTGAGTTTGTCAAAGGCAAAGTTGCCACCATCAGCGAAGGTGAGGATGGTGGAGTGAGGTTGCACTACGAGTCCCAGGAAGACGGTGGCGGAGTAACCAGCGCTGACCACGACCTGGTGGTGCTGTCATTGGGGATGATCCCCGACTGGAATCCCCAGGGGTGCTGCTCAGTATCCTGTGGTTCTGATGGCTTCATCGAGACGGTCAAACCCAAGATCTCACCCACCTTAACTGACATGGAAGGTGTTTTTGTGGCCGGAGCTGCGGCGGGGCCGAAGGACATTGTGGACAGCATCGTGGAGGCTGGCGCTGCGGCCATGGAAGCTTCCAAATATCTTACCACTCTGAACCGAGCCGTAAAGGCGGTGGCCTGATATTTATTCACTCTAACACGTCAGATTAGGTCCTTTGGCATGCTCAGAGACAAATGCTGTTGATAGCCAAAAAGGCCCAGGGAGTGTTGGAGTATTGGAGTACTGGAGTATTGGGTTTAAAAGCAAGAACCAAATAACTTTAAGATTTTTGCATTACTCCATCAATCAATTACTCCGACAACCTTCTTAATTAGCAGAATTTTCGCAGCGCATACGGACTAGATCGAAGGCAGGTCTTACCGTACTTGGATTCTTTATTGGAGATTTACTGATGGCGGATGAGAAAAAAGACAAGGAAACCATGTCAGAACGCAAGGTTGGCGTCTACATTTGCTACTGCGGCGGCAATATTTCCGATCATGTGGACGTGGAGAAAGTTTGCGAGAAGGCGAAAAAAATACCAGGGGTTGCGATTGCGCGAACCAATATGTTCATGTGCTCAGACCCGGGCCAGGAACTGATCATGGAGGATCTGAAAAGTGGGGCGGTGGACCGGGTAGTTGTCGCCTCCTGCGCTCCGGATCTCCATGAGATGACTTTTCGAAGCGCTATAACCAGGGCGGGTGAAAACCCTTACATCTACGAACACGCCAACATCCGGGAGCAAGTGAGTTGGGTCCATCACGGTGATACAGCCACCGACAAAGCGACTCGGCTGGTGGGGGCGGCTGCAGCCAAGGCAAAACAGCTGAAACCGCTTGATCCCATCCGGGTGGAGGCCAAACAGCACGCCACGGTGATCGGCGGCGGAATTGCTGGTCTGAGGGCTGCAAAAGACCTTGCAAGCCGCGGGCTTGAGGTGGCGCTGATCGAAAAGTCGGCTTTTCTTGGCGGCCGAGCGGCTCAACTGGACCGGGTGGCGCTCACAGGGGAAAAGGTCTCAGATCTCATTTCTGAGATTGTCCAGGAGGTTTTGAATGAAGCTGGCATCACGGTCTATACCTGCTCTCGAGTTACTGGTTGTGAAGGTTATGTCGGAGACTTCAAGCTTCGCCTCGAGAGGCAGCCAGCGGAATCGGCGGAAGATCAGGAAAAAATCAAAGAAATGGACGAGTCCAACAAAGGCTTGGGCGACTTTGTCCCTTTTGTGGGGATCTGTCCGGCAGAAATTCCGGAATCAAGCGAAGCGTTCACCATTGAGACCGGCGTAATAGTGCTGGCGACCGGGTTCAAACCCTATGTGCCCCGCCAGGGAGAATATGGCTATGGTGAAAATGAGGAAGTGATCACCCTGCCGGAGCTGATAAGAATCATGGCCGACAACCAGAAGAATGGTGATTTGTTGGAAGTGAAGGGCAAGAAAAT
>JAJDNL010000051.1 GCA_022340745.1 Deltaproteobacteria bacterium
AAGGGCAATGAAATTTTCTATAAGTGTGTCGTCTTCCCCATTTACGATCAGGATGGCGGAGTTGTTAGCCTCTATGGCAGAAATATCGATAGGGACAACGGTGTTAGCCATCTCTATCTTGCCGGTTCTCGCTCGGGCCTCATCAACCGTCAGGCGGTAAAAATATCCTCAACTCTTATCCTTAGTGAAGGGGTAATAGATGCGCTTACTCTCTATGATCAGGGTTTTAAAAACGTTATCCCAGCCTATGGCGTTAACGGCCTGACCGACGATCATCTTTCTCTTTTTAATCGCTCAGGCAGCAGAGGCGGCGTAAAAGAGGTTTATATCTGCTTCGATAGCGATAAGCCCGGAAAGGAAGGAGCGATAAGAGCAGCAGAGCAGTTAAAAAAGAAAGGAGTAAGTCCTTATATTGTTGAACTTCCTGAAAAAGATATCTCTATTTTCTTTAACCGTCATACCCCGGAAGAGCTTGAGGAGCTGTTCAAAAAGGCCAATCCCGATTCCGTGGAGCAATCGGACAGCCTCAATAAACGTAAGCAGACATTCTACACCCAGGAAGAACATGGCTTTACCGTGGGCTACGGCATGCGGCAATACCAGGTAAAGGGGGTTCAGCGCGGCGATACCCAACTCAAGGCCACCATTAAGGCAGCAAAAGACGTGAGCACACTTACGAATACAGCCTTTGAACTTACCACCATTGATCTTTACTCTTCCCGTTCCCGCCACTGGTTTGCAAAACTCTGTGCCGGGCTTTTCGATGAACCCGAAGCACTGTTGAGCGAGGATATCTCCAGATTATTGCAGCTGGTGGAGGAATGGCAGCCACCGCGGGAGGAGCAGGAGACCATCAGAATAAGTGCGGAAGATAAAGAGCTGGCAATGTCCTTCCTGAAAAAACCTGATATGTTCTCGGAACTGCTTACCGACTTCCGTACCATGGGCGTGACCGGTGAGGAGACCAATAAACTGGTGGGCTATCTTGCCGCTTCATCAAGAAAACTGGACAAGCCCTTGTCCGTCTTTATCCAATCCCGGTCCGCTGCCGGTAAATCCACCTTGCAGGATGCCATACTCGCACTGATCCCACCGGAGGACTTTGAAAAATATACACGGATGAGTGACCAAGCCCTGTTCTATAAAGAAGAAGACTCTCTTGTCCATAAGATCCTGGCCATTGAAGAGGCGGAAGGCATGGGGGGTGCCGCCTATTCCATCCGTAACCTGCAGTCGGCCAAGGAAATCTCCGTTGCAGTGACGGGTAAGCACCCCGGTACCGGCAAGATGCAGACCGAGGATCATAGGGTTAAAGGTCCGGTCTGTGTGATGATCACCACCACAGCCACGGAGGTCGACCAGGAGACGGCCTCCCGTTTTATCTTCCTCACCATCGATGAGTCAACGGAAATGACCGAGGCTATCCACACCATCCAGCGTGAGGCAGAGACCCTTGAGGGGTTGGTACGTCTTAAAAAGCAGGATAATATAACCCGTAAACACCATGCTGCCCAAAGGCTCCTGCGGCCCTTGGAGGTGGCTAACCCCTATACCAAACATCTGACCTATCCAGCCAATGCGCTCAGGTCCAGGCGTGATCATCCCAAATACCTTGGCCTGATCCGGGCCATTGCCTTTGTTCAGCAATATCAGAGAGAGGTAAAAACTGTTGAGGTTGACGGAGAGCCGATGGAGTATATCGAAGTTACCCTTAATGATATCGACCTGGCAAACAAACTGGCAGGTGAAGTCCTTGGTCAAACCATGGATGAACTGGCCAAACCGTCGAGAACCCTTCTCACTCAGGCCTATAACATGGTCAAGGAATTGGCGGAACAGAATGAGCTCGGTCTTGACCAGGTCTTTTTTACCCGCCGTCAACTCAGGGATTATACGGGCTGGACGGACTGGCAGGTCAAGACCCACATCAAACAGCTTGAAGAAATGGAGTATCTGGTGGCCCGTGTCGGCCATAAAGGCAAAGAATACTCGTATATCCTCAATTACCAGGGCCAGGCAGAAAACAACAAATGCTGCCTGATTTTGACCAGCGTCGAAGAACTGAAACGGCTCCTCAACTTGGAGGGGTAAAACTCTAACTTGGAGGCCTCCAGACCCTACTTGGTGACCACTTGGTGGGGAGGTAAAAACATACTTAAACCCATGCAATTAAAGAAAAAAATAACTACTTGGTGGTAACAGAGGAAGAGCCACCCAGAGGGAGGGAGGGGGGAAGTATGATAAAAGAAGGGAAACGGGAAAGATCATGGATGCAGAGATAATCATAAAAGAGTACCAGGAACACCTGCACGCCCTGGGCTATGCCGACACCACAGTGGAACTCTACCACAGTGCATTGAATACATTTACAAAATATCTCACTGCCCGCAAAATCACTGATCTGCGCAAGGTAGACCGGCAAATACTCCAAGACTATAAAAGTATGCTTATGGAACAGAAAACCGGCATGGAAACCAAGGCATTGAAGATGCGGCCGGTAAAAAGACTCTTCGAATATCTTGAGGGTAATAACAGGCTGCTTATCAACCCCGCTGAAGGCCTGGTCGAGATCAGTAGAAAGAACCGCAAAATACCGCCGGTTCTGACGGTGGCAGAGGTAAAAAAGATCCTGCAGCAACCCAACCTATCGCTGAGAATACAGCTCCGCGACCGGACTATTATGGAGATCCTCTATTCCACGGGGATCCGCTTGAATGAACTGTTAAACCTCACGATTTATGACCCTGACCTGAAAGAGAAAACCCTGTTAATCCGCAAAGGCAAAGGAGGAAAACAACGCCTGGTGCCACTGGGCAGGAATGCACTCCAGTATCTCAAGGAATATCTGAAGAAGATCAGGCCCCGCTACAGTGGCAAAAATCCAGGCGAGAGAACGCTCTTTCTTACAAGTAGCGGCATTCCCATGCAGCCCTCGACCGTAAGGCAGGCCATTCGTAACTACCGGATCCGTGCCGGGATAAAGAAAAAGGTCTCACCCCATACCCTCAGAAGAAGCTGTGCAACCCATATGTTACAGCAGGGAGCGGACATCCGCTATATCCAGAAGCTTTTGGGACATAGCCGGCTGTCCACTACCCAGCTCTATACCAAAGTCGCCCCGGTGGACGTAAAGAAGACCCATGAACGTTACCATCCGGGAAACAACTAAAGAGAAAACCATGAGAATAACAGAAGCTATTGCAACATATCTCAACTACCTGACCGTCCTGGGCCGGGCTCGCACGACGGTGCGTGGAACAAAATATGGCCTGCGGGACTTCAACCGCTTCCTGATAACGATGAATATCCACTTCCTTGCCGATTTGAACAGGGATGTTATCCTGGAATACCAGCGGGAGCTTGCCTATCGCCTGACGGCCAAGGGAACACCGCTCTCTCTGCGCAGTCAGGGGCAATTGTTGGGAGTGGTAAAAAATCTCTGCCGCTACCTCAAAGAAAAAGAGTACCTTATCATCGATCTTGCAGAAAGCCTTGTCCTACCCAAAAAACCGAAGAATCTGCCCAAGGTGATCCTTGATAATACCGAAATAAAAAAGATCCTGGCTGCCCCGGATATGCACACAAACAGAGGCTACAGAAACAGAGTTGTTCTTGAGATCCTCTATGATACCGGTATCCGGGCTGCAGAGATGGCAGCGATAAAAACCTCCAACCTCGACCTTACAAACGGTTACCTCACTATCAGAAAAGGTAAAGGATCCAAGGACCGTGTCGTACCGCTCAATACCCGGGTCTGCAGAGTAATCGAATCATACCTGCTCATGGTCAGGCCTGCACTCCTGCAAGGCAAAGATACAGGCTACCTTGTCCTCAACCGTTGGGGAGAAAGGATGACAACCATGGCTGTCTGGTCCATCGTTAAAAAGTGTGTTAAACTATCAGGAATAAAGAAAAACATCACCACCCACACCTTCCGCCACACCTGCGCCACCCACATGCTCAAAAACGGTGCTCCGATCCGTCATATCCAGGAGTTACTGGGCCACGAGTCCCTGGAGTCCACCCAAATCTATACCAAAGTAACCATCAACGATCTCAAGGCCATCCACGCCAAATACCACCCAGGCGAGTCCTTACCCATTCACTGATCCACCTTGCCATAACTCACCCACAAGACCGGTTCTTCCCAAGAATCGGTCTCCCCCTTCTCTTTTTTCTTTAACCGATAAACACCCTTGCCACGTCAGGGAACGTGGTGTAGAACTACACCAGCTCTTTGACATATCACCCATCCCCAAATAAACCAGCTCTTGGGGATGAGAAGCCGCATGATAATACTTCCGGGACAGTATTTTGATAAGGAATCTGGGCTGTATTATAATTGGCATCGGTATTATGATCCTGAAACTGGACGGTATATCTCGGCTGATCCTATTGGGCTTTATGGGGGAATTAATCTTTATGCTTATGTCCAAAATGATCCATCTGATGCAATTGACCCATGGGGGCTGTCAGGCATCCCTAAGTGTGGCTATGAATGGGTTGGTACACCTTGGAAAAAATACACTGGAGTAACAAGGCCTCAAGAAGGAACTATCTGGCTAG
>JAJDNL010000088.1 GCA_022340745.1 Deltaproteobacteria bacterium
CGACGTGGTGACACGGGGACACGGTGACGCGGCGAGAAACGATCGGAGGTCGGAGGTCAGAAGTCAGACGACAGACGACAGAAGAAGGAAGGTAGTTGAGAGGAACTTAGTTTTTATGGTTTTTCTCCTGGCTCCTGGCTCCTGGCTACTGACTACTGTAAACTTTAGGCACGTATCTTACTGAGGACTGACTATGAAGGGCGCTGTTGCCTGGTTTGCCGAGAATCACGTTGCTGCCAACCTACTGATGCTTTTCTTCTTGTTGGCCGGTGCGGTAACAGGGCTGACCACCAAGCTCGAAATATTTCCTGAAACCTCACTCGACATGATTTCCATCACCATGGAATACCCTGGTGCTTCGCCGGCAGAGGTGGAGGAGGCCATCGTCCGGAGAATCGAAGAAAAAGTGGCGGGGTTGGCCGGCATCAAGCGGATTGATTCAGTAGCCAGAGAATCGTTGGCGACGGTTACCATTGAGGTCGTGAACGATTGGGATTTGCAGGAACTCCTGGATGAAGTGAAGGCAGAGGTAGACCGGATCACCACTTTTCCCAACGAAGCCGAAGAACCCATTGTCCGGGAAGTGACCCGGCGACGCCAGGTTCTCAATGTCACCGTCTATGGCGATGCACCCGAGTCAACCATCAAACACCTGACGGAGAGAATAAAAGACGACATCACCAATTTACCTGGCATTACCCTGGCCGAACTCGCAGGTCTCCGCAAGGGAGAAATTCACATCGAAGTCTCCGAGGAATCTCTCCGGCGTTATGGTCTCACCTTGGGCAGGGTCGCCGAGGCGGTTCGAAGCGCTAGCCTGGATCTACCGGCGGGCAGCGTCAAGACGGCGGGAGGTGAGATCCTGGTCAGGACCAAGGGTCGTCGCTACTACGCGAAGGATTATCGTGATATCGCTGTCATTACCAATACCGATGGTAGTAAGGTTACTCTCGGCCAGATCGCCGATCTCAGAGATGGCTTCGAGGACGTTGATCTTATTACCAGATTTCAGGGAAAACCAGCCGGTATTATCGAAGTCTACAGGGTTGCCGATCAGAACGCCCTGGAAGTGGCCGCTACTGTCAAACAGTATGTCGAGGAGATCAGGCCAAGCCTTCCCGAAGGGGTGGACATTAGTATCTATCAGGACAGGTCGACAGTATTGAAAAGTAGAATTTCTCTGTTGCTGAAGAACATGGCCTTTGGCCTGATCCTGGTGAGCTTACTCCTATGGATGTTTCTCAGTGCGCGTCTCGCTTTTTGGGTCACTCTCGGCATACCTGTCTCCTTCATGACCGGACTGATGCTCTTGCCTACATTTGACGTCTCCATCAATATGATCTCATTGTTCGCTTTCATCATGGTTCTAGGTATTGTGGTGGATGACGCCATAGTAGTGGGGGAGAATATCTTTCGTAAACAGGAAGAGGGGATCGAACCTCTGCAAGGAGCGGTGCAGGGAACGTTGGAGGTCGGCCGGCCAGTGATTTTTGCGGTCCTGACCACGATCGCGGCCTTTTACCCCTTGCTCCTGGGAACCGGCGTCATGGGGAAACTCATCCGCAACATTCCCACTGTGGTCATTCTGGTGCTGCTGGGCTCTCTGGTGGAATGTTTGCTGATTCTGCCAGCCCACCTGGTGGGATCCAAACACCTAACCAAGAGAAGCATGGAGGAAAAGCGTACGATCCGCTGGCTGAAATGGTTCATCAGGGAGCCCTACGCCCGGGCGGTAGATTTCTGTGTGCGCTGGCGTTATGCCACAGTTGCGTTGGGTATATCCATATTGCTGCTGACTGTGGGAATATGGCAGGCCGGCTGGATCAAATTTACTCTATTTCCGAAGGTTGAAAGTGATTTTTTGACGTGCAGCTTGACCATGCCGGCAGGCACATCGGTGGAACGGACAGCAGAAATCGCCGGTCTTCTGGAGAAGGCTGGAAAAGAAGTCATGGCCGAAGCAGACGAGAAGTGGTCAAAAGATGGGCCCTCTCTTTTGAAGGGTATCATCACCAGAGTAGGGATGCACGGCGCCGGGCATGGTCCTGCGGCCAGTGGACCGCAGTCGGGAGGACATCTGGCCCAGATAACCATGGAGCTCCTGGAAGGAGAAAAAAGGGATGTGACCGCAACTGAACTGGGCAACTTGTGGCGCCAGAAGGTGGGCATTATACCGGATGCCGAGTCCATCACTTACCAGAGTGTTCTTTTCAGCGCCGGCAATGCGGTAGAGGTTCACATGTCGCTGGACGATCACGACATGCTTTTGGCGGCAGCAGAGGAACTGCAAGCGGAGCTGAAAACCTATCCCGGAGTATACGACGTAAGTGACAGTTTCCTGCCCGGCAAAGACGAAATGCAGCTCAAACTGAAACTCGCTGCCCGTAGTTTAGGTTTGACCCTAGATGATCTGGCCAAGCAGGTCCGACATGCTTTTTATGGTGCCGAGGCCCTCCGCTTGCAGCGTGATCAGGATGAGGTCAAGGTTATGGTTAGGTACCCGGAGTCCAAGCGCAAGTCATTGAGTTCTGTTGAGGATATGTACATCCGGACGCCGGATGGCTCCGAGGTTCCGTTCAACCAGGTGGCTGAAGTGAAGATGGAGGAGGGCTACGCCTCCATCGAACGAGCTCAGCGTTTCCGGGTAATAAAGGTGACCGCTGACGTGGATGAGACTATCACCAACGCCAATGAAGTGCGAACTGATCTGGAAAGCCGGGTCATGCCGAAACTGAAACTGAGTTATCCAGGCTTGCGATACTCCATGGAGGGGGAAGGAAAGGAACAGAAGGAGTCCCTGGACGATATTATCAGTGGCTTTGTTATCGCTCTCTTTCTCATTTACGCTCTGTTGGCCATTCCGTTCAAATCCTTTTCTCAGCCCCTGGTCGTCATGTCGGCCATTCCTTTCGGCATCGTGGGCGCTGTCTTCGGACATTTGCTCATGGGTCTTAACCTGAGCCTTTTGAGCTTATTTGGCATTGTCGGTCTGACCGGTGTGGTGGTCAATGACTCCCTGGTGCTGGTAGACGCCACCAATCGTATGCGCAGAGAGGGAGCCAGTGTACACGACGCTATTACTCAGGGTGGAGCCCTTAGGTTCAGGGCTGTCATTCTTACTTCTTTGACCACTTTTGCCGGCTTGACGCCAATGATTTTGGAACGCAGCCTCCAGGCTCAATTTCTCATCCCCATGGCCGTCAGTCTTGGTTTTGGTGTACTCTTTGCCACCTTCATCACCCTGCTCTTGGTCCCCTGCGGCTACGTGATCCTGGATGATTTGCAGAATTTACTGGAAAGGTTAAAAGTCAGGATTTTGAGGAGGGAAGCACCACCCGCCTAATCAGTAGGCATCGGGCAGCAAACAGCAGGCAGCCTGCTATCTCCTGGGATATCTTCTATCGAAACCACGCCCCTTGGCAGCCTTTTTTTTCAATCTTTTCAACATTTCTACAAAGTGGCTAATGGTTTTGAAATAGGCTTCACCACAGCGCAGCAAGATGTCATTGTGACCGCAGCCAGGGGCGAGTAGCAGCTGCTTTCTCATGGAACTCGAGTTTGCCAGTAAAATATCAGCATCCTCTAAAGGGATGATCTCATCCTTTTCACCGTGAATAATGAGGGTGGGCTTCCCTATATCTCTAATCTTGCCAAAATTTCCAAAGCCATCCATTTCAGAGATTCCCAGGGTATCAGTTGGCACTCCAAGGCGAGTGAGGAGGGGGAGGGTCCTCGCGAAAGCACTATCGAGTATCATGCCAGCGATCTCGTCTTGATAGCAGCAGGCTATTTCTAATACCGCTGCGCTTCCAAGGGATCTTCCCATAATAATAATGAGCCCAGTTCGACCCTGGCCCTCCAGCCAACACTGCACCTCTTTAAAGGCGCTGTGTGAGTCAGAGAGCAGGTTGCTGGCGGTGGGTAATCCAGTGCTCTGTCCGTAACCCCGGTAATCCACCACCAAGAAACTGATGCCATACTGGTTGTAGACCGGTCCTATGGTATCGTAGTCGCTGGCGATCTCTCCATTGCCATGAAAAAAGAGAATGTGTGGTCCTTCAGGGTCGGCTGGGTACAAGCGTGCGCTAAGCCGCACCCCTTTCTCAACAGGTATGAAGAAGTCAACTCCATCCTGTGACACAGCTTGTACGGGATCCTTCCGGGGGTGAAACAAGTACTTCAGTACCTCTGGCTGATCCAGCGCCGATACATCGTGACCTGTTCGCATTAGCCTACTCTCTTTCGTCTTTCATTTATGTAAAGAGATGTGAGATATGGGATATGCGATGTGAGATAAAAAATCACAACTATCCCACATCTCACATCCCACATCCTGTAGTCAGCGGTAAATAATTGTCTTTCTTGAGGCGGCGGCGTGCCCATGCCAGGCCAAGCCGGCCAGTTAGGTTGTACAAAAATAGCCCGAATGGAAGGATTCTCGCCGTTAGAGGTGTGAGATAACAGAGTTTGATGAGATCTCTGTAGAGTTCATGGATGTCAGCAGCCTCAATGAAGATTCGAGCACCCTCCTGGTCAAAGCCCCATCTTCGCGCAAGTTTTTGAGCTGCGATCTTGCCATCCCGCCAGGTCACTTCTGCCTGGAAGGGTCCGGACGGAGTATGGGGCTCAGTGTCTATGTTATTGAGGGAATTTAGTGCACTGCTCACAAGGCCGGACCGCCATGAATCGGCATCAAACAAATCGGGCCCGGCTGACTTGTCAATTGGATAGGAGTCTATTTTTGTAATTGCAGCGCTCGCCTGGGCACAGGCAGTGGGGCAGCCCGAAAAAAAGATAGGTCTTACCCCATAAGGTGCCAGCGACGCTGAAAAAAGCTCTATCTCGGCCAGCGGCTTTCTGTTCACCTCGAGCCAGCTTATGCGTGAGGTAAGGGTATGGGCCATGAATCCCTCAGTACCTGAAGCAGCATGCATACCCAAAAACATGACAGCTTGCGAATTGTTCGGATCTCCTAAGCCGGGTACCGGTCCGCGCTTGTAGCCCAAGACCACCTGAGCTCTCGGATCGATCAGTTCCGAGAGAAGATTGTAGGCTGTGCGATGGTAGTCTTTTACTATAACGTGTTTCACACCTGCATCAAAAAGGGCCTCGACCACTGCGCTGACATCCAAGCTCATTTCGACACAAGCTCGGCTCCACTCGGGGGTCATAAAGGATGAGGCCCGATAATCCCAGCAGCCCGAACTTCCCTCGATGTCGGCGATTATCAAGATGTGATCGAAATTGGTTGACATATAGGCTCGTTGGTCATGAAAACCTTTGATTATTCTACCATTACGTCACTACGTTTCACTGTCATAACGCTACGCTGTCAAGCATGGTCATTTGTTGTAACAACCTAATGACAGCCGCAAGGCGTAATGACGGCGCAGCCAAATGACGCGGAGCATATGACCAGCCTGTGTTTCCTGCCAGGCAATCAAAGAACCAGAACCATCTTGCCTCTGGTACGACCAGATTCACTGAGTTCATGGGCTTTTTGGGCTTCTTCCAGGCCGAAGGGAAAAACCTGCGAAAGGTGAGTCTTGAGACGTCCTTGCTCTACCATCCGGGCCAGCTCAGTTAATTGTGTGCTGTTGGGGGCCACGAAAACAAACTCCTTATAAATATCGCTTTTTTCCAAACCAGTGGGATCATCCACAATTGATATGAGTCGTCCACCGTGCCTGACAATTTCAGCGCTCCTTTCAAGGACCTCCCCCCCAACACAATCAAAGACAACGTCTACACCATCAGGAAACTCTGAGCGGACCGAGTCACGGAAATCCACCTGGTGGTAGTCTACAGGCTGATCAGCCCCCAGATCTTGGACATATTCTTTGTTGCGGCCACTGGCCGTTCCCCACACCACAGCCCCATGATCTTTCGCCAACTGTACCCCGAAACCTCCCACCCCTCCTGCCGCAGCATGAATGAAAACGGTTTCTCCTGGATTAATTCTGGCAGCATCAAATAGTGCCTGGTAGGCAGTCAGTGCAGCAAGTGGAATTGAGGCAGCCTCTTCAAAGGAGGTATTTTTCGGCTTTAGAGCCGCATGTTCTTCTTCCAGCACAATGTATTCTGCGTATGCGCCTCCATGGACCATGGGTTTGCGGCAGTATGCAAAGATCTCATCGCCCTCTTTGAAGCGTGTCACCTCTTCCCCAGCCTGTTCCACAATTCCCGCCGCGTCCCAACCTAGGATAATTGGGAACTCATATGGAAAGAGATCTTTTATGTATCCCTCCCGGATCTTCCAGTCCACTGGATTGACCCCGGCTGCTTTCACCTTAACAAGAATTTCCCCTGGCTTGACCTCGGGCACGGGTAAATCCATGAGTTGCAATGTGTCTCGGCCACCGAACTCATTAATTGCAATGGCTTTCATGTTCAAGCCTCCTTTTCCGATAAGACAATTCAGTCAGTATATTGTATTCTTTAACAGATTGCTGAATAATTCGGTGTTTTGCATGAGAGTTGTTCCAAGTCCGTCATTCTGGAAGTCGCGTAGCGACTGTCCGGAATCCAGAAAGAAAAGACTTTACTGGATACCGGATCTCATCCGCCGCAGGCGGACTCGTCCGGTATGACATTTGGAGCAGTTTTCCTGACTCTTTGAGCAGACTACTAATAACCAAAGATGATTTAGTAATACTTGATAACTTGCGACCCGTATAGGTTAATCTCTGATAAGCATTCTCGGGAGATCAGTCAAACAACAGTAATGAAGGTTTCAGGTGTCAGGTGTCAGGAAAAAGAAACATAGAAACTGAAACCTGAACACTGACACCTGAAACCCTGAGATTTGTCCTTCGGACTCCCACCCTGCGGGCGGGTTCCCAGTTTCTCCTTCGGAGTCCACACCCTCTGGGCGGGGCCCCGGTTTGGTACTTGGAGGTACCCGGTATGCATGACTCATTTCTGGCAGCCCTCGCTGCTCCAAAGCCTATCCCAGGAGGCGCTGGTGCCGCCGCCCATGGAGCCTGTGTGGGGTTGGCGCTTCTCGAGAAAATAATCCTGGTTGAACTACGGCGCGGCGACATTCCTTCTGAGTCTCGCTGGCAGAATTTACTCGACGAGGTGAGGAAGTCATTTGCAACCCTCTTGCGGCTTCGTGATGAAGATGGCAATGCTTATATGCGTTTTGCCAAGGCAAAGACATTTGGAAAAAGTGATGAGGAAATACTTGAAGCTCTGAAGCAGGCAGTTGAATCACCAATGGCGGTAATGAAAGAAGCCAAAAGAAATCTAGATCTTGTGGGCCGAGCCGGAAAACACTGCAAAAGCCATCTCCTTTCTGACCTCCTGGTTGTCTGTGAACTTTTGCGGGCGGCCATTGATGGAACACATCGCATTACTCAAGCGAATCTTGGTCTCATGTCCGATGGTTCCCTCCGTAATAGGTATGTGAACGAGCTCAACAAGCTTCAGGGGGAAAGCCGCAAACTCTTTGGATCTGTGGAGAAAGATATATTAGAAAGAGCAAAATTTAGTAAGCGGTAAGCCCTTCGACATGCTCAGGACGCTTCGCGCAGTGAGGGGTAAGCAGCAAGGAGTAAGCAACACTGGCGGAATAGAAATTCCAAATCACAAATCACAATGACCAAAATCCGAAATTCCAAACGTGTCTTTTGTTTTGGTCATTGAAACTGGGGACCCACCCAAAGGGTGGGGAGTCCGGAGGACCAATATTGGAATTTGAGATTTGTTTGTAATTTGGTGCTTGGAATTTGTTACTTAGCAACGGTTCTTTGAGCCTGGATTGTTTATTTATATATGAAGATGTGAATCCGTATTCCACTTGCCTCGCTTACTTCATTTCACGTCGCACAGCGTCTTCAGGGGCCGTTTCGGATTGAGCCCGGCCTTTACCTGTGCGTACGCCAATAAACACCAGAAATTTGCGGCGAATCTCACGCAGCGGCTTGCCGATGCGGCGGCCGAACCGGATAGTCCAGGGCCGATGTCTCTCCAGATCGAGCTGTTCAGGGCTAAGCAGATCGGGACGACAGTCTCTGTAGTGTTTAAGTACATGGTAGTCGTCCATATCCTGGAAGAGGCACAGTACTCTTCGCATCGGCCAGCTATTGCCCGGCCACCAACCCGGCAGGTTGAGACTGATCTGGAAGTCTATGAGGTAAGGCTTGTCATCATCCCCGACAATAATATTCTGGCGTTTGCTGAGGTCAACGTAGGCAAGGTCGCGAGCATGCATATCCTTGATTAGCTGCTGGAGTGTCGGGAAAAAAGCATCATTGACAGGCTCGCGCCTCTCCAGGGGGTGGCCGGGGACGTAGTCGTGAGTAACAGCGTGTAGCTGGTTTATTCCATTTATCGCCAGGTTGCCGCTGTAATCCGGGACGTTAGGTAAGTCAGCCAACCTTTGCAGCATATGGGTCTCGCGTTGCGCCAGCCTTTTGCCCAACCACTTCATCGGCAGCCCCAAAACCGATTGCTGACGGTTGAACTTGGCGACGACCATGCCTCGTGGACCTTCATACAGCGCTGTTGCCGCCCAGGAGTCGTGCTTCAGGATGTCAACCCGCCGGTAGGGATGGCCGTCAATCTCGACCTGCTCTGGGGGATCGGCTTTGCCTAAGGCGCGAAACACTCTTGGCCTCGGTTGAGCCGTTTGAACAGATTCCCGGTTTTGCATGGAGAATACCCCCAATTCGTATCAGTCAAGTAGCTCCTATGAGCTTACAGCAGAACCTTGAGGACCACAATTGTGATGTCGTCTTCTTGCTCTCTGTCCCCGCGAAAGTCGCTGACTGCCTCAAGCACAACGTCTTGAATAGCTCCAGCAGACTTGTCTTTGTTGTTGCGGATGATTTGAGAAAGACGGTCCTTGCCGAACATCTCTCCTTCACCGTCGTGGGTCTCCCAAATACCGTCCGTACCAATGAAAATGATTGTCCCATCCGTTTCAATAGTCTTGCCAACCTGTTCGTAAGAATAGTCTTTCTCCACCCCTAGGACCATTCCTGGTCCCAGGAGCTCTTCCACGGTATCCGTAGCGGGATCATAGAGGATGGCTGGATCGTGACCGGCCCTGACCCAACTGATTGCTCGTGAACCCTCCTCTATCATAAGAAAAAACAGGCTTATAAACCTGCCGCTATCTCTTACATCGGTGGCGAGAAAACTGTTCACTTGACTGAGACTCTCGGCCAGATTTTCCGGTCTCGTTACCAGACCCCTTATGAGCGCCCTCGCGGTGGCCATGAGCAGAGCAGCTCCAACTCCATGGCCCGTGACATCACCCACTACAATGCCAAAGCGGGCGCAGTGTTCATCCTCACAGGGGAAAAAGTCAAAGTAGTCTCCACCGGTCTCGTCACAATAGACGCTCTTGGCAGCGATATCAAAGCCGCGCAGGTTTGGTATCTCCTGTGGCAGGAGATTTTGTTGCACCTCTTTGGCCATTTCCAAAGACTTACGGATCTGTATTCTGTCTTCGAGCTGCGGAACCATTTCATTGAAACTTTTAGCCAAGAGATCGCGTTCGTCGCCGGTTTTTATGTTAATTCGCGCCGAGAAATCTCCTTTTGCTAGACGCTCGACCGCCTCTACCATGACAGATAAAGGCCGGATCATGGCGTGGGCGAACCACAAGCCAGCCAATATAAGTAAAAGAATCACTCCAATGGCGACAACCCCGCTAATGAGCCACTGTTCTTTCACAATTAAATGTAAAGACTCTCGTACCTGTTCAAACTGCTCCAAAATAATCCTTTTGGGTACGATGAGTATGAGATTCAAATCATCACCGACGTGG
>JAJDNL010000090.1 GCA_022340745.1 Deltaproteobacteria bacterium
GGTAATCGCCTATGATCCCACTGATACGTTGATCATCACCGATTTTCAGTCGAACATTCAGAGATTGCTCAGCATCGTTGAGGAGATTGACGTGGAATTTCAGGACGCGAGTATCAGTGTGATGCCTCTGGAATATGCCAGCGCTGAGAACTTGGCCGACACGATCTCAAGGCTGCTGGAGAGCAAACTAAAACAGATCAAAGGACGAAGGGCCGAGCCTCCTCTCAAAATCCTCTCTTATGAGCGCATCAATATGCTCATCGTGTTGGCCGACCGCCAGAACACGCAGATGGTCAAGGCTTTGGTCAAAACCTTGGATCAACCAACTCCCAAGGGAGCTGGGAACATCCAGGTTGTCTACCTGGCCAACGCACAGGCGGAAGAGATGGCCAAGGTGCTCGCCGGGTTGCCCACCAAAGAACAACTAAAAGGGAAGCAGCCTGTTATTTCAACCGAAGTGAAGATAGTCGCAGACAAGGCGACTAATAGTCTGGTGATCACGGCCAAACCAGAAGAATTTCAGGTGCTGGAGCCCATTATTCTGAAGCTGGACATCCCGAGGAAGCAGGTTTACGTAGAAGCGCTCATCATGGAAATTTCCCCCACATTAGAAGTCTCATTCGGGGTCAATTGGACCGGTGGCGGCAAAACGGATTTGCCTTTTGGTGCCGATGATGGTGTGGCCTTTGGTGGATCCAACACAGGTAATATTGGTGTGTTGGATGAAACTGGGACCTTGGCTCTTCCCAGCGGTCTTACCGCAGGGGTGGTATCGTTTCCCATTACCATTGGGGGCATAACCTTTAGCAATTTGGCAGCCATAATAAACGCCGCTCAGACGGAGAACGACTTCAATATTATCGCCACGCCACAGCTTATGACCTTGGACAATGAAGAGGCCACCGTGGTGGTGGCGCAAAATATCCCCTTTTCCACCAGGGTGGATGAGGGGACGGCTACCACCGACCGGGCCATTCAGAGTATTGAATACAGGGATGTGGGTGTTACTCTCAAGGTTACGCCGCAGATTAATGAGAAACGCTTTGTCAAGCTCAAGATCTACGAAGAGTTGAGTCGCGTCACCAGCGAGACGAGCCAAGTGAGTCCCACACAAGTTGTGCTGGCGCCGACCACCCGCAAACGAACTGTGGAGACCAACGTTCAGGTGAGGGATGGCCAGACGGTGGCGATAGCTGGACTTGTGGGAGACGACGTAGATGTCTCGGTTACAAAGGTGCCGTGCCTTGGTGATATTCCCATAGTGGGCTGGCTGTTCAAGTCTGAGAGCCGAACGACTCGGCGCACCAATTTGCTTGTATTCCTTACCCCGTATATTGTGGCAACCCCGGAGGAGGCCGAAGAGATTTACCGGCAGAAGGCCTCGTACATGGATGAGGTTTCAAAGAGCGCACCTGATCAGGATAAACAACCAGTGGAGCCTTCACCAGCGCCAGCAAGCTCGGGAGAGGTGGAAGGGAGCCCTTCGACCTCTTCGACAGGCTCAGGGCAGACAGGCTCAGGGCCTGGCGGCAGCCAGGAAAAGAAGTAAGCACTAGGAACTAAGCACTAAACACTAAGCGCTGGGACTAAAAACTAGGCACTAAGAACTAGGTGAACACTGACGCGGTGGCTCGGGGCCACCGAAGAGCAGCAGATTATGAACGTCCTACCAAGACTAGGTGATGTACTCGTTGAACAAGGCTGGCTCAGCCCTGAAGCCCTAGAGGAAGGGTTAGAGGCTCAGGCGGAAAACGGCGAAAAATTGGGGCAGATTCTTGTTCAGCAGAAGAAGATTACCGAGCAAGAGCTCCTGAATGCTCTCGCCCTCCAATTGGATTTGGAGGTGATGGAGAGCATTGATGATAAGGAACTCCGTTTTGACCTGGTGGAACAACTGCCAATCCGGTACTTGAAAAAGCACGAGATTTTTCCTTTCCAGTCCGAAGATGGCACGTTACGCATCGCGGTGAATGATCCTCTGGATCTCGAGGTTCTGGACGATCTCCGCATCCTCTATGGCCAAAACGAAATCAGACCGGTGCTGGTGCCGGCTCGGGAAATCCTCTCGGCCATCAATCGCACTTACGGTCAAGCCAATGACACTGCCGAGCAGATCATGCAGGACCTAGGTGAGGAAGAAGACAGCCAACATCTGTTCACCGAGTTGGAAGTGGGCGCGGACTTGCTGGACGAGACCAGTGAGGCACCCATTATCAAACTGGTGAATCATATTTTTTCCCAGGCGGTGAAAAGCCAGGCCAGCGATATCCACATCGAACCATACCAGCAACACCTCCAAGTGCGCTTCCGCCTGGACGGGGTTCTCCATAATGTGCTGAGCCCGCCCCGAAGGTTACACGCGGCCATAGTCTCGCGCATAAAAGTAATGGCCCGGCTGGACATTGCCGAGAAACGGCTCCCCCAAGACGGCCGCACGGAGGTGAAGATCGGTGAGCGTCTGGTGGACGTAAGGGTTTCTTGTCTGCCTACTGCTTTTGGCGAGCGAGTTGTGCTCAGGCTGCTGGAAAAAAGCGGCAAACTTCTCAGTATGGAAGAGATTGGTCTCTCAGCCGCGGCCCTGGCAGAGATGAAAAGGCTGCTTACTCTTTCTCATGGAATCATCCTGGTGACTGGACCTACGGGAAGCGGGAAGACCACAACCCTGTATGCAGCTCTTAGCTATATAAACTCGCCAGACAAGAACATTCTGACCATTGAGGACCCAATCGAATACCAGCTGGACGGCATCGGTCAGATGCAAGTGAACCCCAAGATCAATCTGAATTTTGCCAGCGGACTGCGCTCCATGGTTCGGCAGGACCCAGATGTAATCCTGGTGGGTGAGATTCGAGATCGGGAGACTGCCGAAATCGCCATTCATGCAGCACTTACAGGACACTTGGTATTCTCAACTCTGCACACCAACGATTCGGCGAGTGCGGTTACCAGGCTCATTGACATGGGGATCGAACCTTTTCTCGTTTCCACAGCGGTCCAGGCGATCATTGCCCAACGATTAGTACGCCTTCTCTGCCCGCATTGCAAAGAGACCTACGAACCGGAAGAAGCTCAATGGACTGAATTGGGCTCGAGCAGGGAGGTGGCGGGGCCGATTTTTCGGGCAGATGGCTGTGAAAAGTGTCTGGAAACAGGCTACCGGGGAAGAACCGGGATCTATGAATTTCTACAGGTGAGCGAAGCAATAAAGGGGCTGGTTCTCACTACATCAGATGCGAACCAGATCAACAAGGCTGCCAGGGCCGAAGGAATGTTGAGCCTGCGCGAAGACGGAATCAACAAGGTGCTGGAGGGAAAAACCACCATTAGTGAAGTACTAAGGGTAACACAGATCTAGTTAACGCATAGCGCATAGTGCAAAGCGCAAAGCGTTTTTTGATTACAGAATTTTTGCGCTCTGCTGTCATTCATGGTCACTTGGCCACTGAGCGTGACCGTCATTACGCTTCGCTGTCATTAGGTGGGAACTTATTGTTAAGAGATAACGACGAAGTGACGGGCGCAAGCCCAAACTAGGGACCCGCCTGCGGGACTGAGCGGAGCGTAGCGAGCGCGAAGAAATGACTCAATGACGGCGAAGCCAAATGACAATGAAGCTGCAAAATAATATGACGTGGTACACTGGGCGGATGATTTTGCGATAGGAATAATGAAGTGCCGGTTTTTGAGTACGTAGCCATAGATAGCGCTGGGAAAAACCGCAAGGGAATTATTGATGCGGACAGCTCACGAACGGCCCGCCAAAAGCTGCGGGCTGATGGCATCTATCCCACCCATCTGGAAGAAACTCAGGCGGGCGAGACCAGCGACACCCCGAGCCGGTTCCAGGTTCAGTTCACCCTGCAGCGGGTGCGGAGAACCGAGCTGGTTAACACCACGCGGCAATTGGCTACCCTCCTGTCGGCTGGATTACCTCTTGTTTCAGCCCTCAGCGGCGTGCTCGAGCAGGTGAAGCGGCCGGCCTTGCGCAAGGTGCTTTCCCAGGTACGGGAGCGGGTCAAAGAAGGGATGAGTTTGGCGGCTGCCTTCCAAGAACACCCGAAGGCGTTCCCCGCAGTCTACACTGCCATGATCCACGCCGGGGAAACTTCAGGTACTCTGGAGTTGGTAGTGGAGAGACTGGCTGATTTCGGAGAGCAGCAGTTGGCCTTGCAGAGACAAGTCCGCTCGAGCTTGGCCTATCCCATCTTGATGCTCACTGTTGGCTTGGGCGTGGTAGTGTTTCTGATGGCCTACGTGATTCCCAAGGTCACCCAGATCTTCGTGGACATGAAGCAAGATCTACCCCTGCCTACCACCGTGTTAATTAAAGTAAGCGAGCTTTTTCATACGTACTGGCCTGCACTTATACTTGTCCTCATCATTGCCTTTTTGGCAGGTCGTTATTATGTGAAGACTGATGCCGGGCGGCGTCGTTACCATCGGCTTTTGCTGGGGCTGCCAATTGTGGGCCCCATCGTGGAAAAAGTGGCTATCGCGCGGATTACCAGGACCCTTGGAACGTTGCTCAACAACGGGGTGCCCCTGCTCAGCGCCATGGAAATAGTGAGCACTCTGGTAAACAATGTGATTCTGCGGCAAGCAATGGAGGAGGCGCGCCAGGAAATCAGTGAAGGGGCCAGCATAACGACACCTTTGGCTCGCGGTGGAATTTTCCCACCGGTGGTCATTCAGATGATTTCGGTGGGGGAGCAGAGTGGCAACCTGGAAGGAATGTTGTTTAAGGTCGCCGATACCTTTGACAGTGAGGTGGAAAGTAGCGTAGCCACTCTGACTTCACTTCTGGGACCGGTGATGATCCTGTTTCTGGCATTTTTTGTAGGATTTGTGGTTCTGGCTGTACTCCTGCCTATCTTTGAGATGAGCCACCTTGTTGGGTAGTTTGGATTTTGGATTTCGGATTGCGGAATGTGGATTGGGGTGAAAGGAAACCAAGACGAAATTTTAGGCATTTTAGCTCATTGTAGTGCACTTTAGGCACTAGCCAAGGGGTTTGATATGTATCGGGATCGCTTCGGTCTGCAATGCAAGCCATTTGGGAATACCCCTGACCCACTGTTTTTCTATTTTTCGGCTGACCACCGGCAGGGTTTAGTTACGTTGAGCCAGGGTATTCATGATCGGTGCGGCCTTATGCTGTTGCTTGGCGAGGTCGGCACCGGAAAAACAAACATGTGCTACCATCTCCATAACCACGAAGGCTACTCTTCAGCGTATCTCAACTACCCGTTTCTCACTGAGAGCGAATTTCTGGAATCGGTAAATAAAGAACTGGGTATTCCCGTTGGAGATGGATCCAGAAGGCGTAATCGTGCGGAGCTTCAAGATTACCTCTTGCGACAACACAACACAGGAAACCCAGTAGTCATTATTGTGGATGAGGCTCATCGTCTTGGTATCCCCATTTTAGATGAGATTCTCATCCTGTCCAATTTGCAGGTTGCCGACGGCCATCTGCTGCAAATAATTTTAGCTGGACAGCCTCTCCTTGTGGACACACTCAAACAGCCACGGCTGCAGTCCTTAAACCAGAGAATAGGTCTTCGATATCACTTGGCCAGAATGGATCGTGCCAATACCGTCGACTATATCTGCCATCGATTGGCAAAAGCCGGCTGCACGAACCAGTCTCTCTTTTCCCCTGGAGCTTTAGACACCATATGGGAAAAGTCGCATGGCACACCAAGACTGATAAATCAGCTCTCAGAACGTGCTCTCAACGAAGCATACCGGAGCGGCAAAAAAGGGGTGGGAAGGCGACAGGTGAACCGTGTGGCTGATGACCCTCTTTACCAGCCTTTATTTGGCCCCAGAGCGAAGTACTGGTCAATGAGGACTGCCTTTGTAGGCACGGCAATGGCCTTGTGTGTTGGGGTCGCCGTTGGCCTCTGGTATTTTGGTTTGGGGAGCACATACCTGCCGATAATGACTGGAAAACTGAACCAAATGACCGCGGAGCGGCGAACCCTCATTCGGCAACCGATCGTCATACCGCAGCTTGCGGAAAACCGGGAATATGGGTCTGGAGATGGGGTGGTGGTGGAGCAAAAAGGAACATTACCCGTTGTCGCCTACGACGAGGCACCGTTGCAACCAGACGCGCAGGCTACCGAACTGAACTCTATAGTTGAGCCTCTGTCGGTTGCAGATGATCTGCCAGATCTCGACTTGGGTGCAATCGCTTGGGACGAAAACCGTGACCGCTCTATAGCCGTGCTCAATGACAGGATTGTTCATGAGGGGGATTTCATCGGGGAGGTAAGGGTTTTACAGATCAAGCCCAATCATGTTGTTCTCCTACGCGGAAATGAGCACATAATCAAGAAAATTCATGCAGAGCAAAAAGAGTATAGACCAGAGACCGGCGATGTGGGCACAATTGCTGAAGAGGATCAAACTACCGTTCCTGGACCAGAGTACAATGACCAGGATGAGCAAACGTTTTCTTTTGCGCATTACAAACCGGTTATCTATTTTGATTACCGGACGTCGAATATTGCTCCGGAAGCGTACGAAGATCTTGACAGACTTGCCACCATCGCCGCGCTCAGTTCGGACTATGAAATTGTTATCCGCGGTTACACGGACAATGTGGGTTCAAGCACGTACAACAAGAAACTATCTAAAACGCGGACACAAATCGTTCGAAACTACCTTGTTGGTAAAGGGATTGATCCTGAGAAAATAAAAACCATTAGCATGGGAGAGAAAGATCCTCTCTTGCCAAATACCACTCCGGAAGGGCGAGCTGTTAATCGGAGGGTTGAAATAGAGTTGGTGCCTGTTGGCGACAGTTGAGATCCGCACCTCGGAGGCGTAAGGATGGAAATGCATCTCGGTGAACGTGCTCGTGGGAGCCAAACACACTCCAGTGCTCTCGAACCTTTTGCGGTTGCCCCATGCTCTGTTAAAGGCCTCATGTCCCGTGTTTACCCAAGAGTTTTCGGTTCCACCTCAGGCTTTACCCTGATCGAGATCATGGTGGTCATAATCATTCTCGGCATTCTTGTGGGGCTCATCGTGCCACGATTCATGGAGAAGCCAGAGAAAGCCAGGCGAGTCAAAGCTCAATTGCAGATAGAGAGCATTTCTGCGGCACTAAAAGAGTATAAGTTGGACACCGGCGACTATCCCACCACGGAGCAGGGGTTGCAGGCTCTGGTGGAAAAGCCCACAATTGGTAAGATTCCAAAGAAGTATCCGGAAAAGGGCTACCTCCCCAAGATTCCCAAAGACCCTTGGGAAAACGAGTACATCTATATCAGTCCAGGGGAGCACGGCGATTTTGATCTTATCTCCTACGGCGCTGATGGCGAGGAAGGCGGCGAAGAGAAAAATGCCGACGTGCAGAGTTGGGAGATCGAATGAACCGTCCGGTTTTACTCTGGTGGAACTGGCCGTTGTTCTGGTGATCCTGGCGGTCATTCTTGGACTGGTGCTCCCAGAGGCCTCATCTTATTTCTTCCGCAGCGACTTGAAAGCGAGTTCCCGACAGTTAGCAGGGGCGGTGGCCTACGCCAGAAGCCAGGCAATGTTGGAAGGCCGCCTCTGGGAGCTTACCTTAGATCTGGATACAAACAGTTTTTGGGCTGCGGCAGTTGAAGAAGGAGACTCAACGGATCTTGACGCCGTTAAGAAGCGAACTCTGGCGGGAGAGGTTCGCTTCATGGATGTCAAGAAGTTGCCCGACGAAAATAAACGTGCTGGACGTGTTATTCTCCGTTTTCATCCCAAAGGTCTCGTAGAGCCCGCAGTAATTCACTTGGCCGGTCCCGGCAAGCAAATCCGAACTCTCGTTGTCAAACCGTTCAATGGCCGTCTGGTGGTCCGGGAAGGATATATAGAGGAGGGCACACAGCCTCGTTAACTACAAAGTCAGAACGCATTGCTGTGATTCATAGTCAATTGGCCACGAGACGTGGCCGTCAAGAAGCCACTAAAGTGGCAGTCATTACGCTTCGCTGTCATTAGGTGGTCATTTATCGTTAAGATATAACGACTAAGTGACGGGCTTCGGCCCTCATGACGCCGCAGGCTAATGACTACAAGTGACGGGCGCAAGCCCAAACTAGGGACCCGCTTGCGGGACTGAGCGGAGCGCAGCGAGCGCGAAGAAGTGACTCAATGACGGCGAAGCCAAGTGACCGTGTGTGGTTGAGATGAGATACTTGAAGAAAAAAACCAGTGCACAAGGCTTTACACTTTTAGAAGTACTAGTGGCGGTGGCCATTCTGGCTATCGCTATGGTGGCTATTCTCAAGGCCAATGTACAGAACCTAGATTCCCTGACCAAAAGCAGAGAAATGACCACGGCCTCTCTGCTGGCGTCAAGCAAGCTGGCGGAGATTGAAGCTGCGGGAGTTGCCAACTGGAGTGAATCGCAAGGGGACTTTGGTGAAGATTATCCAGAGTTCACCTGGCAAGTGGAGACTACAAGCACTGAAGTGGATGGGTTAGAGCGAATCACAGTCATTGTCCAGCGAAGCGAAGGAGTTGCCGGGAGAGAGGTTAGCATTGAGGAGCTCATGCTGGTTGAAGAGTAATGAGTAGCCAGAAGACAGAGGTCAGAGGACAGAAAGCATAGAGCAGAGGGAAGAGAGCATAGGGAGACAGTTTTGAATTGCGAATTGCGAATTGCGAATTGTGGATTTAAAAAATTCAAAATTGGAATTTTGTCTTTGCTCTATGCTCCATGCTCCATGCTCTATGCCTCAAGTCGAGCGCTCCTCCAACCTCATGCTGAGCGAGCGCCAAGCCGGCTGTGCTACCGTTCCGGCTTTACTCTCTTAGAAATCCTTATTGCCATTGCCATTCTTGCGCTTGTGGTGAGTAGCTTGTACGGAGCCTACAGCGGCACGATGGAAACCACGGAGATGGTTGAAAGCGCCAGGAATGTAGATCAGGCAGCGCGGCTGGCCATGATGCAAATGGCAGATGATTTTAGCTCTCTCTACTACAAAAAGGCAGAAGGGGAAGATGAGGATTCGCCCTTTCGATTTCAGGGTGGCATGGATGCCGAAAGTGAGGGGGGGACAGTTGTCCAGTTCGCCTCAACCGCCCATCTGGGTTTTGATGGTAGCTTTCCAAACTTACGAATTAACAAGGTGAGCTACGTTTTAGAGGAACAGGCCGATAACCAGCGGTATTATAAGCTTGTTCGCATGGAACTACCTTTTGTCGATTTGTCTGGAGAACGAGAAGAGACTGCGGTGGAGCTTGCAGACACCGTGGAATCGTTGACCATTACCTATTTGAATAAAGATGGTGAGACATTGTCTCAATGGGACAGCAAGGCAGAAGAGACCGCAGGGATTCTTCCTCGGTTGGTTCACATTCGCTTACAGTTGGGAGGAGAGAAATCGAGGGTTTTTGTTACCACAGTGGCGATCCAGGTCCGAGAGGAAGGGGGCGGGAGGAAGTAAGCAGGAGGCAGAGGGCAGCAGACAGCGGGCAGTCATTTGGTGTCATTACGCTCCGCGCTAAAGCGCTTCGCTGTCATAAGGGCTGCGCCTGTCATTCGGCCTTACGGCCGTCATTCATGTGGTCATTTGCCTTCGGCGTCATGTGGGCTGAAGCCCGTCACTTAGTCGTTATGTCTTAACGATAAATGACCACCTAATGACAGCGAAGCGTAATGACGGCCACGTTCCGTGGCCAAATGACCCAATGAGAGATGTGAAATGGGAAATGCTAGATGGAGACTTGGACAGTCAGGAGTTGCTCTCATCCTGGCCCTGCTTATGATCACCATTCTCGTGGTTTTCGTGTTGGAAACCATGCGAGCCATGCAGGTGGAAGGGGCGGGGGCTCGCCATTTTCAGGATGGCATCCGAGCCGAGGCCCTGGCCCAGTCAGGCGTCAATCTAGCAGTATCCTTGCTCAAGAATGACCTGGCTGAGAATGAGGTGGATCATTTAGGAGAACCCTGGGCCCTTTTACCGCAACCTGATGCTTTGCCTGTGGATTTGTCCGAAGCCGGGACCCTGGAGGGAAGGGTAGAGGACGAGATGGGGAAGATTCCTATTAACTATCTGGTGGATGAAGAGGGGAAGGTGCGGGAAGTCTACCAGCAGGTTTTGACCCGCTTACTTACCAATGCTCCCTTTGAGATGGAAGAAGAGGAAGCACAGGGTGTGGTTATGGCCATCAGAGACTGGCTTGATAAAGATGATGAGCCCACGGGAGAGTTTGGCGGGGAGACAGATTACTACCAAGGTCTGGAGCAACCGTATGAATGCAAGAACGGTCCTCTTACCTCGCTGGCTGAGCTTCAGCTCATTCGTGGCGTGAGCGAATCGCTCTATTTGGGCACAGAGGAGAACCCCGGTCTCAAGGACCTCCTCACCGTGTATAGTGATGGCAAAATCAACGTAAACACCGCCGGGCCCTTGGTTCTTCAAGCGCTGGTGAGTCCAACTGTTTCCCAAGACACGGCGGAGGGTTGGGCGGAGAGTGTCGTTGCCTATCGGCAGGAGCCGATGCACTGGGACTTCCTCGGCGAGTCGGACTGGTATCGAAATCGGATGGCAGGCTATAATGACATTAGCCTGCCAGTTGAGTTCATTACCACCCAAAGTATGCATTTCACCGTGCAGATGACCGGGAAGGTGGGGGTGGGGAGGAAATCGATATTCGCCTACCTCGAACGGCAAAAGTCTGAGGATGAAGAGCAGAATCAAGTCAGTGTATCTATACGATATAGGGAAGTCTATTAATAAGAAATTGGCATATTCTAGGCAGAGCAGGTGGAGACCCTGGCAAATTCGAATATCGAAATAGAAGAAATTCAGGAATTTAGGGATTCAGGGATTTTGGAATTATGGAAAAAGTTCGCGATAATCCCCCAGCTTCTAAGGTTTTTGAATTCCTCAATTCCTTAATTCCTCAATTTCTCGATTTGTTTCCTGCTTCGTGCTTCGAAACTGGGTCCGCGCCCGAAGGGTGGGGAGTCAGTAGGACCAATTTCTGATTGACTGTTTGCCTGCCCGCTAACCAGGCTACTTACAAAGCGGAATGGCCCGGATTTTGCTGTAATCTAAGTGGGGGTGATTTTATCCATGCCAGAGAAGATCCTAGGAATCGATATCGCCGGTAGCGGTATCAAGGTGGTCCAGGTAACCCGTGGCTTCAGAACAAGTCAGGTGTCAGGGTATGCGAGGACCAGTTTACCTGCAGATGCAGATCCCTCGCAAGTGGCCAGCGCACTAGCGGATCTCATTGCCGAAGAGGATCTTGAAAGCGATCGTTATATGGTAGCCCTGGGCACCCAGGAGGCGTTTCTGCGGCGGCTTCATTTCCCCTTTTCCAATCAACGCAAAATTTCCCAAGTAATCCAGTTCGAAATGGAGCCTGACCTGCCTCTGGCTCTTGATGAGGTTCAGGTGGACTTTATCGCCACGGAATCCCGGCAAGCCGGCTCCCACGGTGTACTGGCAGCAGCACTTCCCAGAACTGTTTTGGAGCCTTTGCTGGCCGCGCTCAAGGAAGTCAACATCGAGGTTGAGGTAGTTGACCTAGACGGAAGTGGTTTAACTTTTATTGCTCGCGAACTAGAAGCTCACCTCCCAGAGCGGGTAGTGATTCTGGATATCGGTCACCACAAAACCAATCTATTGTACCAACACCGGGGTGTGGACACGTATGTGCGCTCATTTATGACTGGTTGTGGTCAGTTCTCCAAAAAGATTGCTGAAGTCCTGGGGGTGTCAGTGGATGAGGGTATGGAACGTCTCGTTGCCATTGGGATTGATCAGGAGGCAACATCACCCGAGCACCTTGCCATTCGTGAAGCTATGATGAAAGAGGTTGAATCACTGGCCCGTGAAATAGAATTCTCATTGACGGCAGCTCAGGTGCAGGAACGAGAGCTATGGCCTGAGGTGGTGATTTTGAGCGGCGGCGGCTCCCTCATAAAGGGCTTGGCGGCTATATTGGAAAAGGCCCTCGGGGTGGAGGTACGATGTCTGAGTGACCTGGAGGAGCTGGCTTTTCTCCACCAATTTGGCGATCAAATCACGGCTGCACCATTATATTTGGTGGCAGCTGGCTTGGCTCTGAAAGGCCCAAGTCGAAGGGCAGGGTTCAACTTTCAGGCTGAAGAGGTGGGCAGCCAGAACCCATTGGTCAAGTGGAGACACCAGTTGAGTTACGCTTTAGTGGCCTGTGCGCTTGTAGCTTTTGTCTGGCTTGGCTCGGTGGGGGTGGATATCTATACCAAGAAGCGAAGGCTGGCCAGTCTTGACCAGAGTGTTGAGGAAGTGTTTCGCCGTACGGTGCCCGAATTCAAAGGATCTGTTCAGTCGTCGCAATACGCCAGTATTGTCAAAACCAAGATCAATGATTTGGGTCAGTCGGTGGCTCTTTTTGGTGAGGAAGGTGGGTACCATTCGGCCGTTGAGTTACTGCGCGTTATCAGCACAGCAATCCCGGCGGATCTTAATGTGACCATAAGCCTTTTGACAATAGACAATCAGCGTGTCCGCTTGAGTGGGCAAGCAGACGCATTCAACACCGTTGATAGTGTGAAAAACCGGCTCACAGCTTTGGACAATTTTGACGGGGTGACTATCACTGGTGCGAAAGCGGCCAAAGATGGAAAGGGTGTGCAGTTCGGCTTAGAACTGGACCGCCATCAGCTTGCCGGGGAAGAGTCATGACAAGACTCAATCAAAGACAACTGATCTGGATTGCGGCTACCGTGGTGGTAATCCTTGCGGTTAGCCAGTGGCTGATACGCCCCATTTTCAAACGAAGAGCGAAGTTGGCGATAAACATCCAACGGAGCGAAAAACGTTTACAGGAACTGGTGCGTCTTGAGCAGCTGTACCGGAAAATGCAGGTAGAAAATACTCAAGTTGAGAAAAATCTGCGCAATCGGAAGCAGGATTTTACCTTATTTGCATTTCTGGAGGGGTTGGCCGGCCGCGATGGGGTAAAAGGGAATATCGAATTCATGCGGCCCTCTGTGAAATCACTCGGTGACATGCATCAGGAAGAACAGGTCGAAATGCGGTTGAAGGCGGTGTCACTAGATCGGCTGATACCGTATCTCTACCATATTGAGGCAGCACCAGAACAAGTGCGCGTCAGGAGACTGACTATCCGGCCGCAACAGCGAGATCAGTCTCAACTAGAAGTGACCCTGGTGGTGGTAACTCGTAAACTGCGCAAAGCACCACGGGTGCCGGGCAGCAAGGAAGCCTAGGAGATTTCAGAATGTGGATTGCAGATTGTAGATTTTGAGAACTAAAAACTAAGCACCAAGAACAAGAGATATTGGTAACGAGTGTATGGGCGGGAATTACCCCGCCCGTTGAGGTTTATAGGTCGGCTATTCAGCATGAAACGGGTAGTGACAAAGAGAGCGTTGGGCTATTTTCTCTGGGGGCTTGTTTTTGCCATAATCCTCATAGTGTGGAAGTTCCCCTACGAGAGCTTGCAAGAAAGGTTGCTTGCCACTGCCAGTGCGAAGTTAGGTGTGAAGTTTGAGATCACCGATATGTCCCCTGCCTTACCATTCGGATTGAAGTTGGCAAAATGTGCTGTGAGAACAATGGAACCGGAAAGCAAACCCTTCTTTGAAGCAGAGCAGGTGCGTTTGCGCTTTAAGGTCCTGCAATTGCTCAGAGGAAATCTCGCCTTTACCCTGCGCAGTCAGGCTTATGGGGGCACGCTGTCCGGGGACGTTCGCCTAACTCCATTTTATGATGTCCGAAACTACCAGCTGAGAGTGCGGGGGCAAAAGATCCAGCTGGAAGGTCATTCCGTCTCTCCATTGCTTGGCCGACAAGTCTCCGGGAAGATATCTGGAGACATCAACTTGAAAGGACCCCTTGGCGATCTTGTCAATGCGAGCGGCGGCGGAGAATTCCAGCTAGAAGAGGGAAGCTGTCCCATAGACTCAGCCTATTTGAGCATCAGAACCCTGGAGGGACTCGAGGTGTCTGCTACCATGGAACTCTCTGGTGGGAGTCTGGAGATAATCGAGTGCGAGTTTAAAGGGCAAGGCTTCCAGGGCACCGTGAGTGGCACAGTAATGCTTCAGCCCCGGCTGTCTGGGAGCACTCTGAACCTGGCGGGAGAGGGCCAGCTAGATAGTGACATGGTGAACCTTCCCGCAGATAAACAACGGGTGGCGGCAGCCTTTCTCAATCGTGGCAAGCCTCTACCGTTCAAGGTGCGAGGAACGATTGAGGAGCCTCAGTTAAGCTTATTCTAGCCGTCATTGTTCACTTCTCAGGGGTTCATTCCACTCTGCAGTCACTCATAGTCACGTGGCCACTGGTCGTGGCCGTCATTACGCTTCGCTGTCATTAGGTGGTCATTTATCGTTAAGACATAACGACTAAGTGACGGGCTTCAGCCCTAATGACGCCGCAGGCTAATGACTTCATGACGGCGTAGCCACATGACCTAAAGACTGGCGAGCAATTACAAAATACAGGCACGAACCAAAAGCAGACTTTTTCTATTGGTAACCGAATTCTTTTAGTGCCCGGGGATCTTTGCGCCACTTTTTCTGAATACGGACCCACAACTCGAGAAAAACCCGAGAGCCAAGCAACTTTTCCATATCTAAGCGGGCTTGTTTGCCGATCTCCCGCAGCATGGATCCCCCTTTGCCAATAACAATACCTTTCTGGGAAGGTCTCTCAACGTGAATATCAGCCTGAATGCGGATAAGGTTCTTTTGTTCATCTTCTTTAAAAGAGCCTATGGTCACTGCCACGGCATAGGGGATTTCCTCCGAGGTCAAGTGCATAATCTTTTCCCTTATTATCTCGGCGCAGAAAAACCGTTCGGGTAGATCCGTCAGTGTATCTTCCGGGTAGTAGGCAGGACCCATAGGGAGGAGAGGGACAATCTGGGCTATTAGATCATCGATTCCTGTGCCATGTAAGGCAGAGATATGAGCCGAGCCTTTCAATTGATGCAATCCCTGAAAGCGCTCGTCAATGCGTGCCCGGGATTCCTCTGAGACCAAATCTATCTTGTTCACTACCAAAAGAGTCTGGGTTTCCACGTTCTGGAGAGCCTCAAGCACAGCCTGGTTGCTTTGATTGCTTGGAGAGTGGGCCTCCACCAAAAAGAGAATCAAATCAACTGTTGCCAGCGTTGCCAAGGCGGTGCGAACCAAGGCAAGATTGAGATTACCCTTGGCCTGGTGAATTCCAGGGGTGTCCAAGAAAATCATCTGGAATCCAGGATTGGTTTTCACTGCCAGAATGCGATTACGGGTTGTCTGGGGTTTGGGAGATATGATGGCGAGCTTCTCTCCGATGAGCTGATTAAGCAGGGTGGATTTGCCCACATTAGGCGCACCGATAATGGAAACGAAACCGGACCTGAAATCATTACTCATTTATCATCTCACATTGCGTATTTATAAATAGAGCGCTGGCGCGGCATAAGGCAGGAGGAGCGGCCGTTCAAGGCATGGAGTCCAAGGAGGCAATTTCGAAACTGGGAACCCGCCCGCAGGGTGGGAGTCCGAAGGACAATTTCGAATTGCGAATTGCGAAACCGGGAACCCGCCCGCAGGGTGGGAGTCTGAAAGACAATTTCAAAAACAAGAATTCGGATTGCGTTTTTCCTCCATGCCCCATGCTCTATGCTCTATGCCTCGAGTCCTCCAACCCCAGCATCCTCTCGGTTTTTCGCCAGCTGCTGATAGGCATTCTAGCAACATATAATGTATGGAGCAATGGTATCGTTTTTGCATTACATCGAGTGACCAATGAGCAGATGCATCACAAAGGTCTGGGGCTGCGATGACTAGAACTGCCGAGGCGAAGGAGATACCTTACTTTATTCAAGTTGCTGGCTGTAACAACTGCAAAGTATTTAAGTCGTACACGTCTTTGAGTGGGACTGAGTACGGTCAAGATCATGAACTCCACGCCAAGTGTGTGCATATGGGTTGTGATCGTTACGGCCACAATATTTTGGCTCCATTTATCACCCCCATGGAATATCTGCGCATCGGCCTCAATACTGGACTGCGCAAACAGGCGGTTGCTAAAACCAAGAAGGTTATTGCCCGCTTCAGTGAGTTCTATGATCATAGAGGTAGGCCAAAGCCCTGGGTGGTTCAAGCCCTTTCCAAAAAGAAGAACAACGCACGGTAATATGACTGGAATGTGCTTTAGAGGAAGGGTGATTTGGCTGTTTGAGTCGTGGGCTAATTCTTGTGACATTTCCAAACAAGCGTGGTACCATGCTCAACCATAGATAGGCAGCGGACTGGAGAAATGCTGGTAATGAATGAGCAGGAGACGTACCAGATCATCACCCGAGAGCTCATTAATACTGTCCGCGATCGTTTGCAATATATTTATTTGGATATGCGACGGCTAGTTCCCAATACTGGTGAACACGATCTCATGATGGAATGCATCCGGGAAGCCATCACTCCCCACTTGCCGTACTCCACGGACAAATTGGAAGTGGTGGTAGATGAGGCGTACGCCTTGTACTTGAATTTTATGGCGGTTGAGAAGTCCAAGCAATAGCATGAATGAAGGCTATGGCTTTCTTGGCACCCTATGACACACACCATGGTGTTTTGGCAGAGGGCCTCGTTCGACTTAGAGACGACTTGGCATTGGATGTGTAGAAACAGCACTGGCACAGCGGGTATTCTATGAAGACATTTTCGGTTGGATGTTCCGATGTTGGTAGGAAGAGAGAAAATAACGAAGACTCTTTTCATACCGATGATCAGGTGGGTCTTTACATTGTTGCAGATGGTATGGGAGGACACCGGGCCGGCGAAGTTGCCAGCAGTACGGTAGTCAGTAGTGTCAAAGACTATATGGAGGCCTTTCACACCTCTCCCGTGGCTCAGGAGACAGACGAGAGCAATATGTCACCAGCGGCCACAGCCGTTTGCCACAGCATAGAGCTGGCCAACCGCGTGGTGTTTCAGCTTTCTCAGGATCAGGGATCATACAAAGGCATGGGTTCGACCGCGGCCGTTGCCTATCTGCATGGAGACACGCTTATAACTGCCAATGTGGGCGACAGTCGCATTTACCTCGTTCGTGAAGACAGCATCGAACAACTCACTCAGGATCACACTCTTCTTGCCGAGCACATCCGAAAAAATCCAAACTGGGATCCCAACAGCGCCTCAATTCCCATGAAGCATATCCTGGTGCGGGCAGTTGGCATACATGAGAACGTGGAGGCGGATGTATATGAGATGCAACCCCTTCCAGGTGATTTGATCATTCTGTGCAGTGACGGGCTCACAGATATGCTCTCTGATGATGAAATTCACCAGGCCGTGCTTGAAGGGGGGGAACTTAAGGAAGTTTGTAGCCGCTTGATAGATATGGCCAATGAGAGAGGAGGCCTGGACAACGTCACTGCGGTTGTATTCTTTTTCCTGAAAGAAGAGAAAGGGCTTTTGCATAAACTGTTTGGCTCCAAATAGTTCAGTAGCCAGTGGAGCATTGAAATCACTGGCGGGGTGGGATGAATCATGGCTCTATTGACTCTACAGTTTAAGGACCTGGCCTTGAAAGAGTTTGAACTTACCGGTCAGAGCATGACAATGGGCAGGGAACCGGACAATGACATTATCGTAGAAAATCTACTGGTCTCTGGCTACCATGCTCGTATTGATCCTGCAGGCAGAGAATACATCTTAACTGATCTGCAGAGCAAAAACGGCACCTTCGTCAATGGCGAGCGGGTCACAAGCACCAAGCTGAAAGACGGAGATCAGATTCTGGTAGGCAAACACACCATAGTCTTCACCCTAAGTCAGGAAGAGATTCAGGAGGATCAAAAACTAACAGAACCGACCATGTTTATTGAGGTGGCCCAGGGAGCCTCCGAACCAGAATCCCAAGATCCAACTCCCGCAGGTCTTGACAGCACCGCGGTCTCCGCTGAACGACGGGCAGTTCTATCCTTCCTGGTAGGCGGTGGCGATGAATATGAGATCAAGAAAAAGCTGGTGAAGCTGGGGAAGGGTACGGAGGCTGATGTCCACATCGGAGGACTTTTTACCCCGAAGGTTGCGGCAACTATCAGCAGACGGCCAACGGGTTACCATCTGACCCCTACGGGACGGGCCAAGGTCAAAGTAAATGATGCTCAGGTCGGAGGCAGTCATCGCCTCAGAGAATTCGATACCATCGAAATTGGACCTGCAACGCTGCAATTCTACTACAAAGGATGAAAAGGTTATTTCGGTGTAAACCGAAACAGGCAGCACGAACGGTATTTTAATGAGCGATGTGAGATATGAGATGTGAGATGAGAAACAACTCTCGAAGATGATGCTGGAGTCCACATCACAGATCCCACATCCCACATCAGATAAAGAGAGATTGTTTTAGAGGCTACCGATGCCCTTAAATGGTGATGTCACAACCTTTCCCTTGGCGGCAATCGTTCAGATGGTCCACGATGAACGAAAGACTGGGATACTGACGGTATCGACCCCCAGGCGCCGCATTGGTATCTACTTCCGAGAGGGCAATATCATCCATGTCAGAGGCAACAGAGATAAAGAGTTGCATTTGGGTGCTCTGCTCAAAGCGAACAATCTCATCAGTGAAGATAGGCTTGAGGATATGCTGGCGGTATCCAAGGCCATGGAAAAGCGACTGGGTACTGTCTTGCTCGAAAGGGAATATGTCGAGCTTGAACGGTTGGTCAGCATTATTCAGCTTCAATTTAAGGAAGTCGTCTCCACCACCTTTGGTTGGGATGACGCTAAATTTACCTATAAAGACGGCTTAGATGGATACACAGACGAAATCAAGTGTGAAGTGGACCCTGCCCGGCTGGTGTTAGAGGCCAAAAAGAGAGAAGAGTTTAAGGGGATCATCCCCAACGATCAGGTTGTTTTCCAGATAAACCCCAAAGTGGATACCACCAAATCAGTTCACGCTGCGAGAGATCTGCGAGTCCTCCTGTTGCTCGATGGCAGGCGGACTGTGGCGCAGCTCATTAAAGAAACAGGCTATTCCCGGTTGGGAATGTATCGTTCTTTGTCCAAGCTTTACGCTCAGAATGCCATTGTCAGAAAAGGGGACGACAGACAGCCCACCAAGAAGATGGGCACTCTGGAACTCAGTCCTATCACCACTCTCTATTGGAATTTGTTGCAGCTAGTCATGACCGACCTTGCTGAGGAACTTGGCGCCAGCAAGGCCGCGTCCTCACTTGAAAAGAGCCTGCGGCAGTCCGCCTATTATGAACGTTTTCTCAAACCATTCCAATTGAATCAAGATCTGGCCACGAACATTAACAAGATGGAGACCCTTATTCAGCAACAGGGGCAGGCGCTGACGCAAAATGACCTTGTCAATGGTTTCAATCAGGTGCTTGTTCTGCTGCTGGGAGAACAATATCAGTTTCTGGGCTACAAAGGCACAAGGAGCACGGTGCAGCGGATGAGGGCATCACTGCAGAAGGTTCCAACTACGCATCAGACTTTGGCTCAGGCCATCAGTCGCTTTTTAGCACATTATGAGAATGAAGATTACCTCCAGGGAACGAAGCAAGTGGCCAGTACCCAGCCAGGGGTCGCAAGCGGGATCTCAGAGGCCAAAAGCCCACAGCCCACAATGAGCAACACGAGTGGTACTGCGATTGTCAATTTTTACAATGACATGTTTAGACTAGTGATTTCAGATCTGGAACAAGAAGTGGGGGCGAAGGCCCGAGGGCTTTTCCAGGGACTGATCAGAAGCTCAAATCAGTATAACGCCCTTCTTGCCCATTTCGAAATGCAGGATAGCCCCGACCAAAATCCTTTGCGGCTGAAAGAGAGTGTTAAGACCGGGGGACTCAAGGTAAGTGGTCAGGACCTGGTTCAGACCTTTCAACAGGTGCTCAGGGGGCTGTTGCTAGAGGAAAGTCGGCTTCTGGGTCCGAAAGCCACGGATTTGACCGTTTCCCGCTTGGCGGAGAAAATGAACACGTCACATACACAGTTTAAACCATTGCTAGACCAGCTCACTGCAACTGTGGTGAGCAAGCCGGCAAAAACTGGATCTTGAACAACACAGATACGATTATGAAGAGGAGATCTCATGGTTGGCAGTGAAAGACCTTGGATAGCACAGGCATTTATCCTGGTCCTCTATGTTATCACCCTGGTCATCTACAACAGAGCGAAAAAAGAGTATGTGGGTGGCAAGATCGGGGCGGCAATTAATTTGATCATGGTCTTTGTGGCATTTCTTTTTCTCTCTGATTATGTGGATTATTTTGTCAGTTCTTTGCTGCCGCTGGGTGATCAAGCCAGATTTAGTGTAAAAATTCTTTTCAGGTTGATTGCCATCTGTGTGCTCGCGTTTGGTGGTCTCAGGTTCTTTGCGAGTAAGCAGGCGGAGGGTGGGCTGGCCCAGCCGGCACCAATGCCCAGGATGGAGGAAGTGGAGACGGCTCCTGTGGGCGACCTTGACGCCGTGGTGCAGAAAGGCATGGCGGAGGTAGGGACCACATCACCTGCCGCTGATGCAGCATCCGAGATACCCACGGATCTTGGTCCAGAGGAGACTGTAGTGGTGCAGGAGGTTTCTCAGTCTAAGCCCAGTCTTGGCCGCTACGAGATTCTGGAAGAACTGGGTCGTGGTGCCATGGGTATAGTTTATAAGGGGCGCGATCCCAAGCTAAACCGGGTGACGGCCATTAAAACCATCCGCTTTACAGATGACTTCGATGAAGATCAGGCAGCTAAAATCAGAGAGCAATTTTATCGGGAGGCTGAGGTGGTGGCCAAACTTTCTCACCCCAATATTGTCACAATCTATGATGTAGGGGAAGATTTGGATCTCTCATATCTTGCCATGGAGTTCCTGGAGGGAGAAAGTCTGGAAGCATTTGCCCGCAGCGATAATCTCATGCCAATCAGAAAGAGCATTGATGTGGCAGCACAAGTCTGTGATGCTCTTGCCTATGCTCACGGTCACGGTATTGTACATCGAGATATTAAGCCTGCCAATATTATGATTCTAAAAAATGGGTTGGTGAAAGTCACCGATTTTGGCATTGCCCGCGCCACCGCCAGCTCCAAGACTCGCACCGGCGTGATCAAAGGGACACCGTATTATATGTCGCCCGAACAAATATCAGGAATGAAGGTGGACGGCCGTTCTGATATTTTTTCTCTCGGAATTGTTTTCTACCAGTTGCTGACCGGTGAACTTCCCTTTGGTGGTGAAAACCTGGCAGCTATTATGTATCAAATTACCACGGTGGAGCCAGAGCCCCCCACGACACATAACCCCAAGATCTACAAGGCGGCTGTGGCCATCCTTAACCGGGCGCTGGAAAAAAGTCTGGAGTCGCGCTACCAGAACGCCAAACAAATGGGCGATCATTTGCGCCTTCTGGCCCAGAAGCTGGACGAGCTCAAAGGGAAAGCGAAAGCATCGGAAGGTTAGGAGTCAAAGGAACGATGTGAGATGTGGGATCTGGGATGTGAGATAATAAAGAATTCCTTCTTTTGCCCACATCTCATATCCCACATCCCACATCATTTTTTTTAACCCACCGTAACCTGGAATCCCTCCTCCACACCTTGATCACTCGCCACCGTTTCCAGAGAGGTGAGGTTCAATTCTGCAAGCCACTTCTTGATGTTATCATTTCGATGGCCCCGGATATCAGCCAATTGCTGCGATGCTGCATGGATGCGCAACCGCTGGGACTGAAGACTGGCCTTTTTCAGAGCTGGGGAAATTCGGTCACTCCAGATCGAAGAAAGCACCAATTGTCCAAAGGCTGGATGATACGGTCCGGCAACAATTCGTCCAGGTTGCTCCAGGGTAACGCTTGGTTGCAACCCCATCCTGATAACGGGGATACCAGCAGCGGCAAAACGTTGTTTGGCCTCCTTGCACCAGGCCACTGCCTGCGTTAAAGACAGCGGCCGGTAACGGCCTTGGCGGTAGAGGTGCTCCAATGGAGTGGAGGATATCACCACGGTCGGGTAAAGACGAACAAAGCTTGGACTGAGAGCAATGCTTTTATCAACGGTGCTCAGAAAAATCTCTCGACTATCTCTGGGGAGACCTGGCATCAATTGAAGACCCATCTCAAAACCGAATTGTTGCACCTGCAGAGCTGCATCACATACCTCTCTGCTGGAATGTCCCCTCGCCGCAGCTTTGAGTACTTGGTCGCAAAGACTCTGGGCGCCAAGCTCAATGGTTTTTACTCCCATGGCTTGTAAAAACCGTAGGTTGCTTGCCTCAATGGCATCAGGCCGTGTCGACAGCCGGAGGGAATGTACGAGGCCTTGTTTGAGAAATTCCTGAACGGGCTCGAGAAAGAGACGCTGGCGAGTTTCGGGTAAGAGTGTAAAAGAGCCACCATAAAAAGCCACCTGGACGGGATAGCGGCTACAGTTGTCCAGGTAGTTCCCCACATGGGCGCGGATGGAACTCGGGTTCCAGGAAGTTTGAGAGACGCCGCTGATTGTCGGCTGATCGCAATAGACACACCGGTGGTGACATCCTTCTTGGGGGATAAAGATTGGTATAATAAGAGGTCTATTTTTCATTTTTTTGAGCAGATGTGGGATGTGGGATATGAGATATGGGTCAAAGAAAGAATCTTCCACAATCTCACATCCCAGATCTCACATCTCACATCGCTACTTTGAATTTGTAGTTCACCTTGTTGCTCAGTGAATGGTCTATTTATTACTGTTCTTGTCTTCTCCCTCAAGCAACTTAAGGGCTCTCCCTGCGGCCTTCTGCTGGGCAGACTTCTTAGTGGGTCCAGAGCCCAAGGCAAGAAGTTGATCCTTCAACCAGACGCTCACGCGGAACCTCTTGTCATGATCAGGGCCTTCTTCAGCCTCTAAACGATAGTGGGGTACGGTTTTTTCACGGCTCTGCAGTACTTCTTGCAACCGCGTTTTGTAGTCTTTGCCCAGAGCGTGTGGCAGATCCTCCTCTTCTGATAAGAAGCGAGCAAAGTGAGATTCAACCATACTCATAAGAGTAACCAGCCCTCCGTCGAGATACACGGAAGCCAGCATGGCTTCATATGCATTGGCCAGGAGGGAAGGCTTGTGGCGGCCGCCGCTGAGTTCCTCACCCTTCCCCAGATGTAAGGCCGCTCCCAGATCAAGTTCCGTTGCCACTAAAGCCAACTGTTTCTCGTTGACAATGCCGGCCCGGAGTCGAGAAAGCTTACCTTCATCGTAATGCGGAAAGCGCTCAATCAACATATGACTGATAGCTAGATCCAGGGCGGCATCGCCCAAGAATTCCAACCGCTCATTGTCCTTCAGGTGTAGATGCGGATTCTCGTTCACATAGGAGCGATGCAAGAGGGCATTGCGAAGTAAATGAGGATCACGAAAGGTATAGCCTATGCGACTTTCCAGCTCTCCGAGCAGTATTTCATTATCGTTGTGTGTCATTCTCTGATCCGAACCTTCCAGTAAAGGAGTGTGTACTTCACGTAGACTGCAATTTTGCTCAATGAACCATTCAAAGTCAAGGACGATGACGCAGAGCGCAAAGCGCAGAGCGCATAGCGTTTATGGAGATAAGGAGAAGCAAGGTCATGCTTGCAATAAGAGAGATGAAGATCATAGGTCGCGTCGCAAGCAGAGCTTGCTCCTACAAGACCATTCTTTTCTTTTACGCTATGCGCTCTGCGCTTGGCGCTCTGCGATTGTGTCATTGACAAGCAGATTGGCATGGGGTATAAAACTTACCTCATTTTATGCCACAACTGCCGGGAAACTGGCAGTTTGTCTTTTTAGTGCGGGGGCGATGCGCCTATGGCTGAAAAACCTGGTCGCCAAATACTCGACGCCGAGGGGATAGAGGAAGCGCTGGACCAGATGGCTTCTTCCATCTATGAAATGGTGGATGATAAGGATAAATTGGTTTTGGTGGGCATCAGAACTGGTGGAGTCTATTTGGCCAATCGTATTCATAAAAAGATCCAGGCAAAGACGGGTCAAGATGTTGCCGTTGGTATATTGGACATAGGTCTTTACAGAGACGACTGGACGAAGTTGAGCACAAATCCCGTGGTCCGGTCCACTGAACTGCCAGTACCTATTGATGAGCGAATTGTGGTTCTGGTGGATGACGTCTTTTTTACCGGGCGGACAGTGCGCGCTGCCATGGATGCTCTCATTGATTTTGGCCGCCCCGAAAGAATCGAATTGGCTATTTTGGTTGACAGGGGCCATCGTGAATTTCCCGTCTGTGCCAACTATGTGGGAATTACCGTGTCCACCACGCTGGATGAGGTGGTAAACGTCTATATGAAAGAGGAAGGTGAAGAAGATCGGGTCGTGGTGGAGAAGAAATAAATGCTTCTCATTAGTTATTCTTCTCTTGTCATTGGGTCATTACGCCACTAAAGTGGCTGTCATTATGCCTACGGCGTCATTTATAGTCATTAGGTCATTACGCTTCGCTGTCATTAGGTGGTCATTTATTGTTAAAACATACTGACTAAATGACGGGCGTCAGCCCAAATGACAGGCGCAAGCCTTAATGACGGCCGAAGGTCTAATGACGGTTCGCATAAAAAAAGCTCCTGGCACTTTTCACCGGGAGCTTTTTTCGGTTTAGGATGTTCAGATTTAAGACTTAGCAGCGAGCTTAACGGTTTCGTTATCAGTGGTGAGAAGAACCGAGCCTTCGCCCTCTGCCAGGAAACTGGCGTAGTTTAAGCTTAGATCAAGGTCTTTGCTCATTTGTTTTACTTCATTTGACAGTTGTGGCTGGGTAAGCAGGACAATCATTTCAAAGACTTTCGAGGTTTCACTGCCATTCTTTGATATTGTTAGCTCTACATTCTGATTCTCCACAGCTTCAACACTGCTGACTGTAGCATCACTGATTTCTATTCTTTCCAATCCCTTGAGGGCGGCAGCTTGTTCCTGGCGAAAATCCTCCAGGTTACTGGCAAATACTTCTATCTCCGCCTCGGCCAGTTTGCCCCGTACCAACATTGCCTCGTTGATTCCCAAACACAGTGCTGAGGTATGCATTGGAGGAGAGGCCGCTTCATAGCTCTGAACAAAGGCAACGCTCGAGGGGATCTCACCATCATAGGGACGGATGACCAGCCCCTTGCTGGGACCGGTCTCACTCAGCATTCTTGCCAGCTGCAAATCGGTGATGACATTTAAATGCTTCCCCAAGCCAAAACTCGAATCAACGCGATCATAGGGCCGTTCCACCCCTGAGGAGATGATAACAGCGTCGGCCTCAACATCGTAGTACTCATCCTCCATTTCGAAGATAATGGCTTCAGGTTTGCACTCGGCCCAGCACAAGGCACAGCCCAAGCACCGCCTGCAACTCAAACAACGTTTGGCCTCCCGTAACGCCCGTTCCTCATCGAAGCCCAGTTCTACCTCGTTGTAATTATCCCTGCGCTCATCAACCTCAATCTCAATCTGGTGTTCACGCTCAGCGGGAATATCCTGGAATTCAACGATGTAACGTCCCTTGTGTTCGTACATCTTCGTACCTTTCTTAAGACTCAAATAAGAGTTCACTCTGGATGTGAGACATGAGATCTAAACATTAAGGAATTGCGAATTAAGGGATTAAGGAATTGAGCATGGTCTCGAAAAATCCCTAAATTCTTCGCGCTCGCTGAGCTCCGCTCAGTCCCCACCCTTTCAGGGCGGGGCCCCGGTTTCCTAAATTCCTCAATTCCTAAATTTGATTCTCACATCGCAAAAGAGGTTCTTTTGCCTATGCTGCTTCTCGCCTCTTTGCCTCAATATAGCGAACGATACCTGCAGCCGCCTTGCGACCATTAGCACAGGCGCGAATCGCAATGTCCGGGCCTGTTTCCACATCACCCGCAGAGAAGATTCCGGGGACATTGCTCTGGAACGTTTCTTGGTCCACCGCAAAGGTATTCCAGCGGGTAATTTCGAGCCCGCTGCCATCCGGCACAAATTTGATGTCAGGCCGTTGACCAATAGCAGCGATCAGATTTTCCGCCTCGATGACAAACTCCGATCCCTCGATGGGCACGGGTCTTCGCCTACCGCTGGCGTCAGGTTCACCCAACTCCATCTTCAAACACTTCAAACCGGTCATCCGGCCCTTCTCTCCGATGACTTCCACCGGGGCCACCAAGAATTGAAATTGGACGCCCTCGTCTTCGGCGGCATCAATTTCCCACGGGCTCGCCGGCATCTCTTTTCGGGTGCGCCGGTAAACGACATGAACTTCCTCGAATCCTTCCCGCCAGCTCACCCTGGCGGC
>JAJDNL010000091.1 GCA_022340745.1 Deltaproteobacteria bacterium
CCTCATCGTGGTAGGCATCTCCCAGAGTACGAATCACGTGGGGATCCCTCACTTGTATCCCCTTGATATTTTCGCCCACTGTCTTGCCGGTAACGCTCAGGGGACTACGGTGAATCAGGTCGGCCTCATCCAACCTGGCCAGCACCGCCTGAACCCCCCCAGCCGCATCGAGATCTTCCAGCCGGTGCGAACCAGCCGGGCTCAAACTGCACAGGTGGGGGATGCGGGCGCTCACCTGATTGAACAGATCGAGGTTAAGATCTATTCGAGCCTCCTTGGCGATAGCCGGAACATGCAGTACCGTGTTGGTAGAGCAACCCAGAGCCATATCTATGGCGATGGCGTTTTCAAAGGCTTCTTGGGTAGCAATCTGGCGCGGTGTTATGTTGCCAGCGATCAATTCCATAATCTGCATACCCGCCTTTTTGGCCAATCGGTAACGGGCTGCCGCCACCGCTGGAATGGTACCATTGCCCGGGAGGCCAAGGCCCAGCGCCTCGGTGAGGCAATTCATGGAATTGGCAGTAAACATCCCGGCGCACGAACCACATCCGGGACAAGCGCAATCTTCAATCTCAGTCAACTGTTCCTCGGTCATCTTCTCTGATTTTACTGCGCCTACACCCTCGAAAACAGTAATCAAATCTATGGCTTTATTAGCCAATCTGCCGGCAAGCATGGGACCACCACTCACCACCAACGCAGGAATATTGAGCCTGAGCAAGGCCATCAGCATCCCCGGCACCACTTTGTCGCAGTTGGGGATGGCCACAATGGCATCGAAGGGATGGGCCCGGGCCATTATCTCCACCGAATCGGCAATGAGCTCACGGCTGCAAAGTGAGTATTTCATGCCCTCGTGGTTCATGGCAATGCCATCACAAACACCAATGGTGTTGAACTCGATGGGTGTACCGCCAGCCAGACGGACGCCCGCCTTTACAGCCTCAGCTATGCGATCCAGATGAATATGGCCGGGAATAATCTCATTAGCTGAGTTTGCGATTCCCACCATTGGCCGGGCGATTTCTTCATCAGTAAAACCCATGGACTTAAACAATGACCGGTGAGGAGCCTTCTCTACTCCCTTTTTCATTATATCGCTACGCATGATATTCCCCTTTTGAGGTACGCTGAAATTACTATATCGGACAGTCTAAATGGGCGGCAGGCAGTCACTCCGTGGTCTTTTTGGTACTTAGTAACTCTAAAATAAAACCCCCTGATTATCAAGGACAAAAATAACACTTGACAGTGTTCATTGCTAGCTATAGTTTACTCGCAAAAGATAGCTGACCTCTTCATTTTCACGATCAGGAAGGGCACTATGGATGACTATAAGGCCGTCTATCCCATTGGCATCATCGCCGAGTTATTGAACATCCACCCGCGTACCCTGAGGATTTACGAACGCGAGGGCTTGATCAAGCCAGCGCGCCGCAGCGGCAAACGATTCTTTTCCAACAACGACTTGAAGTGGCTCAAGTGCCTGCGCAAGCTTATCCATGAGGACGGCCTCAACATTGCCGGCATCAAAAAACTCTTGACCCTTGCCACCTGCTGGGAAATTCGTCAATGCTCCGAGGAGGAGCGCAAGAGCTGCCCGGCGCTGCTTGACTTTCCTGTTCCTTGTTGGGAGCTGAAGCCCAAATCCTGTCTCAACAAGGAGCTCGAATGTCCCAGTTGTGAGGTTTACTTGAAGAAGAAGAAACAACTCATGCTTGACAACAGCTGTGAGGACGCGCCCTCCTAATAAACCCCGGTGGCTTCGCTGCGGTTAATCCCTGAACAAGCTGGAATCATGGCTAGTGTGGTACACTGGTTGGAGAAATGTGAGCAGAAAGAAGTTTTCTCGCTCACTTGACGCAGCCTCTTGGAATTTTTATAATCCGACCAGCTGCGGGAACCGATCAAGAAAAAACCCAGCCCGGATGTTTCACGAAAATGCTCTAGCGAGCGCATTCCCCGTAGCTTGCTGCGGGGTTAGCGAGCGAACTGCAATAAAATGGAATCACTTCCTGACATTTCGAAGATTCCCTGCAGCTTGCTGCAGGGAGCTTCAATTGCTGTCGCGAGACCACGAAGATGGTTGTGCCATCTGGCAACTCGTCCCGCGGTACCGCGGGATTGGTTCCGAGGCGTACCTAAACGGTACGTCGCAGGGTCCGACACCCGAGGACGCCAGGAAGGACGGCCATATCCGTGGTCGCAGCAAGTGATTCATGAAATATCCGGGCTAGAGCTCAGAGCACATGTTCCATTGACGCTAATGATAAGGTTGGGTGATAGTGTCGATCATCACTCAACCTTTGAAATCTCTCACTGAAGCAACAAACCTCTAAGAATTGTAACTTCCGGCTGAGGGTATCATGTACACTGTGGGCATCGACATTGGTTCTGTGAGCATCAATTGTGTAGTCGTTGACAATAATGGGAACCTCACCTACGAAGTTCCCTACCGACGCCATTTCGGCAGATTTGTGCCCGAGACCCTCGATACACTCCAGTCAATATACGAACGCTTTGGAGAGGAGCACATACAGAGCGCTGCCTTCACCGGCAATCACGCTAAGATCATTGCTTCCCGGCTCGGGGCACTTTATGAGTATGAATCCATCACCCAAGTGCTGGGGGTCCTGTATTTTGTTCCTGACGCCTCTGCCATTATCGCCATGGGCGGCCAAGATGCAGCCTTGTATCTGCTCACTCACGAAAACGGGCAATGGTATCTCAAGTCTTTCGCCATGAACGGACCTTGTGCCGCTGGGACCGGTTCCTTTATTGACCAGCAGGCAGAACGGCTCTCTTCATTTCTCTACGACGAGAATATCACATTTTCTCAAGAGCACATTTCCGAGATTTTAGACAACTTTACTGCTCGGGGCAGAGAGAGCACCGGTGCTGCCCCGGTGGCCTGCCGCTGCACCGTCTTTACCAAATCAGACATGATCCACCTGCAAAACAAAGGTGAACCGCTGGGGAACATCATCGCCGGCCTCCATCAGGGTAATGCTGCCAACTACGTCAGCACCATTGTTGCAAGCCAGGAGGTGCAGGACCCGGTAGTTTTCATTGGCGGTGTCGCCAATAACGACCTTCAGGTGGAGGCCTTTCGCCGCTACTTCCCACAGTTGACTGTACCCCCGCACCACACCTCCCTGGGGGCACTCGGAGCAGCACTGTTCGCTCGTAGCCAAGAACAAGAAAAACGGAGCAAGCCCGATCTCACGGCCCTGAAAGCCATGGTGGATGAAGGGGCCAGTGATTTTCCCAAAGCCCCGCCCCTCCGTCTCCGCAAAACAGCATTCACTGACAACGTGGTTATTCCGAAACGAAAGGTGTCACCCAGTGCGAAGCTTCACGTTTTCCTGGGGGTTGACATCGGCTCCACCACCACCAAGACCGTCCTCATGGATGCGAACAAGAACATCATCCACAAGCAGTATGTTCAAACCCAAGGCAAACCCATCGAAGTGGCCCAGAAACTCCTGGACGGAATACGGGAAGAATTCGGCGACGGTCTTGAGTTTCTTGGAACCGCTACTACGGGATCGGGACGGCATGTGGTGGGAGATTTTATCAAGGCTGATCTTATTATCGACGAAATTACAGCCCATGCCCGGGCAGCGGTTCACTGGGAACCAGATGTGGACACGGTTTTTGAAATAGGCGGCCAGGACTCCAAATACATCTGGATTGAGCAAGGCAATCCCATGGACTTCGACATGAATAAAGTGTGCGCCGCCGGAACCGGAAGTTTCCTCCATGAGCTGGCCAACAAACTGAGAATCAACATCGTCAGAGAGTTCCAGGATATTGCCCTATCGTCCGACAGCCCGATCAATTTGGCCGAACGCTGCACCGTGTTCATGGAATCTGACTTGGTCTCTTACGCTCAGAAAGGCGCCCGCTTGCAAGATCTGATTGCCGGACTTTGCTATGCCATCGTCCACAACTACCTCAACCGCGTGGTGGAAAAGCGGCGGATCGGCAACAGAGTCATGTTTCTCGGCGGCCCGTCACTGAACAAGGGAATCGTTGCCGCCTTTGAACATGTTCTTGACCAAGAGATAATCATGCCGGAGCATCGAGAAGTTCTCGGAGCCCACGGCGCTGCTTTAAGCATCATGGAAAAGAGAGTGAGCTCGGAATTTGTTAGGTCGGACTTCCCTGGTTTAGATACTCTGATTCAAGCGACAATCTCCAATAAAGAAACGCTCTGTCGCGCTGACAAGAAATGCCACAACGAATGCAAGCTCAAAATATACGACTTTGGTGGTCGCAAGAGTATCTGGGGAGGAGACTGCGGCCGTTATGAAATGAGGGGAGACAGGAAAGAAAAGGAAGAAGACTGGTTCAAGAAACGCGAACTCATCTTTCTGGATTATCTCAAAGACATTTCCGTGGATCTGCCAGAACTCCACTCGCAGGGCTTAGCAGCCAATCAAGTCCAGGAGTTTTTTGACGGCAAGATTACTATAGGCATCCCCCGGGCCCTGCACATGATGCAGCATAGCATTCTCTGGTCCCATTTCTGGACGAAGCTGGGCTTTGCCGTTGTGCTCTCACCTAAGACCGATCAGGAAATCTCCGTGGCCGGCATTGAGTCCATGACCTCGGAGACCTGTTATCCCATTAAGGTATTTCAAGGTCACGTCAAAACCCTCATGGGGCAGACCAGTTACCTTTTCCTTCCTACCATCATTAACCAGACTACTCCGCAACCCGAGGAAACCGGCTTCTTCTGTCCGCTGGTGCAAGGAAGTCAGTATATGGCAAGTGCGGCCCTGAATATCTCTCCTGCCAGCCTCATTTCTCCAACCGTTTACCTGAAAGAGCCAGCAGAGCGAATCGTCCTGGATCTTCACTTTAGCCTCGGGGAGAGGTTTGGCTTAAGCCAGCGTCAAATTGATCGCGCTTATCGCGAAGCTTTGGAAGTTCAAACAACCTTCCAGAACGAGCTCGTCCAGCACGGTAACACCTTTCTGCAATCATTGCAGCCGAACGATCTTTGGGTCGCAGTGAGTGGTCGCCCATACAACCTTCACGATGAAAGGTTGAGCCTCCGGTTGGGGCAGAATTTGGCCAAACTGGGTATCAAGGCTGTTCCCCAGGATTTTCTGGACACTGCGAGTGTCGATCTCAGCGACTTTCCCAATATGTTCTGGGGCCTGGGAGCTCAGATTCTCCGAACGGCTAAACTGGTAAAAGCTCATTCCGGCTGTTATGGTATACACCTCACCAATTTCAGTTGTGGCGCCGATTCCTTCATTGAACACTTCTATCGCCACGTCATGGGAGAAAAGCCCTATCTTATTCTGGAGCTGGACGAACACAGTGCGGTGGCAGGAGTGGTCACCAGGTTGGAAGCATTCAAAAACGTAATCCAGAATGAACACCACCAAACCCTGAGCAAATGGCAGGAAATGAAGTGTCGCGCCTCCTAGGTCAGGGGTCAGTTGCCCGTTGTTCCTCAAAGGACGCTATGCGCTCTGCGCCAGGCGCTATGCGGCAAACGAAGTGAGCTATGACCCAATTTGAATCACTGAAATCTAAGGTTGGTAAATTCAATCTGGCCGATAAAAAACTGCTGGTGCCGGAAATGGGTCGGACCGTGAGTCATCTCGTTGGTGCCACCATGAGAAGCTTCGGTGTCGATGCCCAGGTTATGGAGACCTACAAGGGATTGAAACTTGGTAAACAGTACACTTCCGGCAAAGAGTGCTTCCCTTGCCAGGTTACTCTAGGAGATGTTCTTTACCATTTAGAGCGCGAAAAAGAGAAACTGGGAGAAGCTTTTAACGCTGAGAACTATCTCTATTTCATGGCAGAATCTGGCGGCCCATGCCGATTCGGCATGTACAACAAGTTGCACAGCATCATCATGGATTCGATGGACGGCTTTAGCAAGACTCGCATCACCTCCATCACTGCTGAAGATTCCTATTCTCTCGGAGGGTTAATGACGCCGGAGGTGGGAACTAATTTCCGGAGAAGTGCATACGTGGGCCTTGTCATCGGCGACGTACTCGATCGTATGCTTTGGCGCACTCGGCCATATGAACGAGAGGCAGGAATGGCAGAGGACTACCTTGATAAAGCCCTTTCCCTCATGTGCCAAGAAATGGAAGCCCTCGGCCGCAAAAAGAAATTCCACCGCATCTTGAGCACTTTGGAGCAGGTAGTCAAGAAAGCCAGAAAGCTTATAGATCCGGACATTCCGCCCAAACCGCTCATCGGCATGGTCGGCGAAATTTACTTGCGCAGCCACCGGCAATCAAACCAGGATCTTATCAAACTCCTGGAGAGCCACGGCGGGGAGGTGGTCAATGCCAGTATTGCCGAGTGGATAAACTATGTTTCTTATGACAATATGCTCAAAGCAAAAAGAGAGGTCATTTTTGCCCTCAAGAAACGTGACCTCAAGAGTCTTCGGCTCTATTTTCGAGAGTGGTTGAAAAACCGCATTGAACTAGCCTATCAATATTTCCGTATGGATCAGATCTACCGCAGGGTGAGAAAACATCTCCCTATCCACGAAGATCACAGGATCAGTACTTTAGAAAGACAACTTGACAATGATCGCCTTTTTTCCTTCAAAGTTGGCACTGAAGCGGGCATTAGCATCGGTGGCGCCCTGGAATACTGCCTGCATGGTTATGATGGAATCGTCAATGTATTTCCTTTCACCTGTATGCCCAGTACCATGTGTTCAGCCATTCTGAAACCTCTCCTGGACAGCATGAATGTCCCTTACATTGATGCCGCCTATGACGGCACTTACCAGCCCAACCTCGAGGCAATCATCCGCACCTTTATGTATCAGGCCGCGCAACATCAGCAAAATCGTCTAGCGCAGAGCGCAGAGCGCTAAGCGCAAAGCGTGCCGTCAGTTGTCGGTTGTCCGTAGTCAGTTGTTCCGGATCAAGAACGATGAGCGCAGAATGTTAAGGGCTCAAGGTCTCGGGCTCAGGGCCCAAGGCAAAAACCTAGTAGTCAATAGCCAGTACGTAAAAGAAACTCTTTTTTGTTCTTTTTCTCCTGAAAATGCTACAGCGAGCGCTGACCACGCAGCGACACGACTTGAGCTCGTCGACAAGTCTTGCTGTGGGGTTAGCGAGCGAACTTCAGTAAAATAGAATCTCTTCCTTACATTTCGAATCCGCCAAAGGCGGACTGTAGCTTGCTGCAGGGAGCTTCAATTCTGACTCCTGTCCTCTGACTCCTTGTTTTTAAATCCGCAATCCGAAATTATCTTCTCCATGCTCCATGCCCTATGCTCTATGCTTTAATTCCCTTGCATTCCCCCCCACCCCTGGTTTATCTTATCCTCCACTTCAACCCATTACAGATCTGTGCAGGATTGAAGTAAATTATCTTTAAGGAGGTGGGCACCGCAGAAGCATGGCCCGACAAATGCTAATCAATGCCGAGGAGCCGGAGGAATATCGCCTGGCCATTGTCTCGGGTAAGAAGCTCGAAGAGTTCTACGTTGAGACTACCACCCGTGAAAACACGCGAGGTAATATCTACAAAGGAGTGGTGGTCAATATCCAGCCCAGCCTCCAGGCTGCCTTCGTTGACTTCGGTACCGAAAAAAACGGCTTTCTCCAACTGCCTGAAATTCACCCTGAATACTACCAAAAGGAACCATCCGAGGATGGAAAGCGGGTTCCCATTGACGAGGCCCTGCGGCCCGGCCAGGAACTCATGGTTCAAGTGGTCAAAGAGGCAACTCCTACCAAGGGTGCCTTCCTGACCACCTATGTCTCTTTGCCGGGCCGCTACCTCGTACTGATGCCTGGGAGCAAACACGGTGGCATTTCCCGACAAATTGAAGACGAACGGCAGCGGCAGCGGTTGCGCCAAATCATCTCTCAACTGTCCGTGCCCGATGGCATTAATCTTATCGTTCGTACTGCGGGCGCAAATAGAACGAAGCGTGACCTGTCCCGCGATTTTCGCTATCTGCTCCGGTTGTGGAAGAATATCAAGGCCACTGCCCAAGAAACTAAGGCTCCAACCCTGCTCTACCAGGAAAGAGACCTCACAATCCGTGCTATCAGGGACTATTTCACCGCCAACATCAAAAAAATCCAGGTTGATAACAAAGAGGTTTACAAGCGGGTCAAGGACTTTATGGCTGTGGTCTCGCCTCGTCATCGCTGGTTGGTCAAGCTCTACAAGGAGAAGAGACCCATTTTCGCCGAGTATGAACTTGAGAACCAGATTGAGACTATCTATAGCAACAGGGTTCACTTGAAATCAGGAGGCTTCCTGGTAATCGATACTACTGAGGCTCTGGTGGCTGTGGATGTGAACTCGGGCAGGTCCAGCCGCGAGAAGAAATTTGTGGAAACCGCCTTCAAAACCAACATGGAGGCGGCGGTGGAAGTTCCACGCCAACTGCGTCTTCGCGATCTAGGCGGGTTGGTGGTCATTGATTTCATTGACATGAGGGACCGTAAACATATTCGCCAGGTGGAAAGAACTCTGCGGGAGGAATTCAAGAAAGACAGGGCCAAGATAGAAATGGGGCGCATCAGCAAGTTCGGCCTATTGGAGGTCTCGCGGCAGAGGCTGCGTCCTTCTGTGCAGTCCAGTTCTTATGTGTCTTGCCTGCGCTGCGGCGGAACCGGTGTGGTTCGATCCACTGAAGCCACCGCTCTGACCTATCTGCGGAAAATTTGGTTGGAACTCAGCCGCGGCAAAGCCAATCAGGTGCAGGGCTCCTTTGCCCAGGAGGTAGCCGACTATCTCTTGAACAAGAAACGAGCCGAACTTCTCAAACTGGAGAACCAATACGCTGCAAACATTCAAATCGAGGGGCGCCAAGACATCAAACCCGGTGAAGGTCAGCTGCAATTTTCCCACACAGAGGCAGGGGATTAGAGAAAAGAAAGAACCCGGACCCGAAGGGTTTCAGGTATCAGGTGTCAGGAAAAAGAAACATAAAAGCTGAAACCTGAACACTGAAACCTGAAACCTTAAACGATAACCATTCTCTTCACCGACTCCACTACCTCGTTAGGGTCATCTGCTAGCTGGATCAGGTTTAGATCCTGTGGCGATATTTTTCCTGTCTCCAACAACCGATGGTGTAGCCAGTTAATCAAACCGGTCCAATAATCATTCCCTACCAAAATTACCGGAAATGGCTTGATGCGGTCTGTCTGAATGAGAGTAAGGGCCTCAAACAGTTCATCCAGGGTTCCAAAACCTCCGGGGAGCACCACATAGGCCTGAGCATATTTTACAAACATCACCTTGCGGATGAAGAAATATCTGAAGTTCAGCACGACATTGGCATAGGAATTTGGCTGCTGCTCCATGGGAAGCTGGATGTTTAATCCTACAGACTGAGCCCCCCCCTCGGCCGCCCCCCGGTTGGCTGCCTCCATCAGGCCGGGACCGCCACCGGTAATCACGTGAAATCCATCTTCGGCAAAAAGACGAGCAATGGTTCTTGTTTTTTCGTATAAGGGATCATCGGCTCCAACTCGGGAAGAACCAAAAATGGACACAGCCGGATAGATCTCTGCCATGGTCTCAAAGCCATCGACAAATTCGGCCATGATCCGAAAAAGCCGCCAGCTTTCTTTCACGGTAAAATCATCTATGGGATAGAACCGTTCAGTCATCTCTTCCTCCCTTTTGGGGTGGATAATAGAGAATGTTCCTGTCGCCATTGGGTGTGGAAAAAGGTGAGGCCATTATAGTACCGATTCAATCTTCGTGCCATGTTTCTCTCGCAGAGGGCAGAGCGCTAAGCACCAAAATCAGCTAGCAGCTAGCGAAGTGTAAAAAAAAATATAAACCGCAGAACAAGGAACCGCAGAATATCGAAGTGAAAAACATTTGCCTATTCTTTTTAAAAACTTCTGCTGTTCGAAATTCCTTGTTCGACATTCGACATTCTGGATGTTGAATAAAAAAAGCGGGAATAACCCCGCCCATAAAAATCGTCACCATGAATTATCCGTGCTATACAGATGAACTAGGCATCTCCCTCAAGTCTTGCAGATATTCCTTAACCAGCCGTTCTTGATCACCGCTTTCGATCGCCTTTTGTATGCTCTCCGCAGCCATCTTCACTGCCGAATCAATTACTTCGAACCGGAGCTGGTTCTTGGCCTGCTGAGCACTATAAGCGGCCTCAAGCTTGGCATTCTCCAGCATCTGCTCAGCGGTTTGTCTGGCGTTTGCGATGATCTTGTCGCGTTCCCTTTCGCCATGCTCGCCAATAACATCTTGTAGTTTTTCGATTTCTTGGCTAAGCGCCTCAAGGCGATTCTCTACCTCTTGCAACTCCTGCTCAGCCTGCTGGCAGGACTGCTCGGTCCCCTGAAGCTGCTCACGAATTACCCGGGCGGACTCCTGGAAAAAACTACTGATTGGCTTTCTTAACAGCCTGAACAGGAAATAGGCGAGGATCAAAAAGTTGAGGACGCGCCAGCTGAGCATCCAGATTTTCTTAAACGTGCTCGGTCCTTGTTCGGTTTCTGCGGCAAAAGCTGTCAGTGCCAGGCAGCCCACCACGGTGATCACGAGGACACCAACCAAAAGGAGGCGTAATCTCTTGTTGCTCCGATATATGCTCATGACACCTTTCTTCCTAGTACCTTTTCTGCCAAGATCTGTGACAGTTCCACTGCCTGATGGCGAAGCTCCAACCTTAGTCGCTCTGTTTCTTCTGCCAGTGCTTGCTGGGCCGAAGCTACCAGCCCGGCGGCTTCCGCAGATACCGTTTGTAAATTCTCTTCCTCTTTCTTCTTGAGCTCTTTGGTCAACCGCCCTTGTCTCTCTTGAGCTTGAGCCCTCTCCTCTCTGAGCTGGTTTTCATAGGTCTCCAACTTCTCCCGAGCACTCTCCTGCAACTTCTGAGTTTTCTCTTCCCAGGCGCTGATCTTCTCCTTGCGTTCAGTCATAACCTGACTAATTGGTTTAAAAAGCAGTCGATTCAAGATGAAAATGAGGATCAAAAACTGCAGAACCTGAATTATAATTGTAAGGTTGATTTCAATCATGGCACTATCCAGGAAAATCGGCGCCCTTCGGGCGCTCGATGCTAGATGCTGGTTACTGGATACTGAATTGATGTAATACAGTTTGTACTTAATCTAGAATCAAGGATCTAGAATCCAGTATCCTTCTTAATCTTCAGACCACGAAGATCATCAACAGGGCCACAACCAGAGAGTAAATTCCTGTACTCTCGGCAACGGCCTGACCAACCAGCATGGTACGAATGACCACCGGTGAAGTCTCCGGGTTGCGGGCGATGGATTCGCAGGCGGCACCAGCCACAATACCCTCGCCTATGCCCGGACCCATTGCCCCCAGCCCCATGCACAGCCCCGCAGCAAGAAATGCGGGAATATCAATAAAACTCGCTGCACTGAAATCCTGAAAGAGCAGGAGTAGGGCCACCACCAGCGCGTATATTCCGGTGGACTCGGCAACGGCCTGGCCAACCAGCATGGTGCGCAGCAGATCATTGGACGCACCCGGCTGCCGCCCCATACCTTCACTGGCTTTGCTGGCTACATAGCCTTCGCCGAGGCCTGGACCGAACGCTCCCAACCCCATGGAAAGTCCGGCCCCGACAAATGCCGCAACCTTGACCCAATCAGTGACCTCCATGCAGATCTCCTAGTCTCCTACACCACAAAGATCAGCAACAGAGCCACCACCAGAGAATAGATCCCCGTGGATTCCGCGACTGCTTGACCCACCAGCATGGTTCTGGTCAACAAGCCAGCCTCTCTTGGATTCCTACCGATAGCTTCGCACGCTTTACCAGCCACGATGCCCTCACCCAAACCGGGGCCGAAGGCACCAATGCCCATGGCAATCCCGGCTCCCAGCATCGCCGCTGCCCTGACTAAATCTGCTCCCGTAATTTCCACTGCCATTCTCGAATCCTCCTTTTAGTATGTTGCTTTCATCACCTGATCTGCACGGAGATATAGACCAGGGTGAGCATTGTGAAGACAAAGGCCTGCACTGTGCCCACAAACAATCCGAAAAAGCCGTATAGGAAAGGCGGCAACACCAGGCCATACGCCAGGTGTGTAACCACAATGATAATGATACTGCCGCCCATAATGTTGCCAAACAAACGAAATGAAATGGAAATAACCTTGGCCACTTCGCCCACAACGTTTAGGGGCATAAGGAAAAACATCGGCTCAAAATATTCCTTGATGTACTGCTTCAAACCTTTGACCTTAATGGCGGTGCCGTGAGCAATAAAAAAGCCCATGACACCGAGGCCCAAGGTCGTGTTGATATCCTTAGTGGGTTCCTCCAAACCGGGCAAGACTCCAACCCAATTGCATAACAACAAAAAGATGAACATTCCGCATATAAGTGGGAAGTAGCGCTCCTCATAAGCGTCTCCCAGAGCGTCCCGCACCAGCTCTCGGAACCACTGAACCAAAAGCTCTGCTAATTGCTGCCACGGGCCCGGAACTATACTTCGGCCCCGAGTGGCGACCAACGCGAACGCCAAAGTCAACCCTATAACCACCCAGGTCATCATGAGGGTAGTGCTATTTACCACGAGCCGTGTATCACCGAGGTGAAAAACCCATTGACTAACTTTGCCGATATGCTCCATAGCTGCTCTTGAGTGATACGTGGTTCTAGATTGCCTTTTCCTCTGTCTTAGCTAATAGGGAACGATTACTTATAAGAAAATGGTAGTAGATTGCAGCTTTCACCGCAAAGATGCCCCCTACCGTGGCTGCCAAGTTGATGGAAGGAAGCTTGATGGCAATAACCAGTGGGATGCTCAGCAAGAAAAATCGACCAACAAGGCCGAAATAGTCTCTGGCCCTTTTCTGCCGGGTAAACCTGCGCTCCAAGCGCAGCGCCATCAGTTTGAACTCCACCACACTGAAAATGCTGCCCAGCGCGATACCTTTGGCTGCTGATTTGAGATTTAAGGCCAGGAAAATACAGGCAGCGGCCAGGGATAACAGCAGAGCTTTCTTAATCAGAGCTTTCTTTAGAGTCGCGTAATCGCTCATAGCCAATGAACTGCACAACATATAAGCGCTGAGATCTCACGGCTTTTCTTCTTCAGATTCAGAGTCCTCTAATTCCCTGATCTGCCGATAGACGGTGTAACCACCGCCGCCGATGCCGAGAAGGATAAAGAGTGTTAAAAAAATGCCCCTGGTTCCCAACCACTTGTCAAGATAGTAGCCGACGGCAAAACCAAGGCCGATGGAGCCGACCATGGTCAGCCCCAGTTGCGAAACCAGGGTGAGTTGCTCAAAAATCTTGCGGGTCTCTTTACCCAGCATGGATTGTAAAGGGTACCTGTTTGAGCATTCTCGAAGGTTGTAAAAAGTTTCACTTACGGTAGCCAACCTAACATAGGGTAAATTAGTCTAAAAGTCCAGATTTTTTTTAGGAGCAGAACGTCAACAATTTCCCCCTTGTTTTTGGCCAACCGGTGGGTAAACAGAGAGCCTGAAAGAAACCCTCCATACTCCACCACAAGTGGCAAGAGCATTGCCAGAATCGAGTATAGAACCCGTAGCTAACCTTTGCTCTTGCCCGAAAGTTCAGGAGTTTTCCTTGACAGGATATAGGAGTGTTTCTATAATCAAATGTTTACGACTATTTTGAGAATGCTACAGCTCGCCCCGTAGTCCGCCGGAGGCGGACGGGGTTAGCGAGCGAACTACAACAAGATGGAGTCCCTTCCTTGCATTTCGGAGATTCCCTGTCCCGCTAAAGCGGGACTGCAGGGAGCTTCAATTATCAGAGGCCGTTGGGATTATGTTCGAAAATCTGAGTGAAAAATTTGATCGTACTTTTAAACGATTGAAGGGTCAAGGGAAGCTTTCTGAAAAACACCTCAAGGAGGCTCTTCGGGAAGTCAGACTTGCCCTGCTGGAAGCTGACGTGAACTATAAGGTGGCAAAACAATTTGTCACCGACCTTGCCGAGCAAGCAGCTGGCGAAGAGGTCAGGCACAGCCTTACCCCGGGCCAGCAAGTGGTCAAAATTGTTCACGAGGCCCTGGCAGACCTCATGGGTGGTGAGGCTGCGTCCCTGGAACTCACCGGTCGCACCCCATTTGTATTCATGCTGGTCGGTCTTCAGGGCTCGGGAAAGACGACTACGGCAGGAAAACTCGCTCTGTATCTTAAAGACCTTAACCGTAAACCCTGTCTGGTGCCGGCTGACGTGTACCGCCCGGCGGCCATCGAGCAGCTCCAAACTCTGGGAAAACAGCTCGGGGTGCCGGTGTTTCCTGCCACCACTGATATGAACCCGGTGGGGATTGCCGTCTCTGCTCTCGGTTATGCGGGACAGCAGGGCTGTGACATCCTCATTGTGGATACTGCCGGGCGTCTTCATATTGATACCGACCTGATGAATGAATTGGAGCAGCTCAAATTGAAGCTCAACCCCCGTGAGATACTCCTGGTGGCTGATGCCATGACCGGCCAGGATGCGGTCCAGGTGGCCGAAGCTTTCAACCAAGCACTGGAACTCACTGGAATCATTCTTAGCAAGATGGACGGGGACGCCCGGGGCGGAGCTGCTCTTTCCATGCGCACCGTAACCGGAAAGCCCATAAAGTTTTGCGGCATCGGAGAAAAACTTGACGCTTTGGAAGCTTTTCACCCGGAGCGTATGGCCTCTCGCATTCTGGGAATGGGGGATGTACTGACTCTCATTGAAAAAGCTGAGAAAGCCTTCGATGCCGAACAAGCAGAGAAGCTCCAGGAAAAACTGGCTAAGGACTCATTTACCCTGGAGGATTTTCGTGACCAGCTTCAGCAAATTAAAAAGATGGGTTCTCTGGAACAGATCATGGGAATGTTGCCTGGTATGGGGAAATTGAAGCAACTGCGCCACCTCCAACCCGATGATCGTGAACTGATACGCATCGAGGCCATTATTAATTCCATGACTCTTCAGGAGAGGCGCAATCATATGATCATCAATGCCAGTCGCCGCAAACGTATTGCCAAGGGCAGCGGGACTTCGGTGCAGGAAGTGAATAAACTTATAAAAAATTATGCGCAAATGAGAAAAATGTTGCACAAACTGAGTAGGGGTGGTAAGGGCGGTATCCGTCTACCAAGAGGAGGTATGCCTCTCCCCTTTTGATAGGGGAAGAAGGAGGCGGCACATCAACGCTATCGCCTAGCTTTACTGCAAAGGAGTAAGAAGAAAATATGGCAGCACGAATTAGACTGACCCGCAAAGGAACCAAAAAGAAACCATTTTACCGGATTGTAGTGGCGGATTCCGAAGCGCCGAGAGACGGTAAGTTCCTCGAAATTATTGGGACGTATAACCCTTTAGCTGATCCTGTTGAGGTGCAAATTGACCCAGAGCGGCTTCGGGTTTGGCTCGACCGAGGCGCCCGACCGAGTGACACGGTGCGGAGCTTGATTAGACAAAAAGGGTTGCTCGCTGGATCGGCCTAAGTCCGAGATCTCCGTTTGCAAGGGGATGTCTTTGGACTTCCAGAACATCAAGCAAGAGAGAAGCGGAGCGGTTGCCGGGGGTTTTCCGTAAGCCAGTGCTGTGCAGATGTGGGGAATGCCGCACTCCAGTTACCTGGTTAGAGCCAGACGCATCTTACTCCTTTGGCTTAGTGGAGGTCGCCATGTTGAAGGAACTGATAGAGATGATTGCTAAAGCGCTGGTGGATTACCCAGAACAAGTTGAGGTTTCAGAGTTAGAAGGAGAACAGACCTCTGTCATCGAATTGCGGGTGGCCAAGGAGGATCTCGGCAAAGTAATTGGCAAACAAGGGCGCACTGCTCGGGCGATGAGAACAATACTGAGTGCCGCATCCACCAAGATCCGCAAGCGGGCGGTGCTTGAAATTATCGAATAAGAGCAATGATCAGTGACCCACCGCTCCCTATCGGCCAAGTGCTCAAAGCCCACGGCTTGAAAGGACACCTGAAGGTTCTCCCTTACGGGGAAACTCTCTCGACTCTCGTTGCCGAGGAAGAAATCACCGCCTGTCTGGAGGATGGCAGCGAGATTTCTTTGACCATTACAGAGGTCCGCCCCCATCAAAAAACATTTCTCCTGCTTAGTCGTGAGATTAGCAGAGTTGAGGATGCGCATCGTTTAGTGGGTGCTAAACTCTGTGTACCCGAATCGAGGCTGGCTTCTCTGGACTCTGATGAGTTTTACTGGTATCAGCTCATCGGACTCGAAGTGGTGAGCGCCGACGGCACCAAACTGGGAATTTTAGAGGAGATCATTGAGACCGGGAGTAATGACGTCTATGTAGTGCGCCGGGGAGGCGAGGAGATTCTTGTTCCAGCTACCCAAGAAGTTGTTCATGAAGTAGATCTCCAGCGACGGCTGATGACGGTAGAGCTTCCGGAGACGTATTAAGTAAAGGGACGGCACAGGGCCTGTGTTAGCTAGCAGCAGGCAGCAGATCACTAGGCACTGTGGCCTGACGCGGAGACACGGGGACACGGCGAGACGGGGAGAGACGACAGACGGCAGAGGACAGAGGGCAGAAAAAGAATTGCGGATTGCGGATTTGAGATAGATGAGGTTTTAGATTCTCTGTCTGTTTTTCCTGACACCTGACACCTGAAACCTCAATTCTGACTCCTGGCTACTTGCTTTATGCGCTATGGTGTATACGAATTGACCGAGGCCTCAAGGACCAGGTTTTTTAGATCCTAATGATCATTGACATTTTGACCATATTCCCCGGTATGATGGCAGGGCCCCTTCAGGAAAGCATTATTGGCAAGGCCATAGCCGGAGAGCTCATTGAGGTTCAGGTCACCAACATTCGCGATTACGCCAGCGGTCCTCATCGTACCACGGATGATCGACCATTTGGCGGCGGCAGTGGTATGGTAATGAAACCAGAACCCCTGGCGGCTGCCATCGCCAGCGTCCGGGCCGCTGATCCTTCCGTGAGGGTAATTCTCCTGAGCCCCCAGGGTAGGATGTTCAAACAGGAAATCGCTTTTGAGCTAAGCCGGCTGCCACACATATGCTTGGTCTGCGGTCGATATGAGGGAGTTGACGAGAGGATACGCAACCATTACGTCGACGATGAAATTTCCATCGGTGACTACGTTCTCACAGGGGGCGAATTGCCCGCCCTCATCGTGCTCGACGCTGTGGCCAGGTTGGTTCCGGGGGTACTTGGTAGTGATGAGTCCATAGCAGAAGAGAGTTTCGTCGGCGGCTTGCTGGAGTACCCGCACTATACCAGGCCGGAAATTTTCGAGGGACACCGGGCACCGGAGATACTTCTTTCTGGAAACCACGCCGCTATTCGTCGCTGGCGGCGTCAACAGTCCCTGTTGCGCACCCGGCAAAGGCGGCCAGATCTTCTGAAGGAGGAAATACTGAGCAGCGAGGACAAGAAACTGCTCGCCGAGGCTATACAGAAAAGCGAAGACTGAGGAATCGGGAAATCCCTGAATTCCTAAATTCCCGAATTTGGAATCTCTGTCATGAATATCCAGGTGGCGTTACTTCACTACCCGGTGTATAACCGTCAGCGCCAGGTTATCGTTTCCTCGGTGACGAATCTGGACATTCATGACATCGCCCGCGCTGCTCTGACCTACGGGGTGAGCCGCTTTTACATGGTCACCCCCTTGGAAGACCAACTCCAGTTGGTACAAAGGCTTCTCGCCCATTGGCGACAGGGATACGGGGCCAAACGCCATCCTGAAAGAAAACTGGCACTGGAGTTGGTAATCCCAGCCGCTTCCCTGGCTGAAGTGGTGGATACTATGAAAAACGAATGTGGCCAAAGGCCGGAACTACTGATAACTGGAGCCTCTCTGACTGGCGCCACTTTAAGCTACTCGGAGGCCAGAGAACTAGTCGGCCGAGGAAAACCTCTCCTCATTTTATTTGGTACGGGATATGGCCTGGCCGATGAAGTGGTGAAGATGGCAGACCATCGGTTGGCTCCTATTCAAGGTGGTTCCAGGTATAATCATCTGTCTGTACGCTCGGCAGCCACCGCTATTTTCGACCGGTTGTTGGGCTCGCATAACGGCAAAGAAACCTTTTGAGGAATACGGCAGACAGTCGATACCGGATACTTGACTATCGATATTTAATACACATATTAAATGGGCATGTTGTTGAGTGGATAAGGAGATACAATGGACACGTTACAAGCAATGGATAGAGAACAGATGCGGGCCGATATTCCCCAATTCAAATCTGGTGATACGGTAAAGGTCCATGTGAGGATTAGAGAAGGAGACAAAGAACGGATCCAGGTCTTCCAGGGCGTGGTCATTCGCAAACGCAAGGGCAGGATAAATTCCACCTTCACCGTCCGCAAAATTTCTTATGGGATAGGAGTTGAAAGAATTTTTCCGCTCCATTCACCCATGATCGATAAAATCGAAGTGGTAAGCCGTGGTCGCGTTCGTCGCTCACGCCTCTACTATTTGCGCAAGTTACGAGGCAAGGCCGCCCGCATCCGCGAACTTCGCCCACGGTCCTAATAGTTAGCCGTCAGCAGCAAGCGGTAAGCAGTTAAGATGGATATGCTCGTCCGCTCACTGCTTTCCCTTTACCAGCCTGAAAACTGACAGCTGAAAGCCGAAAGTTCACGAACATGGCTGGCCAGCCGGCACAAACACCTTTGTTTCCTAAAGATCCCAGGGATCCCTGGTACTTCGAGCGCAGAGTATGGGACCGAGGTTTTCGCCGAATCGCCGGGGTAGACGAAGCGGGCCGGGGCCCGCTTGCTGGTCCGGTTGTGGCGGCGGCGGCGGTGTTACCCTATGGCATAGACCTTCCTGAAGTTCGTGACTCTAAACTGCTCACCCCCTCTCAACGCCAGCAATGCTACGACAGAATCCACGCAGTGGCTATCGCTATCGGTATCGGGGAGGTGAGTGCTGCAGAGATTGACCGCACCAATATCCTGGCAGCAACTTTGGAGGCCATGCGTCGCTCCGTAGCACAGATAGACCCCCTGCCCGACTTCGTTATCGTGGACGGCCCCTGGGAAGTGCCCATCCAACTACCACAGCAACCTCTCAAACGTGGAGATCAGTTGAGTATCTCAGTGGCAGCCGCATCCATTGTCGCCAAGGTGTACAGGGATACGATTATGGTTGCTCATCACGAGAACTACCCTCATTACAACTTCGCCCGCAATAAGGGATACGGTACGAAGGAGCACCGCACCGCCTTGGTTCGTTATGGATCCTGTCCACTCCACCGGCAAACATTCCGTGGGGTTCGCCCCAGTAGTGTCAACCCGAACGCTGATTGAACCTATCTTGGACAAACGAAGAACGTTGAAACAATTGTCATGCCTCAAGACAGCAAACAAACGCGACGTCGGCCCAAAACCCACCTGCTTCAGGGCTATGAAGGTGAGAAACTTGCTCTCCTTCACTTGAAAGGCTTGGGGTACCGCATCATCTGCCGGAACTATCGCTGCCCCCTCGGTGAGATTGACATCATCGCCTACCACGGGGGCGTTTTAGTCTTTGTGGAGGTAAAGTCACGTCGAAGTCAGGCTTTTGGCTCTCCCAAGCATGCGATTACACCTGCCAAGCAGCACAAGCTAAGCCAAGTGGCATGGCATTATCTGCAGAAGCACGACCTTACCGAGGCAAAGGCAAGATTCGATGTGGTCACCGTCAGCGGTAGCAAGGGTGCACCCCTTTTTGAAGTAATAGAAAATGCGTTCGAGTCAACGTACTGAGGCTCGAACCGGTCACGAACTTTGCAGAGTGCGAAACACATACACACAGTAGCCAAAGCGGCGGAGCCTCAGACAAATTCGAAATCCGAATATCGAAATCCGAAACAAATTCGAATTACCAAAATCCAAATGACCGAAACACCAAACAAGTATCTTAGAGGCGTTAAGTTTTGAACATTTGAGAATTAGGATTTTGGATTTGTTTCGTGCTTCGTATTTCGAGTTTCGGATTTATAAACCGAGGTCCCGCTACAGTTCATAAAGCTAAGAACCTAATCCGGCCAACTTTTTGAATCATGACTAAAAAACCTGGAACCCTCTACATCGTGGCAACACCCATTGGCAACCTAGAGGATATTACTCTTAGGGCACTGAAAATTTTGCGTCAGGTGGATCTGATCGCCGCGGAGGACACACGCCGCACCCGAAAACTATTAACCGCTCACGACATTCATTGTCCTCTGATCAGCTACCACGAACACAACAAGCATACCCGGGGCCCCCACTTAATACGCGAACTAATGACCGGAAAGTCGGTGGCTTTGGTTACCGATGCCGGCACTCCGGGTATATCTGACCCAGGGATTGACTTGGTCCGTCTGGCGATGTCCCACGATATTCAGGTGAGTCCCATTCCCGGACCCTCAGCGGTTACTACGGCCCTGACTGTTGCCGGGCTTCCCATGCAACAGTTTCTTTTTTTGGGCTACCCTCCCAATCGTCCTGCTGCCCGCCGTACATTTTTCACTAGCTATGCCCAGGCTGAGGAGACTCTGATTCTCTTTGAATCACCCAGAAGACTTGGCGGTTGTCTGAAAGACATGAGGAAGATTTGGGGCAATAGGAGAGTGGCAGTAACTCGGGAGTTGACCAAAATCCACGAGGAGATTTTTCGGGGAAGCCTGGAAGAGGCCATGGAACGTTGGCCAGGAGAAGCCCGCGGAGAGGTTACCCTGTTAGTGGCCGGAGCTGAGGAAAGCAAGCCACACCTGGAAGACTCCCTCATTGAACAGCTGCGCGCTTCCCTCACATCTGGTCGCCGTCCTCTTAAAGAAATAGCGGCAGCGGTGGCCCAAGAGCGGGGTATTAGTAAACGACTGGTGTATCAGGAAGCTTTGAAGATAAAGAAAGAGCTATCGGAAGGATAGTTTAGGTGGTCAGTTGTCCGTTGCCCGTCGTAGTAGAATAGCGCAAAGTGCTATTCTACAGCGTGCAGCCGGCAGAAAAATATCTTACCGCCAATCGGATTTGCTGCCTGCTGCCAGTTGCTAGCTACCAGCTGATTTTATGACGCTATGCGCTTTGCGCTCTGCGAGGAAATATTGACTTGGCCATGTCCATGTGCTAAGAAGGCATTGCCGCAACGCGGATGGCAGTTTCCCTATAGATTTCTCAGGCACAGGTTTTGCTCCCGCTGATCTGGTCGGATGACGATGTTTTCAGGAGTAGGCCATCCGGCTGGATTTTTTCGTTAAGTGGCTGCGGTGTCTCTGAGTACACATGCGAAGTATACATTACGGGACAGAAAGTCAAATGGTACGAAAAGAATTTACAGTCCGCAACAAACTGGGCCTACACGCTCGGGCCGCCGCAAAGATTGTTCAGACTTCAAGTCAGTTCCAGTCACGCATTCTCATCATTAAAAACGGCCGGGAAGCTAATGCCAAGAGCATGCTGGATATCATGACCTTGTCGTGCCCTCAGGGCACCCAGGTTGAACTGTGTGCCGAAGGCAAGGATGCCGCCGAGGCCCTGGCAGCACTGGCCGTGCTTTTCGACAACAAATTTGGCGAGGAATAAGGAAATGCCCCCCGGCAACGCCCGCATGATCTTGAAGGGTATCGGGGTCTCTCCCGGTGTTGCTATAGGCAAGGCCTTCCGGGTGGATCGCGACAGAGTATCCCTCGTCTACTACTACTTACCCTCCCCCGCGCATACCGAAAAAGAGAAAACACGCTTTGATGCTGCTGTAGATAAGGCTGAAGCTGATCTTAAAGCGATAAAATCTAAGATAGCGGGTGAGTTTCCTGAGCATAGTTTTATCCTGGATACTCACATCTATATGCTCAGAGACAGGATGCTTTATAACGAAACCATCCGCCTTATAGAGGAACAGGGAATTAATGCGGAATGGGCTTTGAGGCAAGCCGTGGAAAATGCCCAACTCATCTTTGCCAAGATCGAGGATGAGTATATTCGCAGCCGCATCTCTGATGTTGACTACGTTGCCGAACGGGTGCTTGAAAACCTCACCGGTCAAAACAGGCGAAGCGTTGCGGGCATCAAAGAGCGGGTCATTATCGTAGCCCAAGACCTTTCACCCGCCGATACCCTCCAGTTGCAAGTGGAAAAGACTTTGGGCTTTGTAACTGATATGGGCGGTAAGACCTCTCATACTGCAATCATCACCCGCTCTCTTGATATCCCCGCTGTGGTAGGTCTCGAAAACGTCTACCAGGCTGTGCGTTCCGGTGAACTTATAGTGGTCGATGGCTATGCCGGCAAGGTAATCATCGATCCTGACGAGGAATTGCTCAATTACTACTATGAGCGCCAGTATCAGCTCGAGAATTATCGTAAGGAAGTGGCCCGCTGCGCCGAGCTCCCAGCCGAAACTGAAGATGGTTACACTATCAAGATACAGGCTAACATTGAGCTCTTGGAGGAGGTTGTTGCTGTCATCGATAACGGTGCCGAGGGTGTCGGCCTTTATCGCACAGAGTACCTCTACCTCAATATGGACACCCCACCCGATGAAGAGACCCTGTTCTGGGACTATCGGGAAGTAGCCGAAATCATCTATCCTGAAATGGTGACCATTCGCACCTTGGACCTCGGTGCTGACAAAATTCCCTCCAGGATGCGAGAATGGGGTGAGACCAATCCGGCTCTCGGTCTCCGCTCCATCCGTCTCTGTCTCCAAGAAGATGAGCTGTTTCGTACTCAGCTTCGCGCTATCCTTCGGGTAAGCGGGATTACTAAAAACGTCCGGATTATGTTCCCCATGATCTCAGGGTTAGGGGAACTCCACGCAGCCAAGGACATCCTGAACCAGGTCAAACAATCACTCATTCAGGAGTCCATCGAGGTTGATCCAGACTTGCAGGTTGGCATCATGATAGAGGTGCCCGCGGCCGTGGCGGTTGCTGACCTACTCGCCAATGAGGTTGATTTCTTCAGTATCGGGACCAACGACCTGGTCCAGTATGCTTTAGCCATTGACCGGGTAAACGAAAACGTGGCTCACCTTTATGAACCGCTCCACCCTGCCATCCTCAGGATGGTCAAACAGGCCGCCGACGCCGGTCGGTTTGCCGGCATTCCGGTCTCTCTCTGTGGAGAGCTGGCCGCAGAACCCCTCTACGCTCCCATTCTTCTCGGTTTCGAACTTGACTCGCTGAGTATGAATCCCATGGCCGTGCCGAGGGTCAAGAAAATCATCCGCAACGCCAATCTAGAAGAGTCTAAAGAGCATTTAAAGGAAGTGCTGCAACTCAGCACTGCCAGCAAGGTCAATGAATATCTCTGCAACCTGGCCTGGCGACGCTTCCGGGAAGACTTCGAACTCTTCGAAGACGAGATGGGCAGATTGCCCGTTGTCAATGGCAATCCTCAATGAAGAAGCCGAACATCAAAATCGTGTGCCAGAACAAGAAAGCCCGATATAACTACGAGATCCTTGAAGTCATTGAGGCAGGCATGGTTTTGTTGGGTACCGAAGTAAAATCTTTACGGGAAGGTCGTGCTAATCTCAAGGACAGTTACGCCAGAGTTAAGGACGGCGAGCTCTTCTTAATGCAATCCCACATCAGCCCTTACAGCCACGCTTACTATGACAACCATGAGCCGGATCGAGTTCGCAAACTTCTTGTCCACAAACGAGAAATCAAACGACTACAGGGCAAGACTCAGGAGAAGGGACTGACTTTGGTTCCACTAAGAATTTATTTCAAAGACGGTAAGGCCAAGGTGGAGCTAGGTCTGGCCCGGGGCAAGAGGATGTACGATAAAAGGGAGACCTTGAAGCGAAAAACAGAACAAAGGGATCTGGAGAGAGCCCTTAAAGACAGAGGCTAAGTGCAAAGCGCGAAGCGTTTTACACAGCAAGCAGATTGCTGCTGACAGGGGGCAGTTAGTCCGTCATTCCGGAAGGCGCGAAGCGACTATCAGGAATCCAGAAAAAAACAATAATTTAGTGGATACCGGATCTCGACTTCGTCTCGTCCGGTATGACGATTGGTGTCGCTTTCAGGCTTTTTCAGCAGCTTGCCAGGCACTTCTCAACTTCCTGCAATACCCCGATCTCGCCTCTTCGCCTTTCTCGCTTCATTGACATCCTGCATTTCAATACGTAAAATATTGTTGTTACCACTTTCTCCGCTCAACCAACCTACCGAATGGGGGCGAAACGGGTTCGACGGGGATCATGAAACTTGAGTGGCATGCCGAGGTTCCTGCCTGCTCGTAAAACAGGTGGGATTTAAAGCAATCGCAGACGACTACGCGTATGCTGTAGCCGCGTAGGCGGCTACCGTCCTGCCAGTTCGGGTCCGCGGGGCTGGCAAAGGGCGTCGACTAGCGGAACCGCCCGCTGCAGGTG